>JAKAYS010000116.1 GCA_021826695.1 Acidobacteriota bacterium | reverse complement strand
CCGCGTTGTTTGCGGCCAGGGTGGGAGGCCATGGATTGATTCCACGAGCCGCCGAATCAATAGCTAACTTGAAAAAGCGTCCAACTACGCTGCGTTCGCGCCGCCCAGCGTTCGCCGATGCCACTCTTCCGCCATCCGCCGCGCCAGCACTGGCACGCCGAACACTGCGCTGGTCAGCAGCGTGGTGGAGAGGACATCATTCCGATAAAACGGAAGACCTGCGAGGTAGCAGGTAGCCAGTCCGCTCAACGTGTGCGGGTACATGACGGATCCAATCCAGACAGCAAAGTTACTCGCCAGAAAAAACGACGTCGATGCGCTCAGTGCGGCCCCGACGACCCGTCCGGCACTGGCGCGATTGCGCAGTAATGCCCAGCCCATCCAGCACGCGCCCAGATACCAGGCCCATGTCACCAGATAAAACTGCACATGGAACGGATAATTGTAAGCGAACACCGTCAGGTAATAGTCCGTCGCTGCCAGCGCCAGTACGGGAAGAAGAAAAAACTTCGGCGAGCGGCGCGCTCCGAACACGAGCAGCGAAGCGCCTACGGCGGTAAAGTTCCACCACGGATGCGGAAGAATGCGGGTAAAGACTGCCATCAAAACGAAGAAATAACTGAACATTCGATCCTCTTAACAATAGGGTATGCGGCGAGTTGTGCAGCCCACCGGTGGAAGTTCCATTGTTTCGGCTTCAGCAGGCAAGGTCAAGGCAAATTTGGCCCGATCAAAATTAGTTTTCACGTTGCCAATAATGTCCATGCCGCAAAATCTGCGTTTACTTCTGCATTCGGCCGTCAATCTCCATCTCATCCACCTTGCCGTTTGGCCCAAGCGTTACCGTCCCGCCCAGCGGATTGTCCTTGCGGCCATTGATAAATAAAACATCGTAGGCAAAGCGTAGGTCCTGAAAATGTACCTGAGTGTAGTGCTGCGCGTCGCTCGGAACAGTGCCAAATCCGCTTGACGCATTTACGTAAGGAAACTTGGACCAGTCAAGGAACACCCGCCCCAGCCAGGACTCCTTCGCGGTAAGGATCGCCTGTGTCTGCGGCTGTTTGTAATAGATATCTTCTGGGTCCTGGCTGGTGAACTCGCCGGTCCGCGTATTCATGGTCGCGGTCTGATAAAAATCCTTGGTTTCGACCACGCCGAACCAACGAAATGGGTCCACCGGATAAGGGCTGACACTCATCTTGATAGGGGCTTCGTTCTGATAATTCTGCTGCGCCAGCAGATGCAGGGCGCGCTCGTGCTCCGCCCATCGCCAGCAGCCCAGCACCACGCCAAAGCAAAGCGCGAAGATGGCCCAGCCACGCCCATGGAAAAGCTGGCGACGGACACCGATCTCCCGGTCGGCCAGGCCGAGAATCGCCGGAACAATCAATGCAGCCAGCAGAGCGGCAAAATACACCGGCTCAAAAATGAAATAGATATTCCCCGCATACCAGTGCGGATTGAAAGGGAAAAATGGCCGGACGCCATAGTTATTGGTCCAGTCCAGTAGAAGGTGGCTCAGGTCGGCGAGCAGCGCCAGGAACCATATCCACCCCCAGCGCACCGGCGGTCCCAGCAGTTTGCTGCTATTGCGGGCAGCGCCGCCGCGCCGCTCCTCGCGTCGACTACGCCAGCGATGCCAAAGCCAAACGCCGCCCGTAACCAGCAGCGCCATGAAGGGAGCGCCGAGAAATGTGTGTGTAATGCCGCGATGGTGCTCGAACGCGGCCAGCGGCCCGTGAAAGCCCCACAGCACATCCAGGTCCGGCGCTTCCGCAGCCAATGTCATTGCCAGCGTTGCGTAGGCCGTGGTGCGATTGAATCCCGATCGCCCGAGACAAGCGCCCGTTAAAAAATGTGTGACCGGTTCCATTCAAGGCTCCACGTAAGGTTTGAGGATACACAGTCCAGCCGCGCTGCTTCGATGCAAACTTCCTCGACAAAAGAACGATGTTCGTTGCGGCCTCGTGGCGTTACCAGATCGTCGAAACCACCTTGGCCTTGCGGATTCGTTCATCGGCGGTGATGAGTGAGAGACCCTCGATCAGCGCTGTCGCTCCGATGATGCGGTCTATTGGATCTTTGGGATAGGTCGCGGGTAGGGTTTGCGATCTGGCGGAGATACGGCCAGTCAACGGTTTCACAATAAACAGGGTCTCCACTTCTTGCAGAAATGATTCTAAGGAAGCGCTGAGTTGAATGCATCCGCGAGTTGCAATTAAGGCCAACTCAAAAAGACTCATGGAAGCGATGGCCAAACCTTCTCCATTTTGCCTGGCTTCATCAATGGCGGCGCGGCCCTTGCGAGAAAGTTTCTTGGGATCGAACGCCAGCCAGACCACAATGTGGGTGTCGATCAGAATCACTTGAGCCTGCCCCATTCTTCCAGGGGCATTGCTGGAGCCACGATATCTCCCAGGACAGCGCCCTTGCCTTGGAAAAAACCGTAGATACTGTCTCTGGCCTCGCCCACCGGCACAAGCTTGGCGACTGGCCTACCGTGTTTCGTGATTACGACGGACTCTTTCCTGGCCTGGACTTCATCCATGACAGCCAGGCAATTGGTCTTAAATGTCCCCGCAGCCATCGTTTTCATAAATTCTCACCATAGTCATCCTACCATGGTAGTTTAAAAAAATACCTTGGCGCGCGTAAGGCTCATGACCAAATACAAAAGTAGGTTCGCGTTATAAATTCTTTTCAGGTGGCACCATGCTCAGTACCCCCAACGCGGCAGCACAGCAGTTCCTTGCTCTAGTCCTGATTGTCCTACTCCCCGCGTGGGACTACTACGCCACAGGTCAGCTAAAAAAGAATGCGAAGCTGAAGCTGCGCTATTATCAGCGCTCGATTGCCGGGCTATGGATTCTTGCGTCGATGACATGCTGGGCCGTCGGCTTCTATCGGGTGTTCCAATCACCAGCCCAGCCAGTAGACATATCCTGGCTGCTTGGCGGCATAATGTCTCGGGTCATCGCCAGCGCGCTGCTCACGCTATTCTTTGCCGCAGCACTGCTTCCAGGCATTCGCGGCGCGCGAAGTTCCAAGACGCGACAAGCCTATGTTCGCGAATATCAACGGGCCTTGGCTTTCTTCCTGCCTGCCACGGCAGAGGAGATTCGCTGGTTCACTTTCCTTTGCGTTAGCGCCGGAATTTGCGAGGAAATCCTATTTCGCGGCTTCCTGATGCCGTATCTCCACCATGCGCCGCTCTATCTTGGCTGGACGCTGGCCCTCATCGCCTCGTCAATCTGTTTCGGATGGAACCATCTGTATCAGGGAGCGTCCGGCGTGTTCAGCACTGCGCTGGCTGGCTTTGCCTTCGGCCTGCTGTTCCTACTGAGCGGAAACTTGATTTTGCCGATGGTGATGCACGTTGTAGTGGATTTGCAGGTGGTGCTTGTTCTGCGACCCGCCGGTCGAAAGACGGCGTAATCGCGGCTGTCGATTTCATTCTGTCCCTTTGCGCTCTCTATAATTCCTTCGATGTCTGAAAAATCTACGAGCGGACCTGTTTCCGAGAAAATCAACGCCCTGCGCGAGACGTTGCGGCACCATGAGTATCTCTACTACGTGCTGGATGCGCCAGAGGTTTCCGACGCGCAATATGACACGTGGATGCGCGAGTTGCGCGCGCTGGAAGAGGAGCATCCAGAGCTGCGGACGGAAGATTCTCCCACGCAGCGGGTTGGCGGCAAGCCAAAAGAGGGCTTCGTGAAAGTGGCGCACTCGCGGCCCATGCTCTCGCTCGACAATGCCTACGATGAAGCTGAGTTGCGCGAGTGGGACCGACGCGTGCGTGAACTGGCAGGCGAAGAAACGGTCGCGTATGTTTGCGAGTTGAAGATGGACGGCCTGTCGCTGGCGCTAACCTATGAAAACGCGCGGCTGGTACGCGGCGTGACGCGTGGGGATGGTGTGATTGGAGAAGACGTTACCAGTAATGTACGGACGATCCGTTCGGTGCCGCTAAGCATTTCCCCAGCGAGAATGCTCGCTTCCGGACTGCCTGCAAACTTTGAGGTGCGCGGTGAAGTTGTGCTGCCCATGGCTGCATTTCAGAAGCTGAACGCGGAGCGCGAAGAGCAGGGGCTTGCTCCCGCGGCGAATCCCCGCAACGCAGCAGCCGGAACATTGCGTACGCTGGAGCCAAACATCGTGGCGCAGCGGCGGCTGGATTTCTACGCGTACTTTGGGTTGAGTGAAAGCGGTTATATTTTTCCTCAGCAAAGCGAGACGCTGGATGCGTTGAACGCCGCAGGTTTTCGCGTGAACCCGAAGCGCGCTCTGGTGCAGAACATCGACGACGCGTGGGAATTTATAGCCAAAGCCGACGCTCTGCGCGAATCTCTGCCTTACGAAATCGATGGTGTGGTGATTAAGGTAAACAGCCGCGCGCTACAGGACAAACTAGGATTTACCGGACGCGCTCCGCGCTGGGCCATCGCGTATAAATTCGCCGCGCGCTCGGCAGCCACGCAAGTACAAAACATCACCGTCCAGGTGGGCCGAACGGGAAAACTGACGCCCGTGGCCGAGCTGACGCCCGTTCCCATCGGCGGAACGACGGTCAGCCGTGCCACACTGCACAATGCCGATGAAATTACGCGGTTGGATCTGAAGATTGGCGACTGGGTGACGGTCGAGCGGGGCGGGGATGTCATTCCAAAAGTTGTCGCGGTGCTGCGCGAGAAGCGTCCTGCCGATACGCGCGACTTCATCTTCCCTACGCATTGCCCGGAGTGCGGCAGCATTGTGGTTCGCGAAGAAGACGAAGTGGATTTTCGGTGCATCAATGTCAACTGCCCGGCGCGACTGCGAGAGAGCCTGCTGTATTTTTCCGCGCGCAAAGTCATGAACATCGAGGGACTCGGTGAAGCCGTCGTCAATCAACTCACAGAGCGCGGACTGGTCCGCAACCTGGCGGACATTTACCAACTCGACGAAGCCGCGCTGTTGTCGCTGGATCGCATCGGCGAGAAAACCGCGCAGTCGCTTTTGCAGGAGATTGCGCGCTCGAAACAGGCGCCGCTGGATCGAGTGTTGCTGGGCCTGGGCATTCGCTTCGTCGGCGAGCGCACGGCGCAATTTTTGGCCGACGCCTTTGGCTCTATGGACCGTTTGATGCAGGCCAGCACCGAAGAACTGGAGCGCGTACAGGAAATCGGTCCGCGTATCTCGATGTCGATTCAAGAATTTTTTCAAGTGCCTGCCAATCGCGAGTTGATTGAGAAACTGCGTCAGGCCGGACTGAATTTTACTGCCGAACAGAAGAAGATTTCCTCGAAGCTGTCCGGGTTGACCTTTGTGCTGACTGGTACACTGCCCACGCTGACACGCGAAGAGGCCAAAGAGAGAATTGAACGCGAAGGTGGCAATGTCTCCGGTTCCGTCAGCAAGAAAACCAGCTATGTCGTCGCTGGGAATGAGGCTGGTTCCAAGCTGGACAAGGCCCGCAAGTTGGGAGTCCCTATTTTGAATGAAGTTGAATTGATGGAGTTACTGGAGCGGCGAAGATAGCGCATCGTCTCACAGAAATCAATTATCACTGGGCTGATAACTAAATAGAACACCCAACCCAAAAGATCACATCGAAACACTTTTACCAGGAACCCCGTCTGCCCCTGGAGGTAACCTGCATGCCCTTTTTCTTGGGCATGTACCGTTGCTTGGATTTCACGATCCAGAACGTGTTACTACCTAAAAAACACAAGTAAATACTGGGAAATTGATACATTCCGCTTCTTCGTCTAGTTACTAGAAAACTAACCTAGCTAAATAAATTGCCAACAATTACGAAAGTAATTGACCTTTGACATTTTTTGTTTTATAAAAATACCAACTTCAGCAGTAAAACAGCTCCAGAATTTCCACGTTCCAGGGGATTTTTTACCTCTCTTGGGACGAGTGTGTCACGCAATACGTCCTTTATGGGCGAATGTATCTTTGTACCTATTTTTGAAGTGAGTCTGGTAAGCCAGCCCCTTCCTCCTATCCCTTGGTGTTGTTGAACTGACTCCAGTTCAAAAAAACAACTGCGTTTACAAATTTGCAACGAAGCCCCTAGAGGGGACATTGCCCACGAGTCGGCATCTGCACATGCTGGCTCGAATCGATAAGTACCGTGCATGACCCAGAAAGGAGGTCGTGCTAAAAGTTTTTTGCGTTTATAACGCGCAATTTGGAATAACTGGCACCATCTTTGAACAGATTTGTTAATTGAACTTTTTTACCCTTCATTTTTGCAAAGTAATCCCCCAGCTTAGCGTTTGAAAGGGCAGTCATGAGATTTAAAACTGTTTTGGTTACTCTCTTCTTGTCAGCGATTGCAACTTCATGCAATTACGTGTTCGCGCAAGCGAACGTAGTGGAAAATCAAACTATTTATCTTTATGTAAATGCGCAAACCGGATCGGATTCAGATCCAGGCACTGCTTCGAGTCCACTCAAAACAATCCAGGCTGCTGTGGCCAAGGCCCTCATCAACAATTCGCGCGGCGCAGGCACCAGGATAGAAGTCGCCCCCGGTGTTTACAGAGAATTGGTACAGATTGGCTATTCCTATGGAATGACAGGCGCGCCCATCACGATTGAGGCGACCACGATTGGGACCGCAATTATTGATGGGGCGGATGTGCTCACAGGAATACGTGAGATCAATAGTGCCCGGTATGTCGCCAGTTGGAAAGACAACGTGGAACCTTGTCCTCTTCCAAACGGTTGGCCGACTACGCTCCCTCCGATCACGCTGCACAGGGAGATGGTCTTCATCAATGGCCAATCTCTTACCCAGGTATTGGATCCCACACGAGATCTCCCTGGAACGTTCTATGTCAATCAGCAATACCAGTCGGTGGTTCTTTGGCCGCCAACTGGCACGGACATGGCTACAGCGCTAGTGGAAATTGCGAACCGTCCGCAGACGCTTATCGTCCAGGGGCGCTCCAATATGGTCTTTCGCGGATTGGTGTTCCAACATGGAGCTTCCTGCATGAACCAGAGCAGCGCTGAAGTCTTCAGCAGCCGCAACGTTCTTTTCGATCGCATTCAGGCCAACTGGAACAATTGGAGTGGCATGGACATCAGTAGCAGCAGCTACATCACTGTGCAAGGCTCGACCGGCAGCTATAACGGCGGAGCAGGACTGTCCGCTTTTGAAGACCTGAATTCTCTTTTTCAAAACAACGAGACAGACTATAACAATTGGCGCGGTGGCATGGGCGCTCTCTATGACTTCTCCCAGAGCGGTACTAAATTGATGCGCATGCACAGTGTCCAGGTTTTACAGCAGTCCGCCTATAACAACCTGGCGCAAGGTTTGTGGTTCGATACGGACAATAAAAATGTCGCGATAAGTAACGCAATTCTGTCGGGAAGTTTGCTGTCCAATCTACAACTGGAAGCCAATGAAGGCCCCATCACTGTGCAGAACAGTACTTTTTGTGCTGGCGGCGCGGGCATCATCGCCGTCAATACAGAGGGTATAACCGTAACTGGCAGCACCTTCAATAACAACGGCGGAACAGTACCGTTCCTGAATGGACAGTTCTATCTGGCAGGCAAACCTGGAGGCAGGTCTGTTGTAGATTGGCAGACGGGACAATCATATCTCCTCTATACCTCGAACACGAAAATGCAGGGCAATAACTTCACATCGGTAGGCACGCAGCAGTTCGTATTTAATACTTATCTAAGCGGCACCGATTGGACTGAATTTTCCAATAGCCTAAGTTCGGGGAATAACGGGTGGTTCGATGCAACTCAACCGACAGATTTCGGCGTTCCGGATGGTAAACGCGAAAATTTAAGTGGCTGGCAGAATCTAACAGGTCAGGATCTCAGCTCGTATTGGGGAACTTCCCTGACAACAACAGTAGCGAACTGTTTGCCTCCCACTCCTGTATACCCAGACTTCAATGTGTATGCGCACAATACTGCCGCCTTTCTGCCCGTCTATTACATGTCGAATGGGACCATTGCAATCAATATAGGGCTGAAGTCGTTCGGCTTTGGAACGGTCCATCTCTCCACTGATCGACTGCCTTCAGGCGTGAGCGCCAGCTTCAGTTCTCCGACCTTAACCAGTGGGAACTCTGTCCTCACGCTCAAAGCTTCATCTTCTGCAACTTCGGAAACTGTGCCAGTCACCGTTTTTGCGGTCAGCGGAAGCAGGGTGCATACTGTCACATTTTCGGTCGCCATCCGGCCGATATAGAACCACAACTGCCGATTGGTTTTTCCACTGGCGTGTTGCGAAGGAGCAAGGAGGGGTTCAGGTGAGACCCTTTCTTGCTCCCTTTCAATGTGGGGCTCAACATCAAGCCCCGCCGCGGAGGGGCGACCTTAGAATGACACCCATTCTTTTCGATTACAGTATCGGTAAATCCGCTCTAAAAATTCCAGAAAATGATGGACATTTCAAAAAAAATTTGACGTTTGGAGAGTTTTTGTTTTATAAATTGAAACATCATCAGGCAACAAACAAATTGTAAAGCTTCACGTTTAAGAAGCTTAGATGTCTTTTAATGCACTATGTGTGTTTTGCAATGCGGTTTTTCCAGACAAATGTTTTTTTTGCGTTCATTTTAAGAAGTGAGTCTGGAAAGCCAGCCACCTCCCCCTGCTCCTTGGTGTTGTTGAACTGACACCAGTTCAAAAAAAATAATTGTGTCCGGATGTCTGCAATCTAGCCTTTGTTTAGGTTAGCGCGAGACAAGTTGGCATCTGCAGGTGCTGATTTTGCTCCAAGTGGTTCCATGCGCCCCCTGGAAGGAGGGTCTGCTAAAAGGTCCCGCATGCATGCGGCGCAATCACGGAATCGCAAGCAACACTTTTGAACGATTTTTTCGACCTTCGCTTTAAACTGCCCTTCACCCGAGAATCGTAATTTCCAACTTGGCACTCGAAAGGGCCGTCGTGAAATTTAGAACCCTATTGATTATTTTCCTAATTGCAGCGGCTGCAACCTCCTGCAATTATGTGTTCGCCCAAGCGAACGTATCAGAAAATGAGAGTGTCACTCTCTATGTGAATGCACAATCCGGATCGGATTCAGACCCGGGTACATATTCGAGACCTCTCAAAACCATCCAGGCTGCTGTAGCCAAGGCCCTCATCAACAATTCACATGGCGCGGGTACCAGGATCCAGGTCGCCCCCGGTGTGTATCACGAATTGGTTAACATCGGCTACTCCTATGGAATGACCGGCGCGCCCATCACCATTGAGGCAAGCACCACTGGAACCGCAATCATCGATGCGGCGGATGTGCTCACAGGAATCCGTTCGGACGGCAATGGTCTATATACGGCCAGATGGAAAGATGATGTATATCCGTGCGCGCTGCCGCCTGGCTGGCCTACCGATCTTCCCCCAATCACCGAACGCAGAGAGATGCTCTTCGTCAATGGCGTGCCTCTTACACAGGTATTGAGTCCGGAACAAGGCCGCGCCGGAACGTTTTGGATCAACCAGCAATACGGGACCGTCGACATTTGGGCGCCGACTGGGATCGACCTGAATACGGCGCAGGTGGAAATTGCCAACCGCGCGCAAACGCTTACCGTACAGGGCCGCTCCAATATGGTGTTTCGCGGATTGGTGTTTCAACACGCGGCTTCCTGCATGAACCAGAGCGGAGTCGAGGTCTTCAGCAGCCGCAATATTCTCTTCGACCACGTTCAGGCCACCTGGAACAACTGGAGTGGCCTGGACATCAGCGGAAGTAGCTATATCACGGTGCAATATTCCATCGGAAGTTACAACGGCGGGGCAGGACTGTCCGGATTTCACGACTTGTATTCTCTTTTTCAAAGCAACGAGACCGACTATAACAACTGGCGCGGTGGAATGGGCGGTCTCTATGACTTCTCCCAGAGCGGCACTAAGTTGATGGGCATGCACAGCGCCCAAGTATTGGGCCAGCTTGCCTATAACAACCTGGCGCAAGGCCTGTGGTTCGACACGGACAATGAGGATGTCACGATAAACGACGCAATCCTGTCGGGAAGTTTATTGTCCAACCTGCAACTGGAAGCCAGTCAGGGCCCCATCACACTGGAGAACAGCAGCTTATGTTCCGCGGGTGAGGATGGTGTCGTTGCCACCGACGCGGAGAACGTCACCATGACCGGCAATCATTTTTATAACAACGGTGGAACGGTGCCGTTCCTGAACGGGCAATTGTATCTGGCGGGAGCGCCCGACGGACGGTATTTCACTGATTGGCAAACCGGACAAACCCTCCACACCACGAACTCGAACATGAAGTTGGAGGGGAACACTTTGACTTCGGTGGGTCCGCAACAGTTCGTCTTCAATACCTATCTGAGTGGTACCCAATGGGACGAGTTCGTCAATAGCCTGCAATCGGGAAACAACCACTGGTCCAATAGCAGCCAACCGACCGATTTCATCGTTCAGTATGGCAGACATGAAAACCTAAGCGGCTGGCAAAATGTTACCGGCCAGGACCTCAGTTCGTATTGGGTCTCTTACATTGCAGCGCCATGGAATTGTGCTCCCCCTCGTCCCGCATACCCCGACTTCAATGTGTATGCGCATAACTCTGCCGCGTTTCTGCCCGCCTACTACATGGGAGGTGGACACGTAGCGATCAATATAGGGGTGAATTCGTTCGACTTCGGACTAGTCCAGCTTTCCGTGAAAGGACTCCCTGCCGGCGTCAGCGCCTACTTCAGTCGCTCGTCCTTATACAGCGGGATATCTGTCCTTACGCTCAAGGCCACGACGTGGGCAAAGTGGGAAACCGTGCCGGTCACTGTCTTCGCCGTCAGCGGGAGCCGAGTACATACGGTCACATTTTCGGTTGCCGTCCGGCCTTCATAAAGCAACAACTTCTATGAAAGAAGGCGCACCTGTCCAGAGGTAATTTGCGAATAGTTGCCGACAGACTTCTATTCGTGCTCAAGGCACACAAGGGAGATTCGAATCCCGGCCGCTCCATCTGAGGATGTCCTCATGGGACAGAGAAAGAACGAGCTGGCCGGGTTTCCTTGCAACCGTCACAAACACCTGGGTACAACCTTCGAATAATTCGCACCCGCCGTGGCAGTGGGAAGGTGGGAAACGGCACATCACTCTGGCCATGCTGGCCCACGCGGTGTTGGCCGTCCTGCGCGCCCGCGGAGAAAAAACTCCGTTCCGGCCAAACGCCGCTCCAGTTGCAGTGCATCCGGCGTGCGCCTCCAGATGCGGGAGAACTTCCCCACCGAACAATATGGAAAACGCTCCTTGATCGAAAGCGTCTTCTCGGCAGTAAAACGCAAACTCTCCTGCCGGGCTCCCGGCAGAACTCTGCACACGCAATCCCGCCAAGCTCTCCTGCTCGGCTTGGCCTTCAACCTATACCGCCTCCGGCTGCCTGCTTTCCGCTTGCCATAGAGAGGATGTCAACAGAGCCA
>JAKAYS010000115.1 GCA_021826695.1 Acidobacteriota bacterium | reverse complement strand
CGAAGACGAACCGAATGCCCGCATGGGCCTGGCAGAACTCATTTCCGGCTGGGGCTACTCCACGGAAGTGGCGCAGGACGGCGTGGAAGCGCTGGAGCGCGTGCGGGATTGGCAGCCGACCATTCTTGTTTCCGACCTGAAAATGCCTCGGATGGATGGCTTGACCCTTCTCGGACACCTCGGCGAGCTGGAACAGAAGTTTGCCGTCATCATGCTGACCGCGCAAGGCAGCATTGAGAGCGCCGTTGAGTCCATGAAGATGGGCGCGTTCGATTACATCCAGAAACCGGTAGATCCCATTCGCCTGAAGCGACTGCTCTCCAGCGCCAGTTCACAACGGGAGGCGGAGCGCGTCATCGCAAGCGCCCGTCCTCGGGCCGAAGAAACCGGGGTGCTCGGTTCTCTGGTTGGTAAATCCAGCCAGATGCAGGAAATCTTCAGCCTGATCGAACGCATTGCTCCCAACAACGTGTCGGTCTTGATTACGGGAGAAAGTGGAACGGGCAAGGAAATCGTGGCGCGTACGCTGCATGATTTGAGCGGGCGCAGCAGTAAGCCATTTGTAGCGGTCAACTGCGCAGCGATTCCGGAAACCCTGATTGAGAGCGAGATCTTCGGCCATGAACGGGGCGCATTTACCGGCGCTGTGGAACGCCGCGCCGGATGCTTCGAACTGGCGGAAGAAGGCACGCTGCTGCTGGATGAGATCGGCGAAATGCCGATTGCCACGCAAGCCAAGCTGCTGCGCGTATTGGAAGACCGCACCCTGCGGCGCCTGGGCAGCAAAGTGGAAACGCAGATCAACGTACGCGTCCTGGCGGCGACCAACAAAGACCCACTGGCCGCGATTGCCGACGGACATCTGCGCAACGATCTTTATTACCGGTTGAACGTATTCAATATTGATATGCCTCCTTTACGCGAGCATCGCGAAGACATCCCACTGATCGCGCAAGCCATGATCCGCACGATGAATGAGCGTCATGGATGCAGCGTCAGTGGCATCGAGCCGACCCTGATGCAGGACTTTGAGGCCTACGAATGGCCGGGAAATGTCCGCGAACTTCGCAATGTGCTGGAGCGCGCCATTGTTTTGTGCGGTAAAGGTTCTTTACGACGGCAGCATCTGCCGCCGGGATTCGGCATTGTCCGCAGCGCTTCCGCGAGTGACTCGCAGCAGGTCCAGATGCCTGTGGGAACCACGGTCGACGAGGCGGAAAAGCAGCTGATACTACGCACGCTTAAGTCCACCGGAAACAACAAGACGCGCGCGGCGGAAATTCTCGGCATCAGCTTGAAAACGTTGCACAATAAGCTGAAAGAGTATGGCAGCTCGGCTGACACCGGCAACTGAGCGGTCCCACGATTGCCAGTACATGGATGGAATGCATCGTAAAAAGACATTGCGCGTTGTCCACTTGGAGTTTGAGAATCAAATCCACTCCATAGCGAGCGTCCGACGATCAGCCAGCACTTAGCGATCCAACATGCGCCATGAGAATCCGCATCAAGCTCGTACTCGCAATCACCTGCATGGTTTCGGCCATGGTCATTGCCCTGTCCATTTTGTATTTGACGCAACTGCTTTCCGAGCGCATTCAGCAGAGTTACCAGCACAACGATATTGCGGCCCATCAAGTGTTACTGGCAGTACGTGGCGCAATCGAACACGGTCTCGTCAACGTACCGCTGCCCCCCAATGATCCGAACGCGCTGGATGAAGCTCTTACGCGCACGCTGCAAAACGATGTTGCCCTCCAGCTCACGCTGAACTCATTCATTCGCTATGCGCCTACGATTTACGACATCAATATTGCCGACAGCAAGGGCAAAATTCTACTTAGCACAGACCCGCTGTATCAAGGGCGATATTTGCCGGACGAACCAGCATTTATATCGCTGCAAAAAGAAACGGCATGGCGCAAGTTTCGTATTATTTTTGGGCCTCCCACGGTGTATGCCGTGGATGCCGGGCTGGACCTGAATCGCGCTCCTTTTCTTACCGTTCGGGTCGGGGTGCGGACCACGTTTCTGCGCAGCCAGCTTGCCCCCTGGCTCCGTACGGAATTCATCATTCTTTTGCTGTCTATCCTGCTCACGATTTTTCTGGCTGCTCTTCTCTCCAACATGGCGCTGCGCCCACTACAGCTCATCAGCGATCGACTGGACCAGTTTGTTCTGGCAGAGCCACAGCCCTCGACGGGATCTCTGGCGACCATCTCATCGGATGAAGTTTCCCGCGTATCCAGCAAGATTGACCGCATGGGCCAGCGGATGCGCAGCGTGGAAGAGGTCTTCACAGCTCTCCAGGAAAATTTGAATCAGGTACTGGAAAACTTGCAGGATGGCGTCATGCTGTTCACGCGCGACGGACGCGTGGTCATGGTCAGCGATTCTGTGGAGCATTTCCTTGGGCTGACACGTCAGCAGATGCTGGGGATGGAATTGCATGACATCTTCGACCGCCATTCCGCGCTAGGCAAGGTGGTCCGTCGAGCTTTCAATGCTCGGGTCATCCTCCTGCAGGAAGAAGTTATGACCGAGACTGGCCGCCGCATGCAGGTCTCGCTGGACTATATTCAGAACGACGATGCGGAAAGACCGTCGGAAACTTTAGGCGCCCTCCTCACGCTGCATGACAGTGAATCCATGCGCCAGATTGAGAATGAGCTGGAGGTATCGCGCCGGCTGGCGGATTTGGGCAGACTCACCTCCGGCGTGGGGCACGAGGTCAAGAATCCCATCAACGCAATCGTGGTACATCTGGAGTTGCTTCGTGAAAAGCTGGCCCGACGGGACAAGGGCGCGGAACGTCACGTAGATGTGATCCAGAATGAAATCCGGCGGCTCGACCGAGTGGTACAGACCCTGATTGACTTTTCCCGCCCAGTAGAACTCGACCTGGTCGTCCACGATCTACGGTCCGTAGTTACTTCCGTGCTGACCCTGGCCGCGCCGGACCTGGAACAGCGTTCCGTCCAGGTGGTCAGCATCATGCCGGACCAGCCCGTGTATGCACGCGTCGATGCGGATTTGATCCAACAGGCGCTGCTGAACGTGCTGTTGAATGGCGCACAGGCCATGTCGAATGGTGGAGAGGTACGCGTGGACCTTATACAGCATGGACATGAGGCAAAGATTCGAATTCGGGACCATGGCTGCGGAATTCCGCGTGATATTCTCGACCGAATTTTCAACCTCTATTTCACGACCAAGCGGGATGGCACGGGAATAGGCCTGGCGATGACGTATCGCATCCTACAACTGCACAACGGCTCGATTCAAGTAGAATCGGAGTTGGGTGTCGGCACGCAGTTTACGCTCCGCGTACCAGTGGCCTCTACCGCGGAAACGAAAACGATTTTGCAGATCAATCATGGTTAGCTGCCAGCAGGTCAGTGATTCGGATCAATACACGAATCCGAAAAAATAGACGACCGGTTAGCGGATTTAAGTGACGTCAATGCCTATAAAGAAACTGCTAAGGTGCCGAATGAAGCATTTGCGCCTGTTGTATGTATCACTTCTGCTGAGTATCGCCATCACTGGCTGTCATCGCAGACGCGTGCAAGTGCTCCCCACGCCTCAGGCGCAACCGCCCATCATCAGCACAATGCCGCCGCTGCCGCCACTCACATTGCCTAGTGTCGTAGTTGAAAAACCTGCGCCAGCGCCTCCGGTTGCGCCTGTGAAAAAACCAGTTCCCTCCACCAAGAAGAAAAAGGCACACGCCCGTCATCGTCAACCTCACAAGCCACAGACTGTACCTGCCAGTTCCGCGCCTGGAAATTCGGAGACTCCTGGAGTCAAACCGCTGCCAGCCACTGGAAGTTCCCCAATTGGCCAGCTTTCCGGAGAAGATACCAACACCAGCCCCAAACAAATTGAACAGACTCGACAACTGATCGAGTCGACGGAAGCGCGCGTAAAAAATCTTTCCGTCGCGCAACAGCAAGCGCACAAGGATGCGCTCGCACAGGTTTATTTATTTCTCACTCAGGCAAAGCAGGCATTGAGCATGAATGACCTGATCGGCGCGCAGACGCTCGCCAACAAAGCAAACATTCTGGTAGACGAGCTATTGAAATAGCGTGCGACAGCATTTTCTGTCGGGGAAAGAGTCTCGCTCTCCCACCCTTTGCGCAAAGAACGCACAAACGCACAAAGGATGGGGCACCCCAAATTTTGTCAACACCTGACCTGAAAATGCTGTGGGAATGGTTGCATACATGCTTTTGAGATGGAGGGTCTTCCCTCCAGCGAAATGACAAGCTCCGGAATTGTTCGGGGCCGCGCGTATGGGGTCTTGCAAGAGGGGCTTAGATCTCGCTCCACTTCAGCTTGGCGCGCAACACATCGAAAAAGCTATTATTCCGCATCCGCAAGAGTCGGATAATGTATTGGGACCGGCAACAGTACAGTTCATCCCCAAGCCGCAGTTCAATCGCTTCCTGCCCGTCGACTGTCAGAAATACCTGCTCCGGTACACCCTCGATGCTCAAAGTAATCTCCGCATCCCCGCGCACGACGAGCGGGCGCACTGTGAGTTGATGCGGACAGACAGCGGTGATAATCATGCCATCGATGTCCGGCGCGAGGATGGGCCCGTTCGCTGCCAGGTTATACGCGGTCGAACCCGTAGGGGTCGATACAATCACACCGTCGGCGCGGAACTGCGCGACATTCTGACCGCCCATGCGGACCAGAATGTTCACCATGCGGGCAATGGTTCCCTTGGTGATGACTACGTCGTTGAGGGCTTCAAATTCGCGGTGCACCAGCCCTTCACGGCGCACTTCGACGTGCAGCATGGCACGCTCATCCATGACGCAGCCATTTTCGCCGCACCCGTCCTGACACCACAATTCAAGCGTGGGATACATTTCCGCAAGTGGGACTTCCGCTAAGAACCCCAGCGACCCGAGGTTGACGCTGAGAATGGGCGTCTGGGTGCGCGCAAAAGCACGGGCCGCGGCCAGCAGGGTGCCATCCCCGCCAAGCACGATTACCAGCTCGGGCGCGTGCAGGTGCATCAGATGGCGGGGTACGGTTTCGCCAGAACCCATGTAGCTTGCGCTGATGGGGTCAAGAATGGGCTCAAACCCACGCCGCTTCAGCCAGATGGCCAGCTCCGGAAGGACCGTTGCCAATTCTGGCTTCTGCGGCTTGGATATGATGGCAATCAGTCGCATGCGTTGTCCTCAGAACTGAGCGTACAACAAAAACTCACGATTTCCTTCACCACCGGCAATGGGCGATTCGATTACCTGGGTGGCGCGCGCGCCATGGGAGCACACCGTCTCCCTCACTCGCTGAATGGCCAACTGGTGAGCAGCGTCGCTCCGAACCAGGCCGTGTTTGCCTACAAATTCCCGGCCTGCCTCATATTGAGGCTTGACCAACACAACGGCTTCTCTCGCAGGCATGGGTGCGCGCTGCCCTGTGGGCCGGAAAGCGGCTGCGATCACCGCTGGCAATACGAGAGAAGCTGCAATGAAAGATACATCCATCGCCAGGAAACTGATGCACTCTGGCAGGAGCGAGGACGAAAGATAGCGGGCATTCGTCCGTTCCAGGAGTTGCACTCGAGGATCATTTCGAAGCTGCGCGGCCAATTGACCATGTCCGCTGTCGATACCGACCACTCCAAGCGCTCCCCGTTGCAACATACAGTCGGTAAAGCCTCCAGTGGAGATGCCAATGTCCAGGCAATGACGTCCAGTAAGGTCGATCTTCCAGTGATCCAGCGCGGCGGCCAACTTCAGACCTCCGCGACTGACGAAAGGCGGTTCCTCGCCGTGGAGTTCAATTCTTTGATCGGCATGGACGAGAGACCCAGTTTTGCGAACAACTTCGCCATCAACTGTGACCTGGCCGTCGCGAATACGTTCCTGCGCGCGGGTACGGGTAGGCACAAGTTTTCTCTCCACCAATGCTTTATCCAGGCGAAACGTTACGCCATCATCCGTCGAACGCAAAAGAGCACCATGGAGGTTGACCGTAGCTACGGAGCTGTGACGCGCACCTGTATGCCATTGCCCGTCAAGCCAAGATTTTCATAGATTGTGTCGTTGTCCGTCCGCAGAATCGTCAACACATTGGTATCTGGCGAGACCACATAAACTTTGCCAAGCGGAGTGCCGGTGGTAGCAGCGATGGAGATTGGATGAACGGGGCAAAGGACGCTGGGGTTTGTCGGCTGACATGGCTCCTGGGGTAACGGGATGGTCTTCAGCACTGTGTTACTGATCAGGCTGACGACACTGACCGTCCCGTCCCCGGTATTCGCAACATAGGCGCGTGTGCCGTCCTGCAAAACCGCCACGGACGTAGGATCGTTTCCGACCGGTACAGTAGCAATCGTCTGGCCGAAGTTCGGCGTATCGTTGCCGAAAGAGTCCGTGCTGATATTGATCAGGCTAAGAGTGTTCGACTGGGAGTTGACCACAGCGAGAATCGCGCCGGTGTTGTAAATATCGGCCCAGACCGGTCCCTGACCGACGATAATGTTTCCGTTGGTCAGGGTGGGGTTTTTGTCAATCTCGTTCTGCTGGCTGTCAATCACCGTCACCGTACCGCTGCCCTGATTCAGAATGAACGCGCGACGGTTGTCCTGTGACATCACGCCGTAAATGGGACAAACGCCCGTATAGGCGATAGGAGTCGAAGTCGATCTGAATACATTGGAAATGGTATTCGTGGTGGTTTCAATCGCCGTCACACTTCCCACATTTCCCGAGCTGGGGCAATTTGCTGCATTTGGCCCCTGAGCAATCGCGTAAATTCGCTGGGTACTGGCATTGCCAACCAGATTCACTGGATTTTGCTTTACCTGTGGCGCCTGCGGATCACTGATGGGCACTTCCAGAATCACGTTGGGGACGCCGCCCGCATTGCTCATGACCGCGATGGAACTGCGACCGGGCTGCGAAACGTATAAATACTTCGACGTCTTTAAGAGTGTGTTTGGCGCCGCATCCGACAAAAGCGTGCTGGTGTTTACGTTATTGGTTTCTGTCGACGTCGAATTGTAAAAAGAACTGATCGTACCGTCCGCATTGGGAATATAGGAAGTGAGTCCAGTCGTACCGAGACCTAACCAACGAGGACCATTTCCCAGATTGACACGGACCATCAGCGTGTCGCCTGAAAAATCAATCAGCGAGGCCAGACCTGGAGTGGTGCTATCGGCACACACCTGGTCAATGTTTGTCGCGGAAATGTTCGTGCTGCTGCCGCAGGAAATCACGACCGCGTATTTGGTCGGTTGAGACGCAGGCTGCACGGGAGGTACGTTCGTAACGATTGGGCGGTAGATATCTCCACAGCCCAGCATGGAAGCAAATACAAGAACCGATCCCACTAGCACCCATGGGCGTCGACGCCCAAAACCTGACAACACTCGTGAATACCCCATAGTTCCCAGCAGTAAATTGAAGCTATGGCTGATTGTAAATCAGCGCCGATGCTTTCGGGTCAGCACGTGAATCTTTCCGCTTCGGGAAGCACATTTTGCAGGCATTTCGTTGCAGGCATTTCGCTGGCCCATTTTTCTCTGCGGCAAGCCACGGGCAATCCCTGCTCGCATAGGTTTTATGATCCATTCAGAAAGGATGCCACCACATGCGGGTCGCGACCCATCCCCGGCAATCGTTCGCCATAACCGGCCTGACACTTTTACCTTGTTTTATCTTTCTGGCCTATATACTTGTCCGGCTCGGACCCACCCACGCCAACTTTCTCGGGTTGGGAATTTCCTTCATTTTCGCTCTTCTGGTTTGGCTTGTCCGCTCCGCGACCGCGCACGCGGCAGCCGCGGGAGGCCTGATCGCAGCAACGCTGTACCTGGGAACTGTGCGCCAGCCGGATGGTTATTGGTGGCAGACCGCGTTCCTCCCGCTGATCGCTCTGCTTCTGCTGACACTCTTCTCAACCCGCTTCCGTAGAAACAAAAAAGAGCAGCTAGGACTGGCGGAGGCGAGAACCGGGCGCAATGCAGGGCAGGTTTGCGCAAACCTTGGAGCTGCCGCGTTGGCTGCGGCCATTTTTGCCTATAGTGGGGCCTCGTCACGGCTGCATACGATTGAAATGCTGGCCGTCACCGCTGCCTTTGTGGAGGCCACCGCCGATACCATGTCATCGGAAATCGGCCAGGCCATCCAGGGGAAAACCATTCTGCTGACCAGCGGTCAAATTGTTTCGCCAGGAACTGACGGTGGAATGAGCGTCGCCGGGACGCTCGCCGGATGCGCAGGAGGAGCTGTGGTGGCAGCCGTCTCGGGGATTTGCATGGGACTGAGAACGCAACAAGCCTTGTTCTGTTGGCTGGCAGGCGTGGCCGGAATTTTCTTCGATAGCTGGCTGGGCGCAACGCTGGAACGGAAGCATCTGCTGGGCAACGACGCCGTCAATTTTTTCTCGACTAGCTTCAGCGCGTTGCTGGCTGTCATCTTCGGGCCGCTACTGCTGCACTGAGAGCGGGTCAGTGCAGATGCATCCGCCATAATGTGTAGCTCGCCATCTCGTGCAGGTAGCGTTCAGTCATCTCCAGGTCGCCGACCGACCGTCCGGTTTCTCGCGGAGAGAGCAGAACGCGCAGGCCCTGCGCCGCACAGAGTTGCTGAATGCGAAACAGATGGGTCCCATCGCTGACGATCAAAATTGTTTCCAGATGATTTTCCCGGGCAATCGCCGCCAGCCTTTCCACAGATTCTTCGGTATCGCTGCTGGTCGTCTCCGCAATGATGCGATCATCGGGAACATCGTGGGTCAGAAAAAAATCTCTGCCGACGCCTCCCTCACTGGTTTGAGGATCGCTGCCGCCACCCAGGGTGACGATCGTCGGGGCCAATCCACGCCGATACAAATCCAGCGCATGTTCCAGTCGCGCGTTCAGCACGGGAGATGGCCGCCCGTTATATTCGGCTGCGCCGAAGACAGCGATGGCATCCGCTGGCCCTGCCTGGTCATGCGAGGCGGTATGGCGGATTTGCAGGAAAAGCCACCAGAACCAACCGCCCGCGGCCAGCAGCGCGATGAGCAGCGCGGCGGGTATGAGTCGATACAGTACCCGGCGCAGCGTGTCGGCGGCCTGCGCATTCCCGATGCTCCTATGCGGCCCTTCCCTCTGGCCATCGCGGGTTTGCCTGTCGCGCATGTCCGCAGTCCCCATTCCCTGTCGCAATTCGCAATTACTGTAGCGTAAGGGCAATTTCATGGGTCGGAATCGCCCCCTCACGCAAGACCTGCCACATGCGCGGCGCTCCGGAGAGATCGACAATCGTTGTCGGAAGACTCCGCGCGGTGGGACCTCCATCGACGATCAGGGGGATGCGGTCGCCGAGTTGATCGCGAACGCCCAAAGCGTGGGTACACTCGGGCGCGCCCAAGACATTGGCCGAGGTCGCCGTCACCGGCAGTCCAAGGCATCGCACCACAGCGCGCGGGATGGCCGCATCCGGCAAGCGCAGCGCAACGTTGCCAGTGTTGGCAGTGACCCGTAACGGCAGCCGCGAGCCTGCCCGCACAATGACCGTGAGCGGCCCCGGCCAGAAGCGCTCCACCAGGCGGTCGAACAGCGCATCCAGGCTGCGCGCAATCTCATAGGCCTGCGCTACGTCCGACAGCAGCAAAGAGAGGGGTTTATGGCGCATCCGCATTTTCAGGTCGTAAATCTGGTCGACGGCGTGCAGATTTACGGGATCTACCGCCAGCCCATAAAAGGTATCGGTGGGCAGCGCGACCACGCTGCCAGACTGTAGGCAACGCACAATGTATTCGATTTTTTCCGGCTCTGGCTCATCCGGATCTACGCGCAATAGTTCCGCTGACAAACTGGTCTCTCCAAAAGCAGGAACTTGTCCCGAAGAACTGCGAGGAGCAACAGTGTACTTTCGGGCTTGCACCATGATACCCGTTCGCTGCGGTGTAAGCAGTCCAAAATCGCGGTCTCGGAAAACATGCCGCCGCCCAGCGTAAAATCGCGATGTATGCCGCAGCCACTCGCAGCAATTCCCTATGAAACGATCGAGGGCCGTCAGAACGCCCGTCTGAAGGACCTGCGAAAGCGCTTTCTGCGCGCTGGCTGGGCCAATGACGGCCTGATCGCCATCGAGGGAATGCATCTTCTTGAGGAAGCTGCGCGCAGTGACTTGCGCATTCACAGTATCTTTGTGCGGCAAGATATGCGACAAAGCCGCGCGCCCGCGGTGGCCCTCGCGGCTGTTGGAGACACACTGCACTTCCTGGTTGCCCCCGATGCGTTCGACCATGCGTGCGTGACGGAGTCTCCGCAAGGCGTTGCCGCTCTGGTCGAAGCTCCGCAGTGGTCATTGGAATCGCTGCTGGAGGAATCGCATCCTTTGCTGATCGTCCTTGCCGGATTGCAGGACCCCGGTAATGTCGGGACCATTCTTCGCACTGCGGAAGCATTTCGGGCGAGCGGCGTTCTGCTCGCTCCCGGAACTGTCAGCCCGTGGAACCAGAAGGTGCTGCGCGCCTCCGCTGGCTCGTGTTTTCGGCTTCCGGTGATTCAGTTGGAAGATGTAACGATGCTCGAACGCCTTCAGGAAAAAGGAATTCCTATTTACGCTTGCGCTGCGCAGAATGGAACCTCAGTTGGCGAAGCAAGCTTGCGTGGCCGCGTCGCGCTGGTCATCGGCAATGAGGGCTCGGGGATTTCCGATGAGGTCCGCGCTTACTGTACAAGCAGCATTCAGATACCGTGCCCCGGCCCGGTCGAGTCTCTCAACGCCGCCGTCGCCGCATCGATCCTGCTGTATGAAGCCTCAAAACAGCGCGCGCGCACAGCTACTCAATTCGCCGGGAACCAGCCATGAGCCTGTTCGATGGAATGCCCGGCGATCCCCGTTATGCCAAGTCGGACACGCAGACCGATCTGCGCCAGCGGCCCCTTGCCGAGCGAATGCGTCCGCGGACCTTAGAAGAGTTCGTCGGTCAGGAACATCTTTTGGCGCCGGGAAAAGCATTGCGCGTACAACTGGAAAGCGACGACGCCAATTCCATGGTCTTGTGGGGACCTCCGGGCGTGGGAAAAACGACACTGGCGAAGATCATCGCCCACACCACGCAAGCCACATTCATTGAATTTTCCGCCGTCGTCAGCGGCATCAAAGAAATCAAGCAGGTAATGAGCGAGGCCGACACAGCCGCGTCCTCTGGGATGCGGACCATCCTGTTCATCGACGAAATTCATCGCTTCAACCGCAGCCAGCAGGACGCATTTCTGCCTTACGTCGAGCGCGGGGCCATCCGGCTGATTGGCGCGACGACAGAAAATCCTTCCTTTGAACTGAATGCCGCGCTGCTCTCCCGCTGCCGCGTGTATGTGCTGGAAGCGCTGACAGACGAACAGATTTTTCAACTGGCGCGGAATGCGTTGACAGACAAAGAGCGCGGACTCGGCGGATTCGGCATCGCCGCCGGGGACGATG
>JAKAYS010000114.1 GCA_021826695.1 Acidobacteriota bacterium | reverse complement strand
TATTTAAATAACCTAAAAAACGGGGTTATTCCTCCAGGGAGTTCCTGCTGTGTCTTACACGACCAGCGCCAGCGCCAGAGTCAGCATCAACGCGATGACCGAGATCAGGGTTTCGCAGACCGTCCAGGTTTTGAAGGTCTGCACTACGCTCATATTGAAATATTCCTTGACCAACCAAAAACCTCCATCATTCACATGGGAAAAGACGAGTGACCCGGCCCCGGTGGCAAGCGCCAGGAGTTCCGGATGTACGCCGGGCACGTGGAGCGCAATAGGGGCCATGATTCCTGCCGCAGTGGTCATGGCAACAGTGGAGGAGCCGACGGCGATGCGCACCAGGGCCGCAACCAGCCATGCCATGAGAAGCAGTGGAATGTGGGCGTGGAGCGCTACATCGACGATGACCTGCGCGATGCCACTGTCCTGAAGGATGCTCCCGAAGCCTCCGCCTGCACCTACGAGCAACGTGATGGTTGCAGTGGGCGCGAGGCATTCATTGGAAAATTTCAAAATGGTTTCGCGGCTGAAGCCCCGCATTTTCCCCAGCGTGTAAAAGCTCGCCAGTACCCCGACCAACAGCGCAATATCGGCGTTGCCAAGCAGCCACAATACATGGTTCGTTATGGTGCTGGCCGCGAAGAAAGTATTGGCCCAACTGCCGAGCATCATCAAAATTACGGGAAGCAGGATGGTTGCAACGGTCAGGGTGAAACTGGGCAGTTTTGTTTTAGGGTCGCGCTCCAGAAATTGTTCCGCGATCGGGTTTTCCGGATCGAGATGGATATGGGGAGCAATCACTTTTGCATAGAGAGGGCCAGCGATAATCGCAGTTGGAATACCAACAATCAGCGCGTAGAAAATGGTGCGTCCAATGTCCGCATTGTACGCGGCAACCGCCAACAGCGCTGCGGGATGCGGTGGCACCAGGCCATGCACCACAGATAGCCCGGCCACCATGGGCAGGCCAACAAGAATTAGCGATGTACGCGTGCGTTTTGCGACGGTAAAAGCAATGGGAATTAAAAGAACAAAGCCAACTTCAAAAAAGACTGGCAACCCAACCAGAAAACCGATGACAACCATGGCCCAGGGCACGCGCTTTTCGCCAAACAGATCGATAAGCGTATGGGCAATCTGGTCCGCGCCGCCCGACTCCGACATCATCTTGCCGAGCATCGTGCCCAGTCCCACCACAATCGCTATGTGACCCAGTGTTCCGCCAACACCGTTCTCAAAAGAATGGACGATGTTCTGGAGCGGCATCCCTGTGACCATGGCCAACGCGATGGAGACCACCATCAGCGCGATGAACGGATTGGCTTTGAAGCGGGCGATCAGGACGATCAGGAGAATGACAGCACAGAGCGCGGAGAGTAAAAGAAATGTGCCGTGGCTAATGCCTAAAAGAGTGTGCATGGTCCTCCATCTACCCATCGAGACTTAAAAACAATGTAGCGCGGACCATTAATTCGCCGGTGGCTTATACGCAACGCAGTCGATCTCAATCTTGCAATCCACAACCATGCTGGAAACTACACAGGCGCGCGCTGGTGGATTTTCGCCGAAGTAGTCCCGAAAAACTTTGTTGAACGAAGCAAAGTCTCGCGGGTCGTCCAGCCATACTCCGCAGCGCACGACATGGCTGGCGTCGTAACCTGCTTCTTTCAAAATCGCCAATAGATTTTGGATGGCCTGGTGACTCTGCGCGACGATGTTTCCGGGGACGACTTCGCCGTTGACCATCGGCACCTGCCCGGAGACAAACAGCCAGCCAGCCGCTTCTACTGCTCGAGCAAATGGAAGATGCTGCCCTCCGGTCCCTTTGCTACCTTCTACGCCATATCGTTTCATGTTGCAGATTTACTCCTCGAATCTCCCGTTGCAATTTCATGGTTAGTGTAGTCGGATGCCATGAGAGTCATTTTGAATGAAGGTCGCCGTGGGTCGCCCCTCCGCTGCGGGCAGGCGCGGCGATGAATGAAGAACCCATAGTATATTCGCCTCATAATCGCCGCTCTTACCCGCTGGATCCTTCGCTTCGCTCAGGATGACGAACCTGACTTTTAATCACAATGTTGACTGTGTGGCGATCGCTTAGGTTTGACGTGGCAAAAAACGTCCCGCTCTATGTCCAGTAAGCGCCTGGTTGCGATAGGTCAGTGTCCCGTTGACCCATACTGCTTCAATGCCTGCCGCTGGACGAATCGGGTCATCAAAAGTAGCAAGATCGCGGATTGTCACTGGATCCAGTAAAACAAGATCGGCGTGATAGCCGGGGCGGATGCAGCCACGGTCCGTAAGTCCGAAACGCTGGGCTGGCAGAGATGTCATTTTTCGGACTGCTTCCGCCAGCGAGAACAATTTCTGCTCCCGGCAATAATGGCCGAGTACGCGTGGAAAAGTGCCCCAAAGTCGAGGATGCGGAAGTGGATCGTTGGGCAGCCCGTCGGAGCCGATCATGGTTGCGGGATGCCGCAAAATGTCACGCATGTCTTCCTCTGCAATGCTGTGGTAGATTGCGCCAGCAGGCTGCAAGCGCCGCGCAGCTTCTCGATGCCCCACTCCCCATGCTTCTGCAATTTGCGCCAGCGTCTGGCCGGCTTTATCCGGATGCGGAATGGACCACGTAATCCGAATCGTCACACGCTCATCGACCTGTCGCAGATCCAGCGTGCTGGAGCCTGCCGCATACGGATAGCAGTCCCAGCCAATCGGCTGACTTTCGCGGGACCGGTCGAGCCACTCCAGGACTTCTGTGCCGCGTCCCCAGTTCGCTATCCCCGCGCATTTTAGATGGGAAACCACCACCGGCACCTGCGCGTTTTTGCCAATGCGGCAGGCCTCATCCAACGCTTGCAGGATGGCTTCCGATTCGCTGCGCAGATGTGTGGCGTAGATTGCACCCGCGTCGGCCAATGGCTCCGCCAACGCGGCTACTTCTTCCGTAGACGCCGAGTATGCCGAGAGATATGCAAGTCCCGTGCTAAGACCCAACGCTCCATGGGCGAGCGCTTCGCGCAATTGCGCGCGCATAGCGTCCATTTCAGACGGCGTGGCGCTGCGATCCAGCCGATCCATATGATTGTTGCGGAGTGCCGTGTGTCCGACCAAAGCCGCGACGTTGACGGTTGGCTGAGCAGTTGCAATGGCCTTTACATACGAAGCGAAGGTGGGAAAACGGAACGCCTCCTCCTCGCCCAATAGATTCATCGGATCGGGCAGTTTTCCGCGCAACTGTACCGGGGCCGCGCTGATGCCGCAGTTCCCTACGATCACGGTCGTGACGCCCTGCGAAAGCTTCGGCAGCATTTCGGGGTTGCGAATCAAATAGAGATCATCGTGCGCATGCACGTCAATGAAACCGGGAGCCAGCACTTTCCCTTCGGCGTCGATGATGTCTTCTGGCTGGTAGTCCTGCAACGCACCGACAGCGAGAATGCGTCCAGCATCGATGGCAACGTCCGCAGCCAGTGGCGTTTCTCCGCCGCCATCGACCACCAGAGCGTTGCGGATTAGCGTGCCGCACTTCGCCATCTCTAACTCCAGAAAAGAAGTTTGCGTTGAGACTTCAATAATTTCCAAAGCTTATATCATTTGACATCGACAGGAATGAAAGTATTTGAGGACAATGTATGAGCCAAGCAATGGATCGCAACACGCGGATTTCCACAATCAAGCAACCGAACATCACGATTGGGCCCTTGAATAAAGGGCTGGGCGCAATGAAAGAAGCGCTTACCTGTCGCAAAATTGTCGAACAGCGATGGAATTTGTTGCAGGAAGATCTCAGCCTGCCAACTGCCGTTTTGTATGAAGACAAGCTACAGCACAATCTGAACTGGATGCAACAATTCATCACCGCCTATGGAGTCAAGCTGGCCCCCCACGGGAAGACCACCATGGCGCCAAAGCTGTTTGCCCGCCAACTGCAAACAGGGGCCTGGGGTATCACGCTCGCCACAGCGCACCAGACGCGAGTTGCACACGCACATGGGGTACGGCGCGTTCTGATGGCAAATCAACTCGTGGGAAAACAGAATATGGAGGTCATCGCAGATTTGCTGCGAGATCCGGCATTCGAATACTACTGTCTGATCGACTCCGCGTGGCAGGTCGAAGAGTTGGGAGCGTTTTTCCATGCGCGACAGCTACGGCTCAACGTTCTAATCGAACTTGGTGTCGCTGGTGGACGCACCGGAGTGCGCGACGAAGAGCAGTTGCAGGCCTTGCTGGCAGCCCTGGCCGCATGGCGGGAACATATCGCGGTATGCGGCGTGGAAATATATGAAGGCGTGCTCGATGAGGAGCCGTCGATTCGAAAATATTTGCATCATGCCGTGGATGTAGCTCGTAGTCTCGCGCAGAAGAACCAATTCGATCGCAACCCAGTCATACTTTCCGGAGCTGGCTCCGCCTGGTATGACATGGTAGCAGATGTATTCTCTAGCACGGACATTGGATGCCCGGTGGACGTCATCCTGCGACCCGGCTGCTATCTGACCCACGATATTGGCGTCTATCAGGACGCGCAGCAAAAGATCCTCACGCGGAATCCAATCGCGCGGAAGATGCGCTCCGGACTGATACCCGCGCTGCAACTCTGGGCCTATGTTCAATCCATTCCAGAAAAAGAAAAAGCCATTCTAGGGCTGGGCAAACGCGATGCTGCCTTTGACGCTGGCCTGCCAAAACCAGCCTTGCATTTTCGTCCGGGCAGTGCTGCGCCTCATCCCTGCTCCTTGGCATGGAAACTGGTACGCATGATGGACCAACATGCGTACATGACGATTGCGGCGGGAGATGACATTCAAGTGGGAGATATGATCGGCCTGGACATTTCGCATCCTTGCCTGACCTTCGATAAGTGGCGCTATCTGCCGGTGCTGGATGCCGATTATCAGGTCATTGACGTGGTGGAAACATTTTTTTGACTGACTGCAAGCGGCTACGCTCCGTGAATTGTTGGGTTGGATCCAAAACTTGTCTTCGCGCTCGCACTCCCCGGCGGTTTTGTTATGGCACCTTCCGGCCTGACGGGACCGCTCGATTCACGAGGGATAAACTGCGTGGTCACGGCGACCTCCACACCCTGCTTACCTTTGTCTTCCAGCATTTGCTGCAAGAGCCGAAAAGCACATAGACCGACTTCATCTTTCGGGATGCCAATCGAACTGAGCGGAGGATGGCCATACGCAGCAAAGGCAATATCATCCGAGCCGATGATGGAAATGTCATTTGGAATGTGCCAGCCGGACCGAAGAGCTTCTCCCATGGCGCCGATGGCCATTAGATCATTGCCACATATGATGGCCGTGGGGTTAAGTTTCCTGGCCAGCATCTCTTGTATCGCCGCCGCCCCGCCGGTGGGTCGATTGTCCACCTCAAAGCAGTCGACTAACCGCATACCATGTTGACGCACGACGTCGATCAACAACTTGCGATACCGTTTCGCGGACAGAACTTTCAATGGCCCATGGATGATCGCAATGTCCCGATGCCCCAATAACTTCAGATGCTCCACCGCTTGCAAGACACCTCTGGAGTAATCGATGCGAACATTGCTTTTGTTATGTTGCAATCGCGAATCATTCAATCGCACCACCGGAATGTCCCGATCCAGCAGTCGATCCACCAACCTGGAATCGAACTGGGAGCTCATGACGGCAACTCCACGCACTTTGTCCTCAATCATGCGTCGGACCGTAGCTTCTGCGTTGGGTTGCTCGTAGTTTGTCATTCCCAATACGAGTTCTAAATGTTCGGCATGGCAAGCTCGTTCAAAACCCTTGATGAGCTGCGGATAAAATGGATTTTCTATATCGGAAATAATCAATCCCAATGCATTGCTGTAGCCGCGGACCAGTAAACGCGCCGACGTGTTCTTGTAATAGTTCAGGTCCTCGATGGCCTTCAGCACCCGCTTTCGGGTCGCGGGCGCGATTGGACGCGTCTCATTCAAGACATGCGAGACAGTCGTGATCGACACACTTGCTGCTTCCGCTACGTCCTGCATTGTGACGGTCATCATGTTATTTGGACAGCCAAGTAAGTAATGCGAATTCTAAACCAGAAATATCAAACGCGCAGAAAACTTGAACGATTTTTTCGGAGCGAATTTCGCGTAAGCTGTGGCGTTCCTGTAAACGCCATCCATGGTGTCCCTCGACCATACGATGGCGTCGATACCTTGGTTTGGGTCATCGCGTTGCGTTCCAAGCTTAGTGCACCGGCGCCAGGTCCTGAATGGGTCGCGCGTGCTGCCGGGCCTGAAGCTGTCCACAGATTTTGCGTTCCCGGGCCGCGGCTGCTGTGTCCCCCAGCATGCTCAACGCGGTCCCCAATACAAAATGAGCCTGGGCGAAAGCGGGGTCAACTTCGGTCGCTCGTTTTAACGGTTTCAGTGCCTCCATCGGCTGGTTCAGCATGATGTGACATTGGCCTAGCTCCAGCAGGGCATTTGTGTAATTGGGATTCGCGGCGATTGCCTCCTGAAGATATGGAAGGGCCAGGCCAGGTTGATTTTGTCGCCGTAAGATTTTCCCCATCATGTAATTGGAAATTGGATCATTCGGATATCGCGCCAGCTCCTGCTGGAACTCGGCCTTCGCCTGCGGAACTTTGTGGAGCCGCCAATCAATTAGACCCAGACTGGAATGAACACCCGGATAGTTTGGGTCGGCTGCGAGAGCGGCTTGAAACTCTTTGTACGCATCGTCCTCCCGCGATGTGGTGTCATACGCCAGACCAAGCATGAAATGCGCTTCCGGCGAGCCGGGGTTGATCGCCATAATCCGGTTGAAGACCTGTGTAACGCCAGCGTAGTTCTTTGCTCTCCAATATGCCTTGCCTAAAATATCGAGGGTTGGAATATCTTGTGGCTGCAATCGACTGGCGCGTTCGAGGTAGACGGCAGATTCCGCGTAGCGATCGAGCGCAAACAGATCGATGCCCGTAAGGTCGAGCGATTGAAAAGTGGGAGTGGCCCTGGACGAGGACTGTAGCAGTGGAAGCGCATTTTTATAGCGGCGGGCTCGGAAATACGCAACACCAAGATTTCGCCGAGTGATTGCGTCGCCAGGTTTTATTCGCAATGCCCGCTCGTAAAGAGCGATCGCCTCATCTTCCCGGCCCTGGCGCGCAATGGAAATCGCTAGGTCATTCAGAATTTCTACCGACCTAGGCGCTCCGCTGAGAGCTTGACGGAATGCGCTTTCGGCTGCTGCATTGTTGCCTTGCTGCAAGGCGCGCGATCCCTGCGCGACGAAGAGGGAAAACTTCTGCTGGGACGGAACATTTTTACTTGCTTCTGTCTGCCCCCATGCTCCCACGCCGGCGCAACCACACAGGGCAAGACAAAAGAGGACACGTGCTCCGATCCGATACCTTCGCGTTTTTCTGTCCCAACGATCTGTCATGGCTATAGGAAATCATGCCACACATCGATTCTCTGAAGAGATGGCCGGAATCGGCAGCGGATGGTAAATTTTAGAAAATACTGAAAATATTCCGACTGAATCCCAATCAGGCGCTTGTGGAATTCGCCCCTTACCGAAAAATAACACTTCGATCCTAAAAGTTTCGATTGACAATTGACGATCGACGAGTATCATTTGATTCCATCAGACGCAAACGTTTGCTATATCTCCCCATTGCGCAAAGCAGCTAAGTGTGTTCAATCATTCCGCGAGGTCATTCTGATGCCTAGACAAAAGTTACTCATAGCAACTCTCACAATTCTCTTCCTGTGCTGCCCGATGCTGATCAAGGCCCAGGAACTGCAAGCCACCCTCAACGGCACGGTGACGGACGCGGCCGGGGCAGTAATTCCCAACGCACAGGTAACGATTGCGCAAAATGGAGTGAACGGTGTGTCCCGAACCGTCCGCACCAACGCGGAGGGAAATTACACGGCCACAAACCTTGCGGCGGGGCACTACACGGTCACGGTTACAGCGCCGGGCTTTAAGACCTTTGCAGCGCCAGATTTTGTTCTCTTCGTTGCGCAAACACGTTCCGTAAATGCCAAGCTACAGCCAGGCGCGGTCAGCCAGACGGTGACGGTGCAGCAGAGTTCCGTTAACGTAGACACCACCACCAGCGCGCTGGCGGGGACCATCTCAGGGACGCAGGTCAGGGAACTGCAACTGAACAATCGAAACTTCGAGCAGTTGGTGACATTGCAGCCAGGCGTAGTCAGCGGGCTGCCGGATCAAGTCGGTTTTGGCTTGTACAATACCTCCGCTGTCGCGGTGAACGGCGCTCGCGACACAGCCAACAACTGGACGGTGGATGGCGCGGACATCAACGACAGCGGCTCGAACGCCACGCTGCTGAACGTACCCAGCGTCGATGCCATCCAGGAATTCACTCTGGAGAGAAGCACTTATGACGCGGGATATGGACGCAGCGGCGGCGGACAAATCCTGGTTGCGACCAAGTCTGGAACCAGCGCCTTCCATGGCGATGCGTATGAGTTCAACCGCAACAATATATTCAATGCCAACAGCTATTTCAATAAACAGACAACACCTGTAACGCCGAGAACGGTCGAGCGGTATAACGACTACGGATTCACCCTTGGCGGCCCACTTTATATTCCGAAGACTTACAACACCGCCAAGAACAAGACCTTCTTTTTCTGGTCGGAGGAATGGCGCAAGGTCAGTTCTCCAGTTACCGCCAGTGTCCAGCCTGCGACGACGAACGATCTGAACGGCGTATTTTCTGGCAATTTAGTCGCTGGCCCGAACGCGGTGAACGCGCCTCCGGGATGCGTCACCTATGATGCCACGACAAACCAGAGCACCATCAGTCCGGCGTGTTACAGCCAGAATTCAAAGGTCTACCTGGCGAACCTTTACGACAAGTTTCCTGCGAACACCAGCAATGGGCTATATACCTTCAGTTACTCGCAGCTGAACAACACCCGTGAGGACCTGGTGCGGTTCGATTACAACATTAGCCAGAAATTGCACTTCTTCGGGCGCGCCATGCAGGATGAGACGCCGCAGAACTTCCCGCAGGGCCTTTTCGCGGGTGGTAACTTTCCCGGCGTGGCGGGCGCGGCGGTGAATGCTCCCGGCGAGAACGTAGTCGGCAACCTGACCTGGACGATTTCTCCGCGCATGGTCAATGAAGCGGAGTTTGCGTATAGCCAGGGGACGATTTCTTCTAAGTTTCAGCCGGGCGCCATCGACAATTCGCCGACGGTGTCAAAGGACCTCACGGACAACACCACATACACCGATCCTTATGGCCGCATCCCGAATATTGCCATCTTCGATGGCACGCAAGGATTGAATTCTGGCGTCACACCCTATTTCGAGCGCAACCTGGACAGGAACCTCTTCGATAACTTTTCCGTTACCCTTGGCAAACATACGCTGCGGGCCGGCGCCTCCGTTGCACAGATGTTGAAGACGGAAAACGCTTCGGAAGGGGCTGCGAACTTTGGATTTACCAGTTTCCAGAACTTCCTTTTAGGGAATGCTTTGTACTACACACAGGCCAGCCGCGATATCATTCCCGACTTGCATTACTACAACATAGAAGCCTATGTGCAGGACGACTGGCAGGTGACGCAAAACCTGACACTCAATCTGGGTCTTCGCTACAGCTACTTCCCATCCCCTGCCGATGTCCTGGACACTTTGAACAACTTCGATCCTCTCATCTTTGATCCGAATAAGGCCCCTGCCATCGATCCGACCACTGGCAATTTTGTGGCTGGCCCAGGACTACCTATCCCGGCAACGTATGTGAACGGCATCATTTTCCCGACTGGAAAAGCGTGCAGTCAGGCACAAGCCATCGCTCCGGGCGTCACTTGCTCGCCCTACGGCAACCACGTGAATCCGGATCCGAAAGACAACTTCGCTCCGCGGCTGGGTTTTGCGTATGTTCCGCTTGCAAACAACAAAATAGCTGTTCACGGCGGTTTTGGTATTTTCTTTGACCGTATGCTCAACGGAATCTGGGAGCAGAACGCTTTCCAGGATCCGCCGCTGGTCCAGACGTCAACCGTCTACCACACGAGTTTTGACAATCCAAAGGGCAGCAACGCCGTTTCTCTCGGTCCTAACCGCCTTACCACTACCGGAACCCCAACCATGAAGAACCCTCTCTACGCGGATTACAACCTGGCCATGCAGGATGAATTTATGCGGAATACAGTAATGGAGATCGCCTACGTTGGGAACCAGGGACGACATCTATTGGGAGAAAGGGATCTTAACCAGCCCACGCTCGCTGCAAGAGCGGCAAACCCGAATGCCTATGTCACCGCAGTCGTACCGTATTTGGGATATGCTTCGTTCGCGTCAAGAATTACCGAATATACCAGTAACTACAATTCACTCCAGATATCGCTGAACCACCGCACGCAACACGGTTTGACGCTTGGGATTTCCTATACGTGGGGTCGGACTCTCACAAACCAGGGCTATGACCGTGGCGCGGAAACATATGACACTTACAATCCGAGTATGGATTACGGTCCAGCGCCGCTCAACCAACCCCAGACATTTATCGCCAACTACGTCTACGATCTTCCTTTCTACCAGGGGCAGCATGGATTCGTAGGCCACCTTTTGGGCGGTTGGGAACTTTCAGGAATTACCACCCTAAACTCCGGCCAGTCCTTCTCAATCGACCAGGCGCTCGATCCGTTCGACTGCCAGACCCCAGCGGGAGCTACCAGTGGGTGCATTCCCGGAACCTACCCGGGTGGCATCAACATCGATCCCAGCGATATTGCTCCACGTCCGGATCAAGTCGCTCCAATACATCTGGTAAAGAAGCAGTCCGAGTGGTTCAGCACTGGTTCCTTTAAAGACGCTATCGGTCACTTTGGCAGCGCCCATCAAGGCGTTGTGCTTAGTCCCGGCCTTGAGCTTTGGGATCTGGCTGCGATGAAAAACATCACCATGGCTCGCGGCACAAGCCTACAGTTCCGCGGTGAGTTCTTCAATGCATTCAATCACACCAACTTCGCAGGGATCGGCGCGAACACGGACTATGGATTCTATGGGAAGGTCTATTCCGCACACGACCCCCGTGAAATTCAGCTAGGCGGTAAGTTTTACTTCTGATTTGAAGTTTGTGTCTTGGTCCTTCCATTACCATCGCGCTGCTTCTGGAAATTCTCAGACGCAGCGCGATTTTCATTGATCGAAAATATGTAGGATTGCAACGCGGTCGGGCGATAAGCCCCAAACATGTTTTTCGCCGGAGGACCTATCTTGAAGAGAGCCAGACTGTCACGTTCTTTCCTCTTAATCGCTTGTTGTGCATGGGGTTTCCCTCTCTGTGTTTCCGCGCAAGCAAAAAGCCCCCTTCCCCTGATGCCGTTGCCCGCACACGTAGAGCAGGGCCAGGGCGAATTTGTCATCGATGGACAGTTTGGCATCGCGTTGCAAGGCCATACGGAAGCAAGATTGGATCGCGCGAAGCAACGCTTCCTGGATACACTTTCGCGCGAGACTGGAATTCCACTTTGGCGCGAAGCCCAATTCAACCAGCCTCGCTTCATCATCCAAACCGCTGGGCCGAGCGCTCCCGTGCAGCAGCTCGGTGAGGATGAGTCCTATCGCCTTGAGGTTTCTCCAACG
>JAKAYS010000113.1 GCA_021826695.1 Acidobacteriota bacterium | reverse complement strand
CTAGGCTGGCCGAGTAGCGCCGGATCTGCGTCAAAAAGCGCAGCTCATCGTCGCTGAATCGCTGGCTCGGCATCTCGTAGCTCAAGGCATTTTCCGCAAAAAAATGCGCCAGCGGAACGTCCAAAGCGCCGGCAATTTTATAAAGTGTGTCAAGCGATGGGATCGTATGTCCGTTTTCCACCCGCGACAAATAGCAGCGCAACAGTCCGGTGCGTTTTTCAATGTCTCCTTGCGACATGCCCTTCTGCAAGCGGACGCCCCGAATCGTGGTGCCGATTTTGATTGCTTCCATGGAATCTCCCCGTGCTCCATTTTAGTATTGCTTATGTAGTTAACATGTCCGTGGCCTGGCAAGCAAGGAAAATAATGTTGAAAACAAAAGAAAGGTCTCCGATTGATGGAAAATCAGGCTCGACGGGACAAGAAATTCGCCCGGGCTACTTGTATTGGGTCCGTTCAATGCTTCAGGGTACGTGCGAAGAAGGTAAACATGCGTCGATCGGCGTCTGCGGTATCTGCCGCGCGATAACCTGTCTTGTTATTGGGATTCTGGAAGGCGTGTCCGGCGTCGGAATACTCCTTAACGTCGACCGGGTGACCCAGTTTTTTCATTTCCGCGGCAAAGGCCTGAACATCCTGCGGCGTGATTCCGCGATCGAGCGCGCCAAAATTTCCCAGCACTGCTGCATGAATTTTCTTCAACTGAGTGGGGTCTGTATCGAGCGCGCCGTAATTGATGGCTACGGCCCGCAGGGACGGCTCCGCGATGGCAAGCTGCAAGGCAAAACCGCCGCCCATGCACCAACCCGCTGCGCCGATCCGGTCCGGCATCACATTTTTCTGCGCCTTCAAATACGCCACTGAAGATTGAAGATATTGGACGCCACGGTCTTGCGGCAGGGCGCGCATCAGTTCATGCGCCATTTCCGGGTCGTTCGCCATCTGGCCCCGGTAAAGATCGACGGCCAGCGTGACGTAGCCATGTTCGGCGAGCATCTGCGCCTGCTGCTTTATCCAGTCATTCAAGCCCCACCACTCGTGAATGATGACGATGGCCGGAAACGGTCCAGCACCCTGCGGCTGGTACATTACGCCACGGACTGTTTCTTCGCCGCAGGGAAAGCTCACTGCCTTGGGGCCAACCACCGTGGTTGCAGTCTTGTTCTGCGCAAACAGCGGTAATACGCTAGCGAGTGAGAAACAAACGGTGGACAAAATCAGGAGCGCGCGGATACGTTTCATGGGGTACATCCTTTCCTGGGGGGAGGATGGATTTTTTTGCGCTTGAGCAGGCAATGCGCAGCATCGTTTTCGACGCAACAATTTCATGAGGTAAAGGCTCAGCGCAATTTTACGCCACGAAACAGATGGGCGACATCGGCGCCGAAGCTAACCCATGTACATCCCGCCATTCACGTCCAGCACATGACCTGTAATGTAGCTGGCCATGTCCGAAGCCAGAAAGACGACCGCGTTCGCGATATCGTCGGGCGTGCCGGGCCGGTCGAGCGGGATCTGCATCAGCATTGCGCTCTGTTGCTGCTCATTCAGGACCGCTGTCATGGGCGTTGCGATGTACCCAGGTGCGACTGCGTTGACGGTAATGTTGCGCGAAGCCAATTCCCGCGCCAGAGACTTGGTCAGCCCAATCAGTCCCGCTTTGCTGGCCGCATAATTCGCCTGGCCGGCCTGTCCTGTCCGTCCCACCACGCTGGTGATATTGATAATGCGACCCCAGCGCGCCTTCAACATGCTGGAACTCACGGCCTGCGTCAGCAGAAATGCCCCGGTCAGGTTGGTGCTCAGCACCGCGTCCCAGTCGGCAAGTTTCATTCGGAGCATCAGGTTGTCGCGGGTGATGCCGCCATTGTTGACGAGAATTTCCACTTTGCCAAAGTGCGCGAGGACAGCCTTCGCTGCGGCCTTGATGGACCCTTCACTGGCCAGGTCCAACTCGAACGACACAGCTTTGCCCCCGGCAGCTTCAATCTCCGCAGCCACTTCTGCCAGCTTCGCTGTATTGCGCGCGGCGAGCGCAACCTGCGCCCCTGCCTTTGCGAGCTTCAGCGCACAGGCGCGCCCTATCCCCTGCGATGCGCCAGTGACCAAAGCAATGCGGCCTTCCAAGGAAACCATGCGAGTTTACTCCTGTGGCTTAGTTTGTGATGCAACCACGGATTATAGAAGGTGCATGCCGTGGACGACTGACAACAACTGGAAATCAGTTATTTGCGAACACGAAATGCATCGGCGGATTCGAGGGCACTTAAGGAAGCGAGTACAGGTCAAGTTCTGGCATAGGAAAATCCGCTCGATTGTCCGTCATCAGCGTCAGTCCGTGCTCCAGGGCGGCTGCTGCAATCAGCATATCGTCAAGCGCCAGCGTCCGACCCTTCCGCGACCATTCCCACTTCAACCTTCCCGCCCGACGCGCGATGGCCGCCGTCACTGGATAACATTCCAGCGCCCCGAGAAACATCTCGGTCCTTGCCGCTTCTGCTGGCCGCATTCCTGCATAGATTTCTGCAACGTTGATTGCTGTCGCCGCTAACGTATGGCCGTCACAAACGGCCTCAGCCAACAACTCCCGGCGTCCGTGCCGATGGCGAAGTACGTCGATCAAGACCGTAGTATCGAGCAGCAAGTTCACTTCTTCTTGCCCGTGCGCGCGTTCTGCTTTCGAGAGTGCCGCTCAATGGTTGCGGAGCGCTTCTGCCCCTCTTGCCTCAACTTGCGAACCCATGCAGCCGGACCCTTCGCAAGCTCAGGATGCTCCTTGTCCGTCCATGCCGGGTCGTCCGATTCCAGAAATTGCAGCAGCGTGCGGCGACGAATTTCCGCACGCGCCGTTTCCACGAGAAACGCGCTGCGTCTTCTGGGGCCGACAATCGCATCGATCTCAACAACAAGTTGCTGAGGTAGCAGGACATGAGCACGTCGAGCAGCTTTCATGGATTTGATGATACATCGCTTGTGTGCTTTTAGTGTGTATCAATAAAACTATGCCGCACTCGCCCAAGGACGTGCGTCAAGTTCACGCCAGCGCCAGCGCCGGCTCCAGCCGCCAAAGATACACCGTCTGTTCGCGAGCGAAGTGCAGCACCGGCGGCACGTCCGGAAGGCGAATGCCGTGGGCCAGTGGCAGATCGTTCACTTCGATCTCTGCCTCCGCGGCTTCCAGCGGCCACGGGGCATGGTGGATATTTCCTTGCAGCATGTGGCCTTTGCGGTCATGCGTGAACAGGCAGTAGCGCTCGGTCAGGAAATATTCAATCGTGTCGCGGGCGCTGCGGCCGGTTGTCTGTGGACCAAGACCGCGATAGGTGGCGCGGAAGTGGACGGGCTGGTTCGCCAGCAATCGAGTGCTCTCATACTCCAGCCATCCGCCCGCTTGTTCTTTGACCCGCATCTTCGCCCAGAAATAGGGCAGATGAAACCACAGGCGCGCCGCCATCACAGCGGCTGGGTTCGCCGCATCCAGCGAAAAAAAATATACGCCGGGTGTTCCTGTTCTCTGGTCGCGAACATAGGTGCGCAGGTTCAGCTCGGCAAATCGACGCGCGCCAGGAACGCTGCCCAGGCCACGGAAGCGAATCCTGTCCATGGTAAACGGCACAATTCCCACCCAGCCAGTATTGGCAAAGCCATCGACGACCAACCCCTTAGGCAGCAGACAGGCAATTTCCTCCGCGGGAACGGGCCAATGCGCGAACAGCAGAGAATGCCAGCGCTGTGTCATGATCCATGGGCGCTCTGGTATGGCCCACGGTCGATCTTCGGTCATCGTGAGAATGTCGCCCATAAGAGACCAGCTTGCAAAAGACTACGCATTGCAGAGTAACAAATGGCGAGAACAGATCGGAAAATGTCCGTTTGCTTTCCTTCAGCCTTCAGGTATACATCGAATCCGCCTATTGCTGTGTAAATCATACGTAACAAGAGCAGTCCAACTGCATCGGGTCGAATATCTCAGGGCCGCGAGATTGCATTACTCTTGAAGGCCAGGCATCCTCCTGAAAAAATGAGCTAATCTTGAAAAACCATGCCTGCTGACGAAAAGCCCACTGTTCCATCCGTGCCCGACGGCAACTCCACCGATGTCTACGCCGTGCATGGCGCGGACCCGGAAGTGCTGGCCTACGCGATGGCCAAATACTCGCGCTCGTCGCTCTCCATGAAGGAGTCTCTCAGAGAACTGAACGCGCAGCGTGCCGAGCAATTTCTAAATACCTTTTATTTCCAATATGGCCATCGGTCAATAGCGGACCTTGCGCACATTGCGCTTGCCGTGGAACGTCTGTCGCTGCTGGCTGCCATCGTGCTGGTGGATGAGCAGCGCTGGGACGGGCAGGAGCGGTCTACACGCTATCAGAACTTCCGCAAGAGCGGCTGGTTCCTGCCGGAATTCGGCGCGGAGGTCCAGGCCCAACAGCTCTATACCGAATGCGTCGAAAAGCTTTTTCATTCCTATGAAGAAATTTCTCGCGGCGCGGTTGAGTTGCTGCGAGGCCAGGTTCCCAAGCCGGACGAGATGAAGCAGGAGGCTTACGAGCGCACACTGCGAGCACGCGCGTTCGACGGAGCGCGGTATCTTTTGCCGCTGGCTGCCAACACGTCGCTCGGTGAAATCGTCAATGCCCGCACCCTCGAAACGCAAGTATCGCGGCTGCTGTCGCACACCCATACGGAGGTCCGCCATCTGGGAGAAAAACTGCGCGACGCTGCCTCCACGCCGTCGTGGAACGTGCAGCGTTGCGCGCTGGAAGCCTTGCAGCGCGACATCGCCGCTGCCGATCCCGCGCTGGGCGAACGTGCCGCCGCGTTGCTGCTGCGCGAGGTTGCCGTCGCGCCCACGCTGGTGAAGTACGCCGCTCCAGTGGAGTATCAGGAGAAGACCCGCGCCGATCTGGAGCAGGCTGCGCGGGAATTGATGCGGCAGGAGCCGATCCAGGCCGCGCCACTCGTCGATCTAATAGAAAGAGGAGAAAAAGACGAGCAGGAATCGATCGAGATGGAAATTGTCACGACGCTGCTCTACGGCGCGTGCCACTATCCGTATCGGCAGATACATGAGTATGTCGGCGCGCTCGACAAGGCCCGTCGCGACGAACTGTTGTTACTTGGTGCGCGCCATCGCGGACGGCACGATGAACTGTCGCGCGCATTTTCCTCCGGCTACCAATTTCGCTTTGACATTCTCATGGACATCGGCGGTTTTCGCGACATGCATCGTCACCGCCGCTGCGTGCAGACCCTGCAAAGCTTCACCAGCCTCCACGGCTTTGACGTGCCGGAGTTGATCGCTGAATCGAACCTGCGCCAACCCTATGAGCAGGCTGTCCGCGAAGCGCACGCTGCTTTCGAGCAGCTATCGCAGGCCAACATTCCCGAGTCCACGGCGACGGCGCAATACGTGCTGCCATTGGGAACTCGCTGCCGGTCGCTATTCAAAATGGACTTCGCCGAAGCGCTCTACATTGCCGAGCTGCGCAGCGCCCCGCAAGGCCACATCTCCTATCGCCGAGTGGCCTGGGAGATGTATCGGGCCATCGCCAAACGCCATCCCGCGCTGGCGCAGAATTTTCGCGTCACGGACGTGAACATTCCGGTGGACCCGCTGCAGAGATGAATTGCAGTGATGCACCCAGTCGAGCTGAATGAATGGATTGGGTTTACCAATTGCGATATGGAACCGAAGAATTCCTAACGACGTTGTAAAGGAGGCCGTATTTTTGCAAAACCGCTTCTGTTGATTTCTTTGATAGATCGGGAAATGGTGTCGGACCTACTACCACCTCACTGCAATGCATAATCTCACGATCATCTTTCAGGTTGAAAGAAAAATGGGGAACAATCGTGGATCGACCAGCATGAAAATCCAGCCTATCTGCACAATTAGGAGGAAGCCACATAACAAGCCTCCACTCTCTTTCCTCTTTAAAGGCTATGTCTTTCAAAAAAGGCGCATGAAGTTCCAAGTTCGCCATGAAACTCAACGTGGGACTTTCTGAAGGGCTGAGTGCAGATTTTATGCTGGAATCAATAACTTGATTTATCAGTTCTAATTGATCATTTTTTTCATAGACGCATTTGGAGAAAATAATGTGTGGGTTAGTGGATGGATCTGATCGATTGTTGAATTTCACCGTATTTTGGTTGCTCAGATCCCATAATTCATCTGAACAAAACCCGATACTGAAACCGCCTGCTCCACCTGAATAAGCACGCCACTGGCTTAGAGAGTCGCCATCCTCACTGAACGAAGTAACATAGATTGTTCTCTCCATCAGTTGAAGATTTGCTTGCATCTCTACATATAACGAATGATTCTCAATGTCCTTTTCCTTGCGACTTTTTATCACTCCTTGAGCTAACTCAAGAGTAAGGCAAAACTCTTTATGATCGTTCAAATAATGAATGTTGCTGGCCCAGATAGATTTACTTTCAATGATGCCTAGGAACCCGCTCATCGATGTGTAGTGGAAGAGAGGCGTTGCAGGGGGTCTACTAATAAGACTTCGGAGTGGGGACTTCTGGATCATTGCAGTTTCTATCCTACTTCTTCGGCAAGAAAAGTATTTCCGCTCGATTGGCCGCAGGTTTCAGATCGTAATCCGCAGTCACGAAGGTGCATGGAGTGCTCTCCGCAAGCTCAACACCAAAGGCGTCTACGTATGGAATCCTGAGTTCAGCTTTGAGGATTGCGGCTCGAATCGCGCGATCTGGCGTAGCAGGAATGAATTCCAAGCCTATATAGGAAAACCTGTCCATCACTTGTTGTTGGATTTCCGGGCCTTTCTTCCTATACAGATTGCCGGCAACCTCACCCCAGTGCAGCGCACAGACCAGAACGCGGTGCTTGCCGGACCGGAGCCCATGCAGAATGGAACGGACGTGTTCCGCTCCGGCCTCCTTGTCGATAAACCGCAAAAGGGCGCTGGCATCGAGCGCGTAGGTCACCATTTCGAACGCTTGTCTTCTTCGCGGCGATCTTTCAGCAGCATTTCGGTCATCGATGGGCCGCCCGCTGTGATTCCGCACAGTTCGTCGATAAAACGCTTGTCTACCGGACGCAAGATAATCTGATTCCCCTCCCGTAGGACGGCGAAACGGGTTCCAGGCTTGATATCCAGCGCTTCGCGGATTTCCGCTGGAATAACAAGCTGCCCCTTGGTGCTGATGGTGGTCGTATGGGATGTCATGTAAGAATTGTATCAGATAGTAAGATGCATTTGAGAAGTAAGACATGTCGAAAATTGAGATTGCCAGACGCAAAAACTACAAGCGAATTCGCTTTTATTTCGCCGATCTGGATTTAGTGCTAAAATCCCGCCAGTAACCAAAGTTTCTTTCTCGCGTTTTATCGATACTGAGTAGCAGTCGCCTCGTGTCGCGGACAACTAATTCCACCTCAACCCCCGGAGAGAAAATGGCAGACGATAAAGAGCGCGCGCGTGCGATAGACCTGGCGCTTTCGCAGATTGAGAAGCAGTTTGGCAAAGGGTCCATCATGCGTCTCGGCAGCAAAGAGGCCATCGTTCCCATCTCCGTCATCTCCACCGGGTCGATCTCGTTCGATGCGGCGCTGGGCGTGGGCGGTGTTCCGCGGGGCCGCGTGATTGAGATTTTCGGGCCGGAATCTTCGGGCAAAACGACAATAACGTTGCAGATCATCGCCGAAGCGCAGAAGGCGGGAGGCATGGCGGCGTTTGTGGACGCGGAGCACGCGCTCGACCCGCAATATGCCAAAAAGCTCGGCGTCGATGTGGACAATCTGCTGATCTCACAGCCGGACTACGGCGAACAGGCGCTCGAAATTACCGAAGCACTGGTGCGCTCGGGCGCGATCGATGTGCTGGTGGTTGACTCCGTGGCGGCGCTGGTGCCGAAGGCGGAACTCGACGGCGAGATGGGCGATTCCCACATGGGATTGCAGGCGCGTTTGATGTCGCAGGCGCTCCGCAAGCTGACCGGGACGGTCTCGAAGTCGCGTACATCGCTAATTTTTATTAATCAAATTCGCGAAAAAATCGGCGTCATGTTCGGTAATCCTGAGACGACGACCGGAGGCCGCGCGCTCAAGTTTTATTCTTCCGTGCGGATCGATATTCGCCGCATTGCCGCCGTCAAAGAGGGCGATGTTGTCGTCGGCTCTCGCACCAAGGTCAAGATCGTCAAGAACAAGGTCGCTGCGCCGTTCCGCGAGGCCGAGTTCGACATTCTCTATGGCGAAGGAATTTCACGCGAAGGCGACGTGCTCGACCAGGCGGTGCTGCAAAATATCGTGGAAAAATCCGGTGCCTGGTACAGCTTCTCCGGGGAGCGCATCGGACAAGGCCGCGAGAATGTCCGCCAGTATTTCAAGGACAACAAGGACACCTTCGCGCGCGTCGAGGCCACGCTGCGGCAGAAGCTCGGCATCAGCGTAAAAAGCGACATCCCTGAGGTCCCTGCGGTGCCTGTCAACGGCGCGGCTACGGCGCAGGAAGTGGTGAAGGCGGGCGCAGCAAAGAAGTAAAGGCAGGCTCTGCCCACCACAGTTGAGAAGGGCTGTCTGTTCACTCAGAACGGGCCGTCTTTCTCTTGACGAATGATCGGCGCTTGGGTCGTCTCACTGTCCCTGGCATTCATTTCATTGCTGGGTTGGATACAAATTTGTTATAGGCCGCGAGCCAGTTATTTGTAGTTTGCGCCCCTTCCTCCAGACCCTTACAATCCATTTGACGTGAATACTGTCCGCGCAATTTATCCCGGCACCTTCGATCCGCTGACCAACGGTCATCTTGACCTGATCGCCAGAGGCTCGAAAATTTTCGACCATCTGGTCATCGCGATCCTCAACAACTCGGAAAAGCAGCCGTTGTTTCCCGTGCAAGAGCGCGTGGAGATGATTACGGAAGCCACCCGCGAATTCGGCAACATTTCGGTCAGCACATTTGACGGCTTGTTGGTGGAGTTTGCCCGCCAGCAGCAGGCGCAGGCGCTTCTGCGCGGTATTCGGGCAATCAGCGATTATGAATACGAATTTCAAATGGCCTTGATGAATCGCCGCCTCGCGCCACAACTGGAAACGGTCTTTATGATGCCTGCGGAAAAATATTCTTATGTCAGTTCGCGCCTGATTCGCGAGGTGTTTCGTCTGGGAGGATCGGTGGAGGGACTGGTGCCTCCCATGGTGATTCAGCGATTGCAGGCACGCATTTCGATTGACCCAGCGGGAGACTTGCCTCGCAGTCCAAAATAAGCGGAATCTGCTGCGATTCAAATTCCTTGTAACACCCTCTTGGCCTCGGCTGCCATCTCTGCCAAACTAGGTATATGACTGCTCCCGCCGCCCAGAAAATATTTGCCGATCGCGTCAGCCGCATTGAAATTTCCGCCACCATGGCCGTCACTGCCGAGGCGGCCAAGCTCCGCGCTCAAGGCACGAATCTGGTTGACTTTGGCGCGGGCGAGCCGCACTTTGCTACGCCACGCCATATTAAAGACGCCGCCATCGCCGCCATTGAAGCGAACTTCACGCGCTACACCATGGTCAGTGGCATTCCTGAAGTGCGCAAGGCCATCGTGGAGCGCCATGCTGCCGATTTCGGCTCCAACTACACTCCGGAAGAAGCGATCTTCACCACCGGCGGCAAGCTGGCGCTGTTTCAGGCGATCCAGGTGCTGGTCGATCACGGCGACGAGGTAGTGCTGCCGGTGCCGTACTGGGTTTCCTTCAAGGACATCATCCAGTATGCCGGTGGCAAGCCGGTGTATCTCGAAACCAATGAGGCGGAGAATTTTCGCGTTACCGCCGCTGCAATCGAGAGGGCCATTACCCCGCGCACCAAAGCCATCATTTTGAATTCGCCATCGAATCCTTCTGGAGCTGTCATTGCTCCGGCAGACCTGGAAAAAATTGTGCGGCTAGCGCACGCGCGCGGCATCTACCTGCTGCTGGATGAGTGCTATGCCTACTTGCAATTCACTGGCGCGCCGATTTCGGGCGGGTCGTTTACGGATTGCAAAGAGCATCTGGTTGTGCTCGGTTCGCTGTCGAAGACCTATGCCATGACTGGCTGGCGCGCTGGATTTGCGCTGGCGCCGAAACCGATCATTCAGGCCATGTCCAAGCTGCAAAGCCAGAACACTTCCTCGACGGCAGCCGTTGTGCAGAAGGCCGCCATCGCTGCGTTGAACGGGCCGCAGCAATGCGTTGCGGAGATGCGCAACGATTATTTGTCACTGCGCGATCAGGTTCTCGGCGGGCTGCGTGAGATTCCCGGCGTGACATGCACTGTGCCCCAAGGCGCGTTTTACGTGTACCCCAACGTCTCTGCATTTCTAGGCAAAGGTGGGATTCGAACCACAACGGAAATGGCGACCCGTCTGCTGCATGAGGCACATGTCGTAACGGTGCCGGGCGAGGCTTTTGGCACACACGAGCATATTCGCATTTCGTATGCTGTTTCTCACGCCGATGTCGATGAAGGACTCAAGCGGATGAAAGACTTCTTCGCAAAACTGGACTGATGACGATGCTTTGGAAGTTTCGTGAAGCGAAGCCCAAGGATGCGGCCCGCATTGCAGAGTTGGTCAATCATGCGTTTCAGGTAGAGCGCTCGTTTAAAAACGGCGAGCGCACCGATGCCGAGCAGATTGAGGCGATGCTTGCCAGAGGAAGATTTCTGCTGATGGAAAATGAAGACGGCGTGGTGGCCTGCGTTTACCTGGAGCCTCGCAAAGACCATGTCTTATGTCGGTCTGACCGGAGGCCATATTTTTCAGGGCGAATGTCTGCCGCAGTATATGTGGAGCCTTCGCCTCTCACCGCGCACGCCGATGCCTGGAGTCTATTTGTGCGGAGCATGCACGCATCCCGGCGGCAGCGTCATAGCAATGAATGGCAGGAACGCAGCGATGGCTGTGCTGGAAGACGTTTAATTTTTCTCGCCCGGGATCGGTTAAAGTTAGCTATAAGGCTTCATCGAAACGATCTATGGAAAAACTCGCCCCCTTTCGTCTGCGTCCATGGTTTCGCACCCGCATCTGGGGCGCGCGCGATCTTGCTCCCTGGTACGACTACAAAGTTGGCGATGAACCGATTGGCGAAGTCTGGCTGAGCGGCGAGGATTGCATCGTCGATAGCGGCCCACTGTTTGGAGAAACATTCTCCGCTGTATTCAAGCAGCATGGAGAAGCGCTGGTTGGGCCTGAAGCATGCCTGGAAGAACGATTTCCACTCCTGATGAAAGTTCTTTTCCCGCAGGAAAAGTTGAGCGTGCAGGTGCATCCCGGCGATGCCATGGCGCGCGAACACGGCGAACCGCATGGCAAAACGGAGTGCTGGTACGCGCTGGAAGCGGAGCCGGGAGCGGCTGTTGCGCTGGGTCTTCGTCCCGGTGCAACGCAGGACGAGGTGAAGTCCGCCATTGAGTCCAATACGCTGGAAGCCTTGTTGCAGTGGGTGCCAGTGCGGAAGGGCGATATGATCTTTGTCGATGCGGGCACCGTGCATGCAATTGGGCCCGGCGTGATTTTGCTGGAGACGCAGCAAAACTCCGACATGACCTATCGCCTGTATGACTACGGACGCCCGCGCGAACTGCATTTGAAAGATGGTATGAAAGCGGTGCGTCTACATAAGA
>JAKAYS010000112.1 GCA_021826695.1 Acidobacteriota bacterium | reverse complement strand
TAGAGTCCCCACATTTTCCAGGATTGTCACTTAATAAAGATCGAGACACGAAAGGTCAGCGCTATTGGCCTGGATTGGAGCGGTTCGCCCCGAAAGCAACGTAAGCACTGTTGTACCGTTCTCCCTCGCTTGCTCTTCTAGCGATCCAAGTGGAATACTACGATAACAAACAGAAACGTTTCAATCGCATAAAAAATAATATAACGAAGCTTTTCGATGGTATATACTTTGGTGGATATTTCAACCCCCAAAGTTACCCGCGGGGACGTGTTGGGATGTGTTTAAAAAGCCGATCTTGCTTCAGCTATTTGCATCTGAACGGCATTTTCACCTGTCATCACTATTTCCCGCATTGCTCGTTGGCCCAATCCGCCTCGTCTGTTGCGCTATCTGAAAGGTGCGGGATGGCGGTCTGAACGAACTTCTTAAATGCGTTGATTGATTGCTTCCAAATGAAGATGAATCGTGCAGCCGTTGCCAGTGGCAAGACCTTCCGGAGAGTGTTCGTGAACAAATGGATTCCAACATTTTTAGTCTTGATTACAAGCATGCCCACTGCGCTGGCAGCCAACCCCGCAACTTTCAAGAGCACGCAGGCGACCCATGATGTCGCCTTGGAGACAGACCCCCATTCCGCGTTCTGGCGCGGGGCGCTGCCGATATACGCGGAAGTTGACAAATATGGGCGTCCACTCCCCCGCTACCGGACGGAAGTGCTTTCCCGCTGGACGAAGGACAATCTTTATTTTTTGTTTGTCTGTCCTTATGAGGAGCTATACCTTAAACCCTCCCCTGACGTCATGGCGAAGACCAATCTGCTTTGGAATTGGGATGTAGCGGAAGTTTTTATCGGGTCTAACTTTCAAAATATTCGGCACTATAAGGAATTTGAGTTGTCCCCACAAGGTGAGTGGCTCGATCTCAGCATCAATCTGGACCATCCGCACCACGAAGACGGATGGACCTGGAAGTCGGGATTTGCAACGGCCGCCAGGATCGATCGCAACGCCAGGATATGGTACGGGGCGATGCGTATTCCCTTCTCGGCCATCGATCGCCGGACGCCAGCGCCTGGAAATGATTTCCGCATCAACTTGTTCCGCAGCCAGGGACCACCAGCCGATCGGAAGCAGGTGGCCTGGCAGGCTCCTATGAGCGATTCGTTTCACGTTCCGGAGCATTTTGGATTGCTTGAATTGGTCAAGCGCAGATAAGGATTTCGAAACACTCCAGCACTCGTTTTACAGCACTCGTTTTACGGGGGGCCTTGAACAGGATGAAGCTATTGGATCGCAGAAGCTTCGTGCAGCTCGCTGGCGCAGCTTGTATTTCAAGCAGTGTCCCGCACGCTCTTGCACAATCGCCGCCACGCGTGGCTGTTTCTGGCGCTACGCCTATGCGGCTGGGGGTACACCTTTGGATTCCCGTGGGAGAATCTATCGACGGTGCGGTAAAAAGCGTCCATGATATGGGCCTGCCTACGTGTCAGATAGGGTTCAATCGTCTGACTCCCGATGTCGCAAGCCCAGCAAAAATAAAAAATGCTTTGGCAAAGTACGGTGTGGAGGCCACAGCATTCAGTGAACATGGTCCGGGACTGCGGATATACGACTTCTTTCGAGGGCCGGAAACGATTGGGATCGTTCCCCCGGCCACACGACAGGCCCGCATTCGCAACCTGAAGTTGGCCTCCGATATAGCCAGCCAGTGCGGGATCCCGGCTGTCCATACGCTTTGCGGTTTTATACCGGAAAATCCGAATGATCCGCTCTATCCGCAGGCGGTGGCCGCAGTGAAAGACATTGGCGGCCATTGCAAAGAGCGGGGGCAAATATTTCTTTGCGAGACTGCAACGGAGACACCGATCACGTTGCTGCGACTGATTGAGGACGTGGGCCTCGACAACGTCTTTGTAAATCTCGATATGGCCGACCTCATTATGTGGGGAAAGGGAAATCCGGTAGACGCCATGGATGTAATTGGACATCGCGTCCGCGGAATTCATGCAAAAGACGGCCTGTTCCCGACCAACACGAAAGATCACGGGGAAGAAGTTGCTATGGGGAAAGGAAAGGTCGACTTTCCCCTTGTGCTCCAGAAATTGAAGCAAGTGGGATACAAGGGAGCGATGACAATCGAATGCGAGGTCCCAGGGGCTAGCTCACACCAGCAGAAGATGTGCATCCTGGAATCGAAGGCCTTCCTTGAGGACCTGCTCGCCAGGACCTACAGCTAACACTGTAGACAACCATTGGGAACTTCCCCTCTAAAAGAACAGCAACAATAACAAAAGGGAGATTGCATGCGACTTTTGATTGTCCGCCTAATACTGGCGCTCATGGCCCTATCGACATCGGCATATGCTCAGCGGCCTGGCAACTTCCGCATCCTTGGACCAGGCGGCGGCGGCGCGATGTTTTATCCCGCCATCAGCCCTAACGATCCCAGGACAGTCCTGGTGGCCTGCGATATGTCCGGCTCCTACATCACACATGATGCGGGCCTGTCCTGGCGCATGTTCAATCTGCGCGGACCCGTGCATTTTTTTATTTTCGACCCGCTCCAGCCAAACGTCATCTATGCCCAGGGGATTGGTTTGTGGCGCAGTGAGGACGACGGCGGCACATGGAATTTGATTTATCCAAAACCGGGCAGCATCCGCGCGCTCAAAACGGACTCCGAAGAGGCAAATGTGCATATTCTTGCCGTGCCCGATCCGGTGGGAAGAATTACCGCGATGGCGATCGATCCGGGCAACTCTAAAACCCTCTACATCGCAGGCCAGAAAAAGGACGGTTCAGCCCTGTTCGTGTCGCATGATGCTGGGCAGAATTGGCTGAAGACAGAGAGCCTGCGCGAGGCGGCAAATCATATATGGATTGATCCCGCTTCCTCAAAAAATGCGCCTCGCCTGGTGCTGGCAATGGTGCATGGATTCGCCACAGTTACATCGGCGGGCATCCACGAAATTCCTGGGCCGCCCGTGACAGAAATCACGAATGCTTCGGCAGGATTCTCTCATGGAAAAGTGTTTCTATATGCAACATCAGCGGCAGGGGCCTTTGTCTCTTCCGACGATGGAAAAACTTGGCGCCGCAGTGCTCTCCCTGGCCGTGGAAGCGAGGTGAGCGTGGTCGCCGCCAGTTTCGACCATCCCGATATCGCCTACCTCTCCTATCGAAACCTATCGCTCGACGGCGCAGTCTGGATGGGTATCGCGAAGACGTCAGACGCGGGGCGAACATGGCGATTGGTCTGGAAGGAATCGAACCACCGCGCTGCGCCGAACGTTCGTGGCGGCTGGATTGACGATGAGAGCCTGGGTAGCGGCTGGAGTGGCAATCCTCTCGGTATCGATGTGGCCCAGAAGGACCCCAATCTCGTCTACACCACAGACCTTGGTCGAACGATGCAATCGCGCGATGGCGGAGCACATTGGGAGCAGGTCTATACACGCCGTAGCGGCGACTCAGGATGGACGAGCAGAGGGCTCGATGTCACCACCTCCTATGGTGTGCACTTCGATCCGTTCGATAAAAAGCGAATGTTTATCACCTACACGGACATCGGCCTGTTCCGGAGCGAGGACGGTGGACACTCCTGGATGAGTTCGACAGATGGCGTGCCAAGGCAATGGCGCAACACTACGTATTGGGTAGTGTTGGACCCACAGGTCAAAGGGCGGATGTGGAGCGTGAACAGTGGTTCGCACGATCTGCCCCGGACAAAAATGTGGCGCCATAATTCTGTACTGAATTTCAAAGGCGGAGTTTGCCGGAGCGATGACGGAGGCCATACCTGGCGCAAAGCGAACGATGGGATGAAGGAAGCGGCAATGACGCACATCCTGCTTGACCCTTCGAGTTCGGTGAAAAACCGCATTCTCTACGTTGCCGCATTTGGCCAGGGCGTTTATAAGAGCAGCGATGGCGGGAAGAGTTGGCAACTGATGAATCGTGGGATCACCCAGGCGCAACCGCTGGCATGGAGATTGGCGGAAGACACGAAAGGCACGCTTTATGTGCTGCTGGCCCGGCGTTCTGAAGATGGAAGCATCGGGAACGCGGGGGATGGGGCCATCTATCGATCGACCGATGGGGCCGTCACCTGGCAGCCAGTCGCCATGCCCTCTGGATCGAATGCCCCAAACGGAATCGCGATCGATCCGCGAACGACATCCCGCATGTATCTCGCCGCATGGGCGAGGCCAGTGGGTATGCACGGTGAAGGCGGAGGCATATTTTTAACCGTAGACGGCGGACAAACGTGGCGGCATGTGCTGGATCAAGACCAACACGTCTACGACGTGACAATCGATCCTGTAAATCCAGATGTTTTATATGCGGCAGGCTTCGATGCATCTGCGTGGAAATCGACCGACCGCGGTGAGCATTGGACACGGATCCCCGGATTCGACTTTAAGATGGGCCACCGTGTGATCGTCGATCCCTATGACGCGAATCAAATCTACATCACAACCTTTGGGGCGAGCGTCTGGCATGGTTCCGTCAACGGCAAACCTGGTATGGTCGACATCGCCACTCCTGAGCTGCAACCGTGACGATAGCTCAATAGGCCAACGAACTGCGAAGATACAAACTATCTCGTAATCGCCGGAGCTTTTTCCAGGAGCTTCTGGAATGTCCTGGCTTCCTGGTTGGCCTGGTCGCTTTTACCCAGCCTTCTATATACCCGTGCAAGTATGTTATGTGGGTCTGGATACAGGGGGTTTATCAGGATCGATCGTTCCAGCCAGGGTACGCTGGCCTCAAGATGGCCTCCTTCGTACAGCGCTTTCCCGGCCAAATAGAAATTTCTTGGCTCACGAGGATTTCGCGACGCTGCCTCCGCAGCCAGGTCAAAAGCTTTTTTATTGCTACCGTATCTGAGAAGGAATTCCGCAAAATCGGCGTAGATCACGTCATAGCTCGGATAAGCTTTATAGACGAGCGCGAGACCGCTCATATATTCATGAGCAGCCTCGCTGATCTTTCCTGAGGTTTCATAGCACAAGGCAAGACCGTCGTACGCCTTGTATGCATTTGGATCCAGCTTCAACGCCGCTTGAAATTGGGTGGTCGCATCCTTCACGTTGGACTGCGCGTAATAGAGTCTTCCCAACGTATAGTGAGGTTCAGATGCCTTGGGCGCGATCTCGATCGCCCGTCTCAGCGAAGCATCTGCCTCCGCATCCTTGTTGAGAAGATAAAAGACCTTTCCCTGCGTCATCAAAGCGTCGACGTTTTTCGGGTCTTCGGAAATAAGGGCATTCAGCGAGGCCAACGCTGCGGGGAATTGCTTTGACAACATCTGCGCCTTGGCAAGGACGAGCAGAATCTCCCTGCGATTGGGGCATAGCGCCAGCGATTGTTCTAAAACGCCGGTGACCTGAGAATATTTCCGTTGCTCTATCAGTTTGGAACTGGTTTGTTGCAACTGGGCGCAAGTAGTCCCAGGTACTGAAGCGTCCGGGGCGGCCAGTGACGGTGGAGTTGGTTGCGGGCTGGCCAGGGATGGATTCTGTCCCCATAGCTGCTGAGTTGCTGTGTGCAGCAGGAAGCAGAGCAAGATTGTTCCGCAGCCTTTAAGCATGTCGTTTCCGATGGCGCTCGAAAACACTGTATTTGTTGACCGAACAAAACAGGCGAGATTTTGTGTTTTCGGAATGCCTGCCCCTCATGTCAGGAGCGAGAGTCGTCAGCGTCCCTTACTTATAAATCTACTCTGTGGGCCGCCAATGATGGAACATTCGCGGCCCAAAGAGAAGATGAAGCTAGATCATTGCACCTTGCTGGACGGTTTCAGAAAGTGAACCTTCCTGCGACCTGAACGATTCGCGGGCCTTGGACGCCAATGATCTGACCGAAGCTGGGATTGTTGATATCAGTGACAGGATTGCCACTGACCGCCCGATTGAACACATTGAAACTGTCCACTCTGAGCTGAAAGCTGCGATCTGTCGATACATAGAAGTTCTTCTGCAGACTGGCGTTTTCAGTCGCATACCCTGGACCCTGGACACCGCCGAGCGCTGAAGGAACATCGCCGTACGTCAAAGCGATATTGTTGCAGCTTGCCCCTGGAGCCACAAGGCTACAGGTGGTCGGCACATGCGCGAATGCCGCCGGGTTCAGGTATTGGGGGCCTACATGACCGCGAATGTTGATGGGACCGGACCCATGCACCCTGATCGGCTGCCCGGTGAAATTTGGCCGGGTGGTGGAGAATATCCCATTGTTAGCGCTGCTGTCTACGATCTGAAGTGAACTTCCAGATTGATAAATAGTGTTGCCGCTCAATGTCCAGTCGCCAAGTACCCAGTCCAGAGGACCGTGAAGCGAGATCGCGCGGCCCTTGCCAGCCGGAAGCATATAGAAAAACGTGATCTTCAGTTGCTGGGGGATGTCGATACCAAGCCCGACCGCCTTCTCAAGTTGCGGACGGTAAACATCCTGCACCGGAGAGCACGAACCGTTGGCGTAACTGCAGTTGCTGTTAGTGTTGGTCATCATCTTCGACCAAGTATAAGCCGCCACAATATTAAGACCTTTTGTCACCTGACGGGTAACAGTCGCCTGCATGGAGTCGTACCGGGACCAGCCTACATGGTTGAAGTCATACTGGAACATTTGACCGCCAGCGTACTGAGGAAAGGGCGCGATGGCCTGCGCCACAGTGTTGTTCGGGTTAAAACCGGCATACGGTATAGGCACATTGGGATGAGACGACACTGGATCTTCGAGCGCATCCCCGTACTTGGCAATGGCCGACAGGTGAAGCTGGTTCATCTGGTCGAGCCCAGTTGCATAGATTCGCTTGGCTGTATTGCCGATGTAATTGAGCTGGGCGGTGGTCTTGTTCCCCAGGTCCCGCTCGAAGCCGAAATTGTAGTTTTCCACATACGATGGATTTGCTCCATCGGGCCGAACATACGCTGGCGGTCCATAGCCATTCGCCATCGTAGGATCGTAATCTGGAAGCGTTCCCGTAAAGGCCGGGTAGGGAGCACTCAGCGTTGTAACCGCGATATCGCTGAAGGGTTGCGGATTTGTCGATTGATTGATCTGAAGGTTCCCCGCATAGCCCCATGTTGGCGGTGGATTGAAGAGCTGGCCGACAAATTCAGGGCCTCCTTCGGGGGATTGGGTATTCACGCCGAAACCGCCGCGCATTACCGTCTTGGAATTAAGTTGGTAGGCAAAGCCGAAACGCGGCAGGATCAGTCCCCAATCCGTATGCTCAAAGCCTTTGATCTTCAGTTGCGAAGCGAATTGCAGCGCCCCGGGTAGATTGCCTGCTCCGGGATTGGGCGTGAGAGGATTCATTGTGCTCATCTGTCCATGCGCCTCTGTGATCCCTCCCATGATTTCCCAGCGCAGACCCAGGTTCAGGGTAAGCCTCTGGTTGACCTTCCAGTCGTCTTGAAGGTACGTGCCGACTTCAGGCCGATTGTAAGTTTGGTTTCCTACAAATACCTGGGTGCCAGTGCTCGCCACCTGACCTAGAAGGAAGCTGGCGAACGAGTTTCCGGAGTAGGAGGTGGTAACATTGCCGCCATCCGTCATAGCGTTTGAAAAGTTATAATATGGCGCCATGGTGTTGTTTATTTGCGTTGAGTGATAAAGCCGAAATTCCGTTCCAGCCGTGATTTGATGGCCGCCTTTGCTGAAGGACACCTGATCGACGCCCATGTAACTGGAATTGACAAAGCCGCTTCCGTTTTCCTGACTTCCGAGTTGGTCCGTCCTGCTTCCGAGACTGGGGCCGGCGCCTGAAAATTTAGCTATGGGGAAACCGAACTTCGCAATATTTGCGATCCCGAGTGTCGATCCCCAATTCCGACTGGAGAAGGGGGTGATATGTGTCGCGGTGAATCGATTGTAGCCGAAGCCCAGGCGATTGAAGAGTCTGGGGGTGATCGTCCAATAATCATTGAGGCGAAAGACCTTGCCTGGGTTGTTTTCATAGGCCCAGGGGTCCAGAGGGCTATCGCCCGGGGAACCCCAGGTATTTGTACCCCCCGTTGCGAGACTTCTTAGCCGCGTATCGTTGAGAAATAAAAAGGAAAGCGAATTTGCGTCTGTAAGTTGATGATCGACCTTGATGGTTAAGTTGCTCTGGGTGAAAGTTGGCTCATAACCGACCGTCGGCACGTTGTTGACAACGAGGTTGTTTGCGTAGTCCTTGGGAAACGCAAGTTTCAGATAGCCCGCCGCAGATGGATCAAACCGGCCCGTGGGGATCTGATTGTTGGTGAAAGGATCTCGAACGTCGCCGGTCCGTGTTGCGACTAGCCCGGTGCGGGGATCGACCTCGCCAGCCTGCAGATCGCGGGTAGTAGCCGGGTCGTAGATCTGACCGTAGATCACAGGTCTGCCAAGGATGTCCACAACCGGCTTTCCCCCACTCGTCGCGGGCTGGCCCGAGCGTGGGTCCTGCGTTAGGGCTGGATTCAAGAAGCCAGAGAGGTCGCCACTCCTTTCAGCGGCGGTCGGTACAGTGGTCAACCCTACCAGTGAGTAGTTGTCCACGATGTCATGCTCATAGGAGACATAGAAAAACGTCTTGCTGCGTCCGTCGTAGATCTTGGGGATGAAGATTGGCCCACCAACCGTGCCTCCGAAGCTGTTGGTCCGGTCCTTGGGCCTGCCTCGATCGAACTGCTTGTTGGTATACGAGTTTGCATTCAAATCCTCGTTCTGAAGGAACTCGAAAAGTGTGCCATGCAAAGTATTCGTTCCCGAGCGGATGCTGTAATTGCTCATTCCAGTTCCACCGCCGTTATACTGGGCGCCCATGGAACCAATTTGCAGATTGAATTCTTTGATGGCATCTTCGCTTGGGTGCAACTCGGCGGTGTCGAAGGTCCCCAGGGAGATGCCTTCCAGATAGACTTCGTTTGTGTAGGCCTGTCCGCCATTGATCGTGCCGGTGAATGAGTTCCCCTGGGTGCCTGGAAGACTGTCGAAGATGAACTGCTGAATGTCGCGCTCGCCGCCCGTATCGTTCAACGGCCACAACGTCAACTCCGCGCTTGTGACATAGTGGCTCAGTTGGGAAGTGCTGGTCTCAAGCAGTTGCTGGTCCCCTGAGACAACCACAGACTCCGCTCCCTGGCCAACCTGAAGTTTGACATCGACGGTGAGCATTTGGCCTACCCGCAATATGATGTCCGTCATACCAGCCGTGCGGAAGCCGTCATGCGAGGTCGCGATTTTGTATCGTCCTGGCGGCAACGCGGGGAAGGTATAGACGCCTGCCCCTGTGGTCACGGCTTTGTGCGAGACATTTGTGTTCATCTCAGTCGCAACAACAGTCGCTCCGGTAACGACAGCTCCTTGCAGGTCCGTCACTGTGCCATCGAGCGTAGCCTGCGATCCTTGCTGCGCATATCCAGCGGAAGCCAAGAGAACGCATGTGCATGCACACAGTAGAAAAAAGAAATGTCTCGCAAGGCAAGATAGCCTCGATGAATGTGAACGCAATTCCTTTTCACGATTGATACGAACGTAGGTCGAGCGCATTACAGCCTCCTGAAGAAAAAGTGGTTTCGTAAACCAGTGAGGGACATAAGTCAATGCTTTCGCTTGACCCATCTTTGATTGCGATTAGTAATACATGAGAAAAATATGGAAGTCAAGCGAAATAATATGACACATATCTCAACATCAAACGTCGGGCATTTTGGGGGCATAAAATTTGGTGCAAAATTTGCTCCTCACCCGGGAGTGTCATCAAACCCTCTGACATGCGGAAAGTTTAGCCAGCGATGGCCTTGATGGATGGGGTGGAGGCGCGATCCGACTGCGCATTTTCCCAGCTTGCCTATGGCTTCTTGACCGCCTCCGAACTCTTCGGCGGAGTATTTAGAAAAAGATCCAGGTCGATCGCCTGCGCCATCGCCTGGTATCCAGCATCGTTCGGATGGATATGGTCGCCGGCATCGTACTGCGGCAAATACTGTTGTGGATGCTGTGGGTCGCGGGTCGCCAGATCGAAGTCGATCACACCGTCGAAGACATGGCTGGTGCGGATCCACTGGTTGAGTTTTTCGCGCACCGCCTCGGCTTCTGGCGAGTAATAATTGCTGCCCTGGTCCGGCGTCAGAGTTGCGCCGAAGACGACGAGGTGGTGCAGGCGCGCCTGTATCGCCACCTGGGAAAGCCCCCACTCCAGGCGTTGCTCCAGATCGTCGTAGGGTAGATGATGACGCGCGTAACTCCCGATGTCGTTGATGCTTTCGAGCACAATCACATAGCGCGCGCCGCTTCGGGCCAGAATGTCCCGGTCCACGCGCGACACCGCATTCGGTCCATAGCCGTCGAGCAGCACGCGATTGCCGCCAATCCCCGCGTTCGCGACACCGAGCACTCCGGCTTGCCGCGTCTTCGCGTTTGCAGCCAGACGTGTTGCCAGATAGTCCGGCCAGCGATGGTTCTCATCCAAGGTAGAATGCGCGCCGTCCGTAATCGAATCGCCAAAAGCCACGACGGCGGAATCCCCCGGAGCATATACATCCACGCCAGTGAGGAAATACCAGGCCGTAACCTGTGGCGCCGTCGCAGCAAGCGATGGCGCGTCCACGGCATTGCCCGTCATCGTGTAGGAATACTGCTTGGCCGCTGAATGCTCGGTGCTCGCCATCGTATGACCGGGAATGTAAATACTGACGGCCAGGTTTGAAAATTGCGGGACCTGGAACGCGACGGGATCGCTCACAATGGTTGCGCCGGGAGGAATGGTGATTGAGGCCATGCGATGAAAGGTCAGCGCATGGTCGGAGCCAGGTTGCAGCGCGCTGCCTCCCGCGCTCAGTGCGACGTGGGCAGCTCCGATAAGTAGCGGCTCGGTGCCGAACCGGTTGGAGAACCAGACCCGCATCTGCTCCCCACCGACGCTGATGTGTACAATCTCGCGCAAAGTCTGGCCTGAGAGATCGAGCGTACTGTCCGGTTGCGTGGCCACCATCGCCGCGCCCCACGTCGCCACCCACGGGGAGTTGGCGGAAGAATTGGCAGGCGCATTCGCGGCGTAGCAAGACGGGACAGCCAGCGCCAGGCCCAGAAGTCTGATGGGCATGCCATGAAGAACGGCCTTAAGCCGTTCGCGAAAATTCCAAGAGATATGAAAAATGCACATAAAGCCCCCATATTCAGATCATCGTTGCGATAACATTTCCCGTCAGCCACGCTTCTTCACCAGGCTGAGCGCCGCCAGGATGACAGCATTGCTCCCGACCACCGGTCCGTACTTATTGTTGAAATCATCTGAGCCGCCGCGAAAGCCGGTTGTGCCTTTCAATCGGACCTCTTGAATCACTTTGCCCAGCCGAGGATTGGTCCACTCGTAAGCGAAAAATGTGACGCTATTCTTCTCCCGGTTTCCAACGGCAAGCGCGTCCGCGTTGTAGCAATAATCGTGTGCGGAGACACGCTCGCACCAGTTCCACTCAAGTATGTTGACGCCATAGCGGATTGGAATGGTGGTGACAAAGCCATCCTCATAAACGACCTCGTACCATCCCAGAAGGTCAGCCGTGTCTTGCTGGTCCCAGATCAACCGAATGCTCTCTCGGTTCGAGGCGCGTCTTGCTGACGCGTGGAGGAACACCAGACTGGTAGGCGCTTCTCCGACTGGGATGCCGGT
>JAKAYS010000111.1 GCA_021826695.1 Acidobacteriota bacterium | reverse complement strand
AATGTCATTTTTTTCTTGACATTAATTTTCGACAAAACTATACCTTCGTGTAACTGCGGTGAGAAGCCGCAGTACTCGATGTAATATCGAAAGGGAGAATAGTTAACATGGCAACCAAAAAAGCAGCAAAGAAAGCAACGAAGAAGGCAGTTAAGAAAACCACCAAAAAGAAGTAAGGCAGCCACAAAACAAAAGGCAGGCAGCGGGGGAACGCAGATGCGTTCCCCCGCTGCTTTGTGCAGGCAAATAGGCAGTGGCCCGGGTTGTTCTTTTTTCTGCTTGCCATTAGGCTCAGGCTGAGAGATGACGCGACGACGCTGGATTGCCGACGAATGGGACCAGACCTCCGCCGTATTGCGGAATGCGCAGGCGGCGCATCTAGCGCGGGTATTGCGTGCCCAGGTGGGCCAGGAATTCGACATCGTCGCGGGAACCGAAGTGCGGCGCGGCGTAATTGACAACATCCGCGAAGATGCGGTTGAGCTTTCTCTGCATGAGACGTTGGACGCGACAACGTGCCTACCGCTGGTGCTCGCACTGAGCATCATTCGCTATGAGCGCATGGAGTGGGCGATAGAAAAGTTGACGGAGCTAGGTGTCGCTCGGATTGTTCCATTGATCGCGCAACGCACCGAGAAGCATCTCGCGCAAGCGGCGCAGAAACGTACCGAGCGCTGGCGCAAGATCGCGCATGAGTCCGCTCAGCAATCTCGACGAAGCGATGTTCCAGAGATCACCGATCCAATACCTGTATCGAATTATTTATCGGCAGGACCGGATGCGCTGCATTTGCTTCTTTCTGAACACGAACGCGCTCGTTCTCTGCGCGGCTGCCTGGAAAACTCGGATGGGCCTGAAATTTATTCAGCGACAGCACCAAGAACAATATGCGCCGCGATTGGACCTGAGGGAGGATGGACCGACGGGGAAGTTGTCAGCTTCGCAAAATATGGCTGGCAGTCCGTCAGCCTTGGGTCCCGCATTCTGCGCGCGGAGACCGCTGCGATTGCAGTGGCCAGTGTGTTGAGCAGCTGGCTCGGTCCGTAGCACGCCCTTAGGTTCCGCAGACCCTAACTGAAGATGTCTTTCATCTTGCCGAAGAAGCTGCGCGAGGAAGGTGTGTTCTCAACCGTCAAAGTTTCTGAGAGCTCACGCATCAACTCTTTCTGCGCCTTGGTCAGTTTCTTCGGGACTTGTGCGACCACCTGGACAATGAGATCGCCACGGCCATGGTCGTTCAGATAGGGCACGCCTTTATTGCGCAGGCGAAACTCCGTGCCGCTCTGTGTTCCTTCCGGAATCTTCAGCTTGGTTTCCCCTTCGAGCGTCGGAATCATCAGCTCCGTCCCGAGCGTGGCTTGCGGAAAGGACACTGGCAGCACGTAGTGCAGATCGTTGCCTTCGCGCTCAAAGAAAGGATGCGCCTCGACGGAAACGACAATGTACAAATCTCCGGACGGGCCACCGAAGCGCCCGGCATCGCCCTCGCCCTGGTAACGAATGCGCATGTGGTCTTCAATTCCCGCAGGCACGGTCACGTTGATGGTGTGGTCGGCGGACTGACGTCCATCCCCTCGGCACTGGCGACAAGGATTGTTGACAATACTGCCCGTACCGCCGCACGCCGGGCAAGTGCGCGCTACAGAGAAAAATCCCTGCTGGAAACGGACTTGCCCGCGTCCCGCGCATTGCTGGCAGACGCTGGGGCCGTGTCCCGGCTCGGCGCCACTGCCCTGGCACGCGGCGCAGTTTTCCATGCGACGAATCTGGATCTCGCTCTGTTTGCCGAAGACAGCTTCTTCAAACGTAAGCGTCAGTTCATATTGCAGGTCGCGCCCACGCTGCGCGCGCGAGGAACGGCGGGTCCCGCCCATGTTGAACATCTCGCCGAAAATATCGCCGAAGATGTCTCCAAGGTCCGGCATACCGGCAAAACCGCTGGCGTCCATGCCGCCGTTGCTGACTCCGGCATGGCCGAAGCGGTCATACGCAGCGCGCTTGTCTGGATCGGACAGCACCTGGTAGGCCTCGCTGGCCAGCTTGAACTTCTCTTCCGCCTTGGGGTCGTCCGGATTGCGGTCCGGATGATATTGCATGGCGAGTTTGCGGTACGCGCTCTTCAACTCCTGTTCGGAGGCAGTGCGTTCGACGCCTAAGACTTCGTAATAATCGGCTTTTGTCACGCGGGCAGTTGGACTCATGCTGTTTTCTGTTTAGGATTATTGGCGACACGCACCAGAGCGGGCCGGAGCAGTCGTTCGCGCAAGGTATAGCCGCGACGCACCTCTTCCATCACCTGCTGGTCGGGCATGTCGTCGCGTTCCACCATCTCGATGGCCTCATGCAGGCGCGGGTCAAATCGGTTTTCCAATGTTGGAATCGGCTGCACCCCGAAGGCGCGGAGGATCTCTTCCATCTGCCGGACAATCAGGTCCACGCCGGAGCGCAGTTGCTCCGCGGAACCCTGGGAGCGAAGCGCGAGCTGGAAATTATCGAGCACCGGCAAAAACTGCTCGATCGTATTCACCAGCGCATAATCTCGATACTCCGCGCGCTCGCGCGCTTCACGCTTGCGATAGTTGTCGAAGTCTGCCTGGAGCCGCGCCAGCCGATCCAGAAGTTGATCGCGCTCCCCTTGGAGGCGCTCCACCTCAGCCCGCGGTGCGGCTTCCTCTTTGACTTCAGAGATTTCCGGGGCGGCATCCGTGTCGGCGACGAGCGTCTGGCCGTCGAGTTCATTAGTAGGCTTTTCTACCATTGACTTGCCGCCCCTGTTCACGACCTTGTCTCCGGTTTCGGATGGTCCATCACGTCGCATGGTTTCTTCTTCGTCTAAATCTGTGGGATGTTGCATGACTGAATTGCGTCCCTTTTCTATACGGCAGCTTGACCTTGTTTACAAGAGATGCACATCGGATGCCGCTCGCTACATTTCGCTTAAGATATTTCCCGGCAACTGCGGGTGCATTTTTCCCTAAAGCTTTCCAGCACCGGGAAAGTCCACAAAGCTTCCCAGGACAAACACCTGCCGATGCCCTAAAAAGTTTCTATTTCCATTGTACCCAGTCTGGAAAACTGCATGAGGAGGAAGGCCTTTAGGATTGGCCGGCCCAGCGTCCAAAGAGCTTAGCAATGTAAGTTACCGTACCGATGGTGCTGGCGTACTGCATCCGTGTCGGGCCAATCACGGCGACCGTCCCCAGATGCTCCTGGCCATACCGCGCCGGAGCTGCGATCAAAACGAGGTCGCGCATCTCCGGCATCGTTTCCTCCAGCCCCACGACGACCCGCACGGAGCTATGGTTGCTATCGACGTAGGCATTCAACAGGTCCACGATGCGCTGCTTTTCTTCGAGCGCAAGAAATATCTGCCGCAGGTGCTTGCGGTCCGCTTCGCTTACCATCAGGTTGGCAACGCCATCGACGAAGACGGATTTCTCCGGCGCAGAGCGGTCCATCGCGCATTTTGCCCACAGCTCTTCCAGCGAATGCAATATCTGGTTATATTCCCTGCGTTCGCGCGCCATGCGGGCCGCCAACTCCTGCCGAATCCTCTCCAGGTTCCAGCCGTGAAAATTTGCATTCAGATAATTCGCGGCGGTCTCCAGTTGGCTCGGCGTCAGGTCCTGCTCCAGCATTAGCAGCCGGTCGCGCACAATCCCGGTGGTCGTCACCAGCACGGTCAACACCCGCGCCTGCCCCAGTCGGACAAAATGGACATGCTCCAGCAGTTCGCGATCTCCCGCAGCCGTCAGCGCCACACCGACCCCGCCAGACAGCAGCGCAAGAATATGGGAGGTGCGCGCGAAGAAGTCCGTCGCGTTGGCGACCCCGGTAAATGTCTCTTCAATCTGTTCCTGGGTGGGCAGCGGCAACGCCTGCTGCGGAGACGCCATGCGCCGCAGCAACTGCTCGACGTAATAACGAAATGCCTGCGGCGTAGGGATGCGCCCGGCGGAGGTGTGCGGCTGCTCCAGATATCCCGCTTCGGAAAGATCGGCCATCACGTTGCGTACCGTGGCGGCGCTCATGCCCTCGCGGTTCTGCTGGCGCGCAATGGACTGCGAAGCCACCGGATCTCCGCTGGCGATATAGTTTTCGACGATGGCGGTGAGCACCACGCCTTCACGAGCAGCGATTGGAGCGTTCCCCGGTTTTTTAGAGCATCGCTCTGCGTCCATACTGCGAATGTAGGAACACATCGCCCGGAAGTCAAGCGGGGAGTTTTACCGCAACTACCTTAAACGGTCTGCTGGGCGGGTTCCGGAAGAAGTTGCAGTCCGGCAAGTTCACGGACTAGCCTTACCGTTTCGACACTCACCGTCACCACTTGGCCGATCAGCCGCACAATGTATTCCGGGTCGTCCTCACGGTTGGGATCGTTCACAATGCCCGAGCGTGCATCCTTGGAAACGCGGTACTGGTCCACCACCCATTCCAGCGCCGAGCGATTGCCCAGCCGGTACTCATAGACCTCTGGCGGAATGCCGCTCAGCGTAAGGAAGTCGTTATAGCGAAGCTGAGTTTTGTCTTTGGAGAGCGCCATCTTTTCCACGCGCCAATTCAGCTTGCCTGTCTCTGTGCGTTGCAATGGATATTCCGGCTGCCGTTCATACTCAATATGCAGCTTCATTAGCGCCGCCCCAATCCTGGCATATTCGTGGAACTCTGGAACAAATGGGATGCGCGGGAGATCACGCTTCAAATCGGCGGCATAGCGCGCGCGATATTGCGGATGATGCAGAATGGCATAGGTCGCATGAAAGATGTCCCACTTGCTGATAGATGTGTCGCTGTAGTGATTGCGAAACTCCGCGAGCGCCCAGTCGGTAATGTTTTCTTCCCGATGGCTGCCATCCTCGTCGTAGGTGTAGAAGGGAAAGCACTGCGAACCGCCCTGCGGAAGGAGATCCGGCACTTGCTTAACGGCAAGTCCGAACACCGGCCAGTCTGAGCCGACCTTCACCCACAACGCTCGATTGTCGGCTTTTGATCCTGAGATAGGAAAGAAATTGGGTAGCCTGCCCCTTCTGTGGGTTACAACGCCCTCGAAATAGAGAGACATGGCTGTGAACGGTCGGTAGATAGCTGTTCTGATTTGTTCCGGCTGATAGGTCGCCAACACACCAGCTTGGAGCGATTGCTTTAGCTTGCTGCACCACTTGATTTTCGTTGTGTCTGAGTTCACAAATAAGTCAACACGATCATCGGAGCCATGCTTGCGCTGCCATCGCTGCACCTCTGAATTGTAGAAGTCGATGAACCTCTGGATGTTAGTTTCGAGCGCGGGGCGGAAAAAATTATAGCTCCAAGCGTCGCGAGTTGTTTCAGCTCCTCGGCTGTAATCTCGGAATATTGTGCCGTCCTGCTTCAACCCCTCCTTTACCTCGCGCTTCGCGACCTCTATAAACTCCGAAAAACCCGATTCAGCGTTATCGGTCAGCCAGTTGTTCTGTGAATCAGGAACAACGGGGCTCCATTTGATGCCTGCTCGGCTTCGAGCTTCGTTGAGAAACTCTTCCTTGCGGCTTCGAGTCCAAAACTCTCCTGTTTTGGCATAGAAGAATACGCACTTTCTCTTTTCTGCGGGGATGTCCCTGCGAACGAAAATGTTGATGCTGACGCCGACTTGGATTCCGAAAACGTTGTGGGTCGTCCCAGAGAGTTTTGGGTTTCTCCTGACGTTACCTCCAAGATCAAGGATGTATATTTCATCGAAATCCCGCGCGAGGTGCATGCGCATTCCGTCCGCGGCAACTGCATCGACGAATCCACTGTTGCTAACGAAGGCTACGATGCCGCTACGGTTAATGCGGTCGGACGCCCAGCGTATGGCTTTGATGTACGGATCGGAAAGTGCATTCTTGTTTGTGGCTCGAGATGATTTTCCGTATGTCTCGGAAACGCGAGCGTCTACGCCTCCATCATTGAAGTACCTTCGATTCTTATTGTTGTCGTTCTCGTTTTCTTGACCGACATTGTAAGGAGGGTTCCCAATCACCACAAAAATCGGTGCCTGACGCTGTCGCCGTATCCGCAACGTGTTCGTTTCGGCGAACATCGTTACTTGAGCTCTCATGTCAAAAGTGTCAGCTAGACATATTCCCTCAAACGGTTCGTACTGCTGGGTGCGCTCCAGATACGCGTGCTCGATGTTCATGCTGGCTATGTAGTACGGCAGCAGCATGACTTCATTGCAGTGCAGCTCGTGCTTATATTTCTGTGGCAGACGGCTGGTCTTGATCTGCTGCATGACGCGGGTAATAAAGTTGCCGGTGCCGACGAACGGATCAAGAATATGCACGCCGGGATCGCTGAGGCTCTTGCCGAACTCTGTTCGCAGGACCTCCTCCACGCTGCGCACCATGAAGTCCACAATGGGCTGGGGCGTGTAGACGATGCCGTGCGTGTCCGCCTGTTTCTTATTGAATCCCTGAAAAAACTTTTCATAGACGCTGTTGAGGAAATTCTGCTTCTGCTCATAACTCTCCATCGTGGCGGCGGCCTCTTCGATGGCCTTGTAAAAATGGTCCAGGCTTTTCAAGAAGGCATCGCGGCTGAAGTGCTTTTGGGTCAGCGTGGAAATGACCTTTTCGATTTCCGCTGCGATGACGTTCCGACGCGTGAATTCTGGGTTGTCAAAAATCTTGCGGAAGATGCGCTCGGTCAGCAGGTGCTGCACCAGCATCTCCTCGACAGCCTCATCTTTCAGGTCTGGATTGATGGATTGGCGGCAGAGTTCGGCAAAGGTGCTGAAGCTCTCCTGAAACCGCTTGTTGGTTTTCTTTTCATCCGTGATGAGCTTGAGCACACCGGCGGCAATTTCTGGAATCCGCACGGAGAAACTTTCAACGGCTTTTTCCCAGTCCGCCTGATGCGGTTCGCGGTACTCAAAGAACAGGCAGAGAACATCCACCAGCTTTTCCGGGTCGGTGATCGCACCATTGAACTGAATGCGGCCATTTTGAAAGAGTAGCGCCTCGGTGGGCGACTGAAAAAGAATGTTCGCGCGGGGATAACCAGCATCGAACTTCTTCTTCATCTCGGTTTCAAGGTCATCCTTGGAGTCCTTGGCCTCCCAGTAGCCGCGCGGCAGGTTGAAAGCGTCCAGCAATGCGCCGTCAATGCGGATGGGATTTTGACCTTTGCGCTTGATTTGGTATTCCGGCACCAACAGCCAGTCAAATTGACGGGCACATTTCTTCAGGAGGTCCTCAAAGGCCCCACGTATATTACCTTCGTTATCGAACTTGCCGCGCCCGAATTTCTCCAGCGCTTCATAGTATGCCTTGACGGGCGCGTGCGTGGGCTTCAGCCTGAGTGTGCTCATTGTGGTGGGCTGATTGTAAATCAGAAAGGTCTGTCATCTACAAAAGTCAGGGCCACCAGCGACGCGGCACTGCATATTCTGGAAGCTAATTCAAAACGCTTCCAACTTACATATCGAAGCGTTCATGCCACGGGGTTGCCGCTTTTATCTGTGAGCTTCCCGGCTTGCAGCGCCCACGCTCCAGGTAAATTCATACCTCTTGGCCAAGGGCGAAACCATCAGAAGTTTCCCATGTCCCGGATTGGACACGGAGAGGGTCGAGAGAACCCCAATCTTCCTGAGTACGCCGATGTCGCGATTCACGGCCGTTCTCTTCCGCCTCAGCTTGGTTGCCAACTGGTGGATCGGCTGTTGCCCGTCTTGTGTCAGCTTTTCGAGAAGCTCCGTTCTCTTTACCGTGAAGACCCGCATCATCTCTGTCGGCGTCTCAAAACTGATGGTGATCTCCGACGGCAGAGCTTCACCCTTGTCCAGGGCCTTGGCGTGCTCCCGGCCCCTGCGGATGAAGCCCTCGAAGCCGTCATTCTTGATAATTATTTTCGTCTTGTTGCTCGCTGTCATCGTTTTCTCCTCAACTGGCGCACTTCCGAGATGAATCGTTCAAATTGTTCCGCATAGGTTGTGAACGCAATCGGTTCCGCGTTCCCCATGAAATGACGCTCGTGATACCCGTGAGCATTGTCGTAGCCCAGGACCCGCCCATTGTCCCCTGCGTAGATGCTGAAGTCGATATACGCGAGGCCATATTCGACAATCTCGCCTTTGGCATTTTTCGTCCACGATTCATTCACAAGCGGTGGACGGTTGGGACGATCGAAGAATGCGCGCTGGCTGTAGGTTTCCAGTTTTTCTGGGCCGCGCGAGCGCTTCTTCATGTCTTCCTACTGTATCACAGGTGATACGTATTAGGTGTCACCTGAAAGCTATCGCGCAGATGGCCAGTGGAGAAGAATGTGGCATTGGGCCAATCGAAGATCGAAGAATTTAGACAGGCTGCTCGATTCACCTCAGTCAGAACATCCACTTAAGCACAGAAGGACTGCCAAATTGCGCAGTCCCTCTTACGATACTTTGATTTCCAATCGACGCTTCCAACTACATATCGAAGCGCTCATGCCACGGGGTTGCCGCCTTCAGAGCACGATTCACGTTGTTGATATTTTTCACTCCTTCACCTTCGAGCCACTTCTCAAATGCCTTGGCGCCCTGCTTGGCGTAGACCGGGATGCCGTCTTTCCAGGTTGCGCGGCCGCACAGCACGCCATTGAACTTTGCGCCTGACTCGGCAGCCAGTTCCAGCGTTTCGATGAAGACCGGGTTCGAAACTCCCGCGGACAAATAGATGAATGGTTTGGTGGACGCTTCCGCCGCATCGCGAAAGTGCGCCAGCGCCTCGGCGCGCGTGTAGGCCGACACACCTTTGCAGGCCTTCGTCCCCTCGACATACTCCATCTGGATGGGCACTTCCACCTTCAGGACATCGACGCCGTACTGGTCCTTGGTAAATTCGGCCATCGCGCCTTTGGTGATCGCGGGCTTCTTCTTCGCGTATTCGATGCTCTTCTCGTCGCCGCCGTGCGCGTCATAGCCGACAAATTCCAGGAAGAAAGCGATATCGTGCGCGCGGCATTCGTCGCCGATGCGCTCAATGAAGGCGTGCTTCACGTCGTTGATTTCTTTCTTTTCAAACGGTGTGTAGTAGAGCAGCACCTTGATGCAGTCCGCGCCTTCATGCTTCAGGCGGCGCACCGACCAATGGTCCAGCAGGTCGGGCATGCGGCCCGCTTCCGCCGCATCGTATCCGGTCTTCTCATACGCCAGCAGCAGACCCTTGCCATTGCGCTTCTTGGTGGCGGGCAGACCATACTCCGGGTCGAGCAAAATCGCGGACGCGTGGCGCGTCAGAACTTCCGTGACCAGTTCCTTGAATTCCACCAGTGCGTGGTCATCGACATCGGAACCTTTTTCTTTTGCCAGCGACTTCTTCAGGGAACCGCGTTGGTCCATGGCGGCGGCTGCAATCACGCCGCGCTCGTCAGAGACGGCCTTCATTCCGGCCAGTTTGCCGGGGGTGAGTTTCATCGTCATACACTCCTGTTCGTCTTTTTAGATTGGATAGAAATTTCTGTCTTCTCACTTCATTCTAATACTGCTTGGGGATTGTCACTTTGCGGTGCCAGCCAGCACGGATTGCTGCGCTGCAATGAGTTCCCGCGTACCGCGCAGGGCCAGGTCGAGCAGCGTCAGATGCTGTTCCCGAGAGAACGTATTGTGCTCCGCGGTCGCCTGCACTTCGACAAAATCTCCCGCAGCGGTCATCACGACGTTCATATCGACGTCGGCGCGGGAATCCTCTTCATACGCCAGATCGAGCAGTGCAGTGCCCTCGACAATGCCGACACTGGTGGCTGCGATGAGGTGTCGCATCGGAGAAGCAGGCAGCACTTTCGCTGCGACCAGTCGATTCAGCGCCAGCGCCAGCGCGACCGCAGCGCCGGTAATGGCCGCCGTGCGCGTGCCTCCGTCGGCCTGCAATACATCGCAGTCCAGGATGATGGTGCGCTCACCGAGGGCCTTCAAATCGACCGCGGCCCGCAAAGACCGGCCAATCAAACGTTGGATTTCATGGGTGCGCCCACCCACCTTGCCACGTTCGCTTTCGCGTGGGGTGCGGGTCAGCGTGGCGCGCGGCAACATGCCGTACTCGGCGGTCAGCCAACCCTGGCCGCGGTTGCGCAACCAGTTGGGCACGCCGTTTTCGATGGTCGCATTGCACAGGACGCGTGTGTGCCCCAGCTCGATGAGTACGGAGCCTTCCGCCGTGGGAACAAAATCGACGGTGAGACGAAGTGGTCGAAGCTGATCGACGGCCCGGTCACCCGGACGGAAGCAGGTGGAAACAGGAGAGGTCATGTGTCCTTAATTGTAATCACAGACCAGTTGCCCAAAACAGACTGGAGTTCCAGCCCGGGAATCGGGTTCCAAAATGGATTGGCTGCCGAATATCCTAGAAACTTATTTAGAATTATAGGTTTATATAGATATCAGACAGGAATGCGTAATCCCATTTTGGAATGAACACGTTTCTTTAGTAATGGAGCTTTGCGATCAAAATAGTGCAACTACTCCTGTCGAATCATTAACTTAAGAGCAGAGTACCAGTTTGGCACGTAACGTGAATACACATGGAGTACGAAAGCAGAAATTCGATTCATTGTGAAATCGCGGTAAGTCGAAATTGGGAACAGAGAAGCGGCAGCAACGGTCCTTGGACGGTCCCTGCCAGTCCCTCTCATAACAAGTTGCACCCAGACTGCAAGAAGCGGAGATCCAGTCATGAACTTGGCCCACGCTAAGAACGTAGACCGCAATTGGAAGGACCCATCTTTCCACGGCCATCCCGTTGCCGTCAATCCTCCCGTGACGAAGCCTGTTTTGGGTAACGGCAACAAGGCGCGGGAGAAGGAGGCCCTTTCGCTCGCCCATGACGCGCGGAACTGGCTGACTGTCCTCCAGGTATACTGCGACCTGTTGCGTACCCCTGGCGCTGTGGCGAATGGATATCAGAACTGGATTGAGGAATTGTCGGCTGCCGTCACACGCGGACACAGTTTGGTCGCCTCGCTCCTCGATTCCGCGCATGGGGCGCTAACCGGAACCCTTCCGGCGAAATTCACTGCGCCGGATACGATTCCGCAGGATGCTTCGGCTCCATTGCTCAACCTTTCGCAGGCATTGAAGCGTCGTCTTCCACTGCTGCAGCAGCTTGCTGGAGACAGCATAGAGGTTGAGATCGAAACCCCGGAACTGGCGGGCCATGCACGCGGCAACAGAGCAATGGTGGCAATCTCGGAGAGTGACTTTGAGCGGATCCTGCACAACCTCGTCGGCAATGCCATCGAGGCGATGCCGCAGGGTGGACAGTTGCGTATCGCGATTTCACAGGGCGAGTCACGAAGGAGCAGACATGGAGACGAACCGCCAAACCGGCTTTCCCGCCTCGCCAAACGATCAGGTGGAGAGAGGGGAAATCGCGCGCTGGAAGGCGCCGCGCCTACACTGTTTCTTCAGGTCAGTGACACCGGCGCTGGGATTGCTCCAGATCTTTTGCCGCACATTTTCGAGTCGGGGGTATCCAGCAAACTTCACGAGAGCGCCGCGCCGCGTGGCTTCGGGCTCGCGATTGTGCGGGAATTGACGCATCGCGCTGGAGGCTCCGTCGCAGTGAGGTCCAATCCGCATGGCGGCGCTTGTTTTTCGATTGAGCTGCCGCTCGCGCCGGGACCCATTCCACGCCGAGCCGCCTCGCGGACAGATAAGCGCAACAAAATTGGAAACCGTCTCTGCGAGGAAAGATGAGCAGTTCGAGCAGCCGGAACCAAGATGGACCA
>JAKAYS010000110.1 GCA_021826695.1 Acidobacteriota bacterium | reverse complement strand
AAAAGATTGGTGAACATGCCACCGCCGACCAACGGCTGCGCAATGAATAAATGCGCGCTGGATGGAGATGCAACCAATGGCACACGCTTCGAGTAGGCTTCGATCTTTTCGAGCGCGCTAGCCAATGCATAAGGATTGCCGGTGGTCTTGGCGCCGGTTGCGTCCGCTTCATATTCTCGCGAGCGAGACACGGCCAACTGGATCAACATCGCAGCCACCGGCGCGAGGAACAGCATAAAAAGAGAGCTGATGCCACCACCGCGCTCTCGTTTGCCACCGCCGTAGCCGCCAAACAGCGCCGCCCAATAGCCCATGCGCGCAATCAACGTAATCGCGCCCGCCAGCGTGGCCGCAATGGAACTGGTAAGAATGTCCCGGTTCTGTACGTGCCCAAGTTCATGCGCCAGGACGCCTTCCAGTTCTTCATCGTTCAGCAGCGCCAGAATGCCCTCCGTCATCGCCACTGAGGCGTGCTTCGGATTTCTTCCGGTTGCAAATGCATTTGGCGACTGCGTGGGAATGACGTACATCTTCGGCATGGGGATGCCCATGCGCTGCGTCATACGCTCGACGACTGCGTAGGCGCGCGGCAACTGTTCCCGCGTGACGGGCTGCGCCTTGTACATTTTGAGCGCCAGCTTGTCGGAGTAGAAGTAGGTAAAAAAATTCATTCCGGCAGCGAGGAGAAACCCAAAGATAAGGCCGTTACGCCCCTCGAAATGCCCACCAATCCAGATGAGCAGCAGAGTCAGCAGAGTCAAAAGAAATGCAGTCTTGACGGTATTTCCCATAATGTCTTCATTCTAGTCTTGTTAGAACCATTGTGTACGGCAAAGGAGCGCGATTTAGAGGCATAAAACTTACAAAAAATTAATCCATCCCATGCCGCACCGTTAACGAACATTTACCATCAAATCAGCACGCGAAATTCGTCCGCTGGCCCTGTTTTGAGTTACCGACTATGGCTGAACGTAGCGCAATCGTTGCAATGTGGCGGAAGGAACAGGATCCGTCTGCTGTCCTGGCGACCCTGGTGCGCGTGGATGGCTCCTCGTATCGGCGGCCCGGCGCGCGCATGTACATCCACGCAAACAGCTATGCCGGTTCGATCAGCGGCGGCTGTCTAGAGGGCGAAGTCGTCCGCAAGGCCCGCTGGTTGACGCGCAATGGGGCCGCGGTAAAAACCTACTCCACGATATTCGACGAAAGCATTCCTGAAGAAAATCGAGAAATTCCCTATGGATTGGGTTGTGGCGGCGTGATCGACCTGTTGCTGGAGCCGGTGGCGCTCCCAGAGACGCAGGCCATGCTGCTGGCGCTGGAAGCAGCGCAGCGCGGAGAAACTTTTTTCTCCGCCACGGTCCTTCCTTCGCAAGAGCATCCCGGTGCTGCGTTTGCACGGGTGGTCCTGCGCGAGGATGGTTTCACAGTTTTTTCAAGTGCATGCCTTGACGAAGCAAAGCTGGCCCGGCTCAAGCAGATGGCGATCGATGCGACGGATTCCGACACAGTTTCGACTTCTGTGTGTGGCGAAGCGCGCAGTATATTTCTGGAGGCGATTCATCCACCGCAGAGGCTGGTCATCCTGGGGGCTGGCGACGATGTGCGTCCGCTGGTAGAGATGGCGCGGCTCCTCGGCTGGCGCGTTGTCGTGGCCGACGGGCGAGGATGGCTGGCGCAACCGGCACGCTTTCCACAGGCCGAGCAGGTGTTGACGCTGGCAGATGATGCTGCCAACCTCGACGACCTACATTTGACTGCGCGCGACGCCGTGGCCATGTTGACGCACAGCTTTGAGCAGGACAAGAATCTGTTGCGCAAACTGTTGCCATTGAAGCTGCGCTACCTGGGCCTGCTTGGCGCGCGGCATCGCAGCCAATTACTGCTGTCGGAAGCCGCACAACAACTCGGATGGACTCCCAAGGAATGCCTGGGCCGTGTGCATGCACCGATTGGGCTCAACCTGGGAGGCGACAATCCGGAGTCAGTCGCGCTGAGCATTGTCGCGGAAATCCAGGCAGTGCTGCATAACAAGGCTGCGGCTTCCCGCGTCATGTCCGCCGAGGCATTGCTAGCTGTTCCGGCGCGGCCCTACATCCCCACGCAATGCCCTCTGGATGGTCCTCCGCAAGCATCGAATGACGCGCAGACGAGCAATGTCGAACAACCCATCCACTAAGGTCCACCCGGTTCCTGCGGTACTTCTTGCTGGTGGCGCTTCCCTGCGGCTTGGTCAGCCGAAGCAGTTGCTCCGCCTGGCTCAATTCAACGGAGAAACGCTGCTCGACCACGCGGTACATCTCGCGCAGGAGTCCGGAGCGGACCCTGTCTACGTTGTGCTCGGCGCTCTTGCAGAACATATCCAGCGCGACGCACAACTGACCAACTGCACTGTTTTATTGAATCCGGACTGGGCAGAAGGTATGGCGAGTTCCCTGCGCACAGGCATTCGCGCAGTAATGGAACTAAATCCGCTGGCTTCTGCCGCACTGTTGATGGTATGCGATCAACCAGCGCTCTCAGCGGAACATCTGCGGCAGTTGCTGGCAACTCACTACGCCGAGCCGGAGATCGTCGCCGCTTCCTGCTATGCCAATCGTTCGGGTGTACCTGTTGTTGTGCCCAGCAAGTTATTTTCTGCGCTGCTCGAACTCCACGGAGATCAGGGCGCGCGCGCGGTCCTGAAACAGGCTGGCCTGCGAGTGAAGGAAATTGATTTTCCCGACGGCGCATGGGACATCGACTCACCTGAAGATTTGCCCCGGGGGGTAACGGGAGTCGGAGCCACGTAAATTACAGCGCTGCGTTATCTTGCGCTTGTTTGCTGGCAACGTCCACTGGCTCGGCTGGAGCGATCGGAAGCATGAAGAAAAATTTGCTTCCCTGGTTCAACTCGCTCTCAGCTCGAATGGTCCCGCCATGACCCAGAATGATGTGCTTGGCGATGGACAGACCAAGTCCCGTGCCGCCGGAATCGCGCGAACGTCCTTTATCCACGCGATAAAAGCGTTCAAAGATGCGATCCAGATGTTCCGAGGCAATCCCCGCTCCAAAATCCTGCACATAAAATTCCACGGCACCGGGAACATCTCGCGAACCGACGACAACGCGCTCTCCCCCACCATACTTCACCGCATTTTCCAGCAGGTTCGACAGCACTTGCAGGATGGCGTCTGTATCCGCCATGACTGTGGTATGCGTCATCTCAGCCTTTTCCAGCGTGACCGCTTTATCCATCAGCAAACCAGCCAGAATTGCCGAGGCTTCCGCCACCAGCAGGTCGGCTGCAACGGGCCGACGGTTCAGTTTGTACTCTCCAGATTCGATGCGGGCCAACGTCAGCAGATCTTCTGTCAACCTAGTCATGCGCGCGGCGTTACGACAGATGATGGAAAGGAAATCGCGAGTCTGCGGGGTCAGGCCGCTGTCCTCCTCCAGCATGGTTTCTCCATAGCCGGTGATGGAGGTCAGAGGTGTGCGCAGTTCGTGCGAGACATTTGCAATAAAATCGCGGCGGGTCTTTTCCACGCGATCGATCTCTGTTACGTCATGCAGCACGACAACGGCGCTGCCGCCCAGCATGGGGGCAGCGCTGACCTCGAAGATCTTCCCAGGCACGACCGCCAGCGCCCGCGCTTTGGCCGTCGCGCGCAAGCGCAGCGCCTGCTCCACGCAGGCCAGCAGGTCCGGGTCGCGCACCGTATGCACCAGCGCATTGCCGGGACGAATCGGATTGCCGATCAGCCGCTCCATCACGCGATTGGTCCAGTGAATGCGACTTTGCGCATCGACGGCGATCACCGCCTCTTCCATGCTGTCGAGCACGGTTTCCATCTCTTTTCGACTATCGTCCAACGCGCGAAAGGCGGCTTCCACCCGGCTGGCGGTTGCGTCCAGCGCGTTGCCAACCGCTGCGATTTCATCGCTGGCAGTATCATGAATCCGCGCTGCAAAATCTCCTGCGGCCAATCGTTCGGCAAACTCCACAATGCGCGCCAGACGACGCGCCACGGCATGCGCAAGTAGGGCCGCCACCAGCGTTGCCAGTAGCACGGCCAGCAAGGTGGCCCATAGCAGACTGCGTCGGACGACATGCAGCGTGTTTTGAATGGCCTGCATCTGCGCAGGATCATGCAGTCCATGCGCAATCTGGTGCTGCAAATAAGCCTGAAGAATATGCTGCTGCGAGATGTCCAGCATGCCAGCCGCGACCAGCAAGACCAACACCATCGCCGTAAGCAGCTTGAAAAATACTCTTCGCGTCATGGAAAGTCTTTCGTTCGTGTCTTCCGATTGGACGGTCCGGACCGCAATGTGTCGCCACTCTTGCCCGAACGGAAAATCGCGACAGGGTTTGTCAGATCGTTTTCGGCATCTCGAAACGATAACCAGCGCCGCGCACTGTTTTAAGATACTGCGGATTCTCCGGGTCTACCTCAATTTTTTCCCGGATACGGCGCACATACACATCCACAGAGCGTGGAGTCACGAAGCGCGCATCGCCCCATACGGCGTCCAGCAGATGGTCGCGGCTGAAGACGCGGCCCGGATGACGCGCCAGATATTCCAGCAGCCGGAACTCCGTAGCGGTCGTCGCCGTGAGTTCCCCGCCGACCTTCAACTGCATCGCATTGGCGTCGATCTCGACCTGGTCGAACCGCAAAGAGGTCGGTGTAGTTGGGCGCTCAAAACGCCGCAAGACTGCCTTGATGCGAGCAATCAATTCGCGTGGGGAGAAAGGTTTGGTGATGTAATCGTCCGCGCCAAGTTCCAGACCCAGGACTCGGTCGCTTTCGCTGGTCCGTGCCGTGAGAAAAATGACCGGCGTGATCGCCAGCGCGGGATTTTTGCGAATGCGACGGCAAAGGTCCAGTCCATCTCCGCCGGGGACCATAATGTCGAGCACGAACAGATCGGGAGTCTTGCGTTCGGCATCTGCAAGTACGTCGGCTGGGCTGACGAAGGTGCGAACCGCGAAGCCCGCGACCTCCAGATTGTGCTGCACCAGCCGGGAAATATCCTGATCGTCCTCGAGAACAAAAATCGTCTGATTCAAACTGGTTTTCCTCTCCCTAACAGTAGACGAAATCAACTTTCAGAATGCCTGCGTACACTTCTGCCGTGCACAGAGTATCGCAATCGGGAGAATTTTCTGCAAAAGAACGATGAATGCCATGTGACAATCGCGTGAATGCCCGGTTGGAGATTACCCCTCGATCCTGTTAGGTGCCAGATAACTCGGCGGCAATCTGTTGCGCGGCCTGCTGGCACTGCGAGCGGTTGACATCGTGGTGCGTCACCAGCCGCACCGCGTCCGTGCCAATATTTCCGCAGAGAATGCCGCGTCGCTTCAGTCCCGCGACGACATCCAGCGCAGACCTTCCGCCAGTCAACTTGAAAATTACGATGTTCGTCTGCACGCCAGCCAGATCGATGCTGACTCCCTTCACGGTCGCTAAAGATTCCGCAAGCAGCCGCGCATTCGCGTGGTCTTCAGCCAGCCGTTCCGTCATGGTATCGAGCGCGACCAGTCCAGCGGCCGCCAGCACGCCCACCTGCCTCATGCCACCGCCAAGAGCTTTGCGAAAAATGCGCGCTTGGTCGATATGCTTCCGCGTGCCAACCAGCAGCGAACCAACCGGCGCGCACAGCCCCTTCGACAAACAGAACATGACCGTATCGAAACCGCGCGTCAATTCCGCGACACTTGTCTGTAGATGGACCGCCGCGTTGAAGATACGCGCTCCGTCGAGATGCACCGGCAGTCCCGCTTCCTTCGCGCCCGTCCAGATTTCTTCCAGCACGGCCAGCGGAGTCACCGTGCCGCCCGCCATGTTGTGCGTATTTTCAAGCGAGATCAGCCCAGTCTGCGCGCGATAGTAGATGCTGGGCGCAATCGCCGCCTGAATCTGCTTCCACGTCAGCACGCCGCGCTCCCCGGCGACGGTGCGTGGCATACATCCAGAAAAGGCCGACAGCATGGCCATCTCCCAGTCCACAATATGCGCACGCGCTTCGCAGATCACCTCCTGCCCGTGCTGCGTGTGCAGACGAATGGCGATCTGGTTGCCCATGGTTCCGGTGGGAACAAAAATCGCGGCCTCGCGCCCGAACATCTCCGCTGCGCGCTGCTCCAGCCTCGTCACAGTCGGGTCTTCGCTGTACACATCGTCGCCGACCTCAGCAGAGGCCATGGCCGCGCGCATCGCAGCAGTCGGCTGGGTAACGGTGTCGCTGCGCAGATCGATCACGCTTGTTGCTTTCTGTAGTGGGGTCGATTCGGTCCCAGCGGTCTGCGTGCTCAAACGAAGGCTCCTTGTTGTTGGAATTCTGCTTTCTGGAACGATGCTTCTAACTTGTCAGATGTTGCGAGGACACCGAGAAATCGCGCAAAGACATCGTTGGCAAACAGCCTTCCCTGTTGCGTCAAGCAAATTTGCGGGCCAGTTCGTTCGAGCAGTCCTAGCTCTTCGCACTCTGCCAGAATGGGCTGAAAGGCGCGCATGGCAGCGTGGCCGATTTTCTCTTCCATCGCGGGCAAGGAAACTCCCGCAGTCAGCCGCAGGCCGAGAAACCAGGCTTCCTCGATGGCATCATTTGTCGAAACAGGCGTAAGAATTTCGTCCGCGCTCTGGTCGAGATATTGCGTCAAATCATCGGTTCGGCTTGCACGAACTGCATTTCCATCCGTCGTATGCAGGAAAGAATGCGCATCCAAGCCGAAGCCGAGGTACGGCTGCCGCGTCCAATACTTCAAATTATGCCGCGACTCGCAACCCGCGCGCGCAAAGTTGGAAATCTCATACTGCGCAACGCCTGCCCTGGAAAATTGCTCGCTTGCCTGGTTATACATTGCGGCAATGGTCGCTTCGTGCGGGACGAGACCAACGCCATATCGCGTACCGCCTGCCAGCATCTCGCGGCCTAGACGGGAATCCTCATCGACGTCCAGCATGTAGACGCTCAGGTGCGGCACGCCGGTCTCCAGCGCCGCATTTAGCGACTCCTGCCAGCTTTCCAGTGTTTGATGCGGCAGGCCCGCGATCAGGTCCACGTTGATATCGTCGATGCCCGCGCGGCGCAAACGTGCAATCTCCGCCAGCGCGATGGCCCGCGTATGCAGTCGCCCCACCGCTGCCGCTTCGCGATCCACAAACGACTGCACGCCCAGGCTGACGCGATTGAACCCGAAGCGCGGCAGTGCTTGCGATAGTTCATCGCTCAACTGGCCCGGCGCGCACTCCAGGGTAATTTCCGCTCCTGCCTCGAAGAAGAAAACTTCCTGCAGCGCCTTCAATATCTGCTGCATCTGTTCGGGAGAGAGCAAGCTGGGAGTGCCACCGCCAAAATACGCGCTGTCGAGCTTTTCCGGCAACACAGCGTTCCACGACTCGGCCTGGACGCGAATGGCGCGGATCTCCGCCGCCAGCCGGTCCACATACGCGGCCATGCGCTCACTGCCGAAAACGCCGGAGGCAAAGTTGCAATAGCTGCACTTGGCGCGGCAAAACGGGATGGAGACATAGACTCCAAGTGTGTTGGGCATGAAGGTAGGCATACTTAAAAGTCCGCGATAGCGGAGAAACGAAGGAAACTTCGTACAATAGCAGTGTCGCATGGCAGACGCAAAACAGAGCACGCAACAGCACGAAGACGACGTCGTCGGGAAGGCCTATGATGGCCGCCTGATGCGCCGCCTGCTCACCTATCTGCGGCCCTACCGCTTGCAGGTGGCCATTTCGCTTATCGCCATATTGTGCAAAGCATTCTCGGATGTCCTCGGTCCTTATCTGACCAAGGTCGCGATCGATCTTTACATGTCGCAGCCGGATGGCAAGCATCATTCTCTGTTTGCCCGGCACCTCAGCCGCAACGCCATCACCGGCATCAGCGAGATTGCGGGCATCTATCTCGGCTCGCTGGTCTTCAGCTATTTTCTGGAGTTCGTCCAGACCTACCTGATGCAATGGACCGGGCAGAAGGTCATGTACGACCTGCGCAGCCAGATCTTCCGCCACATCCAGCGCATGCACGTCGCGTTTTTCGACCGCAACCCCACAGGCCGACTGGTGACGCGCGTGACCAGCGATGTGGACGCATTGAATGAAATGTTCACCTCCGGCGTCGTCTCCATCTTTGAAGATGTGCTGGTGCTGGCCGGGATTGTCTTCGTGATGCTGCGCATGAACTGGTGGCTGGCGCTGCTGGCCTTCTCCGTGATTCCCTTCATCCTGCTGGGCACACAGATTTTTCGCAAATATGTGCGCGAGTCCTACCGCCGCATACGCACTGCGATTGCCCGCATCAATTCTTATTTGCAGGAGCATGTCAGTGGCATGAGCGTGGTACAACTCTTCAACCGCGAAGAGCGCGCGTTTCAGGATTTCGAAAAAGTGAACCGCCAGCACATGAAGGCATTCAAAGACGCCATCATGGCCTATGCACTCTACTATCCGACGGTGGAAATTCTCAGTTCCATTGCGGTCGCCATCATCATCTGGATGGGAGGTCGCGGCGTGCTGCGCGGCGCCGTGACGCTCGGCGTGCTGGTTGCTTTCATTCAGTATTCGCAACGCTTCTTCCGGCCCATTCAAGACCTCAGCGACAAATACAACATCCTTCAGTCCGCCATGGCCGCGAGCGAACGCGTCTTCAGGCTGCTCGACACCGCGTCGGAAGTGGTTTCACCTGCAAATGCGCGCACCGGTGACGGCTCCGGTCGCATCGAGTTTCGCCATGTATGGTTCACTTATCAGAAGCTGGACGCTGCCACAGCCGAGCGCCTGCGCGAAAACTTGTCGCCGGAAAATGAAGACATCGAATGGGTGCTGCGCGATGTGAGTTTCACCATCGATGCCGGAGAGACGGCTGCCATCGTTGGGCACACCGGCGCAGGCAAAACCACACTCAGCAGCCTGATGCTGCGCTTTTATGACGTGCAGCGCGGGGCCATCCTTATCGAAGGCGTGGACGTGCGCGACTGGGACATGCACGCTTTGCGCCGTCGCTTTGCTGTGGTCCTGCAGGACCCCGTCCTGTTCACCGGCACGGTCGCCAGCAATATTCGGCTGGGCTCCGAATGGATCACGGAAGAAGAGATTGAAAGCGCTGCGGACCAGGTAAATGTCGGCGAGTACATTCGCTCGCTGCCCGACGGATTTCAAGAGGCCGTGCGCGAGCGCGGAAACACGCTTTCCACGGGACAGAAACAGCTCATCAACTTTGCCCGCGCGCTGGCGCACAATCCACGCATTCTCATTCTCGATGAGGCCACATCCAGCGTCGATACCGATACGGAAATGCGTGTCCGGTCCGCGCTTACCCGGCTGGTCACAGGCCGCACGTCGGTGGTGGTGGCGCATCGGCTCTCCACCATTCAAAGCGCGAACCACATTCTGGTAATGCATAAAGGTCAGTTGCGCGAGATCGGCACGCACCAGGAACTGCTGGCGAAGCGTGGCCTGTATTGGAAGCTTTACCGGCTGCAATATCGCGACCAGGAGATTCCGGGGGCGGACGTTCCGAGCGGCCATGCGCTGGCAGTGTCGGGCGACTGAGGCCACTCCGCGCAACCCATGCCAACCATCTTCATCTCCGCAGGAGAAGCAAGCGGCGAGCGCTACGGCGCGATGCTGATTGAAGCTGTGCGCGCGCGTTTGCCGGAGGCGCGGTTTTTCGGACTCGGCGGCAGTGCTATGAAAGCCGCTGGCTGCGAGCGCATTGTGCGCGCGGAAGATATCGCAGTCATGGGCATCACGGAAGTGGTCCGGCACATGCCGCGCATTTACAGCGAGTATCGCCGTCTCGTCCGCAGCATTCGGGCGCGCAGACCCGACGTCGCCGTGCTGATCGATTTTCCCGATGTAAATTTCCGCTTAGCGCGGGAACTCAAAAAACTAGGCGTTCCTGTCATCTATTTTGTAAGCCCGCAGCTCTGGGCCTGGAAAAAACATCGCATCCACTGGGTGCAGGAACGCGTCACGAAGATGCTGGTCATCTTTCCATTCGAAGAAAACTACTACCGTGAGCGTGGCGTGGATGCGGAGTTTGTCGGCCATCCCCTCGCCGACCAATTCCGGGCCGACCTGTTTTCGCCCGCGATCGCGCGCGAAGACTTCGCAGAGCGCTACTCGCTCGACCCCGCGAAGCAGTGGATTGGGCTGCTTCCCGGGAGCCGTCGTAAAGAAGTGCGCCTGAATTTGCCGGTTATGGCGGCGGCTGCCAAACAGCTTGGCACGCAATATGAGTACATCCTACCCGCGGCCGCAACCCTTGCGCCAGAATGGCTGCGCGCTGCCGTGACACAATGCCAGAACAGCGTTCCAATCCACGTGGTCGAAGATGCGCGGGCCGCTCTCTTCCACGCGCGGGCCAGCGTGGTGGCCAGCGGTACGGCCACGGTGGAAGCGGCGCTGATCGGCAATCCCTTCGTCGCGGTCTATCGGCTTTCTCCGCTGAGCTATGCTGTGGCCAGCCGACTGGTAAACCTTCCACACGTGGCCATGGCAAATCTGATTGCGGGAAAGCGTGTCGTGCCCGAGCTGATCCAGAATGAATTTACAGCGAAGCAAGTTGTACGAACGCTGCTGCCGTTATTGGCCGACGGCGCCGTTCGCACGCAGATGCAACAGGAATTGGTCGGAATTCGAAACGCGCTCCATACGAATTCTGAACAATCTTTTACCTCCATCGACCGCGTTGCCGATTGGGTCGCGCGATTCGTCGGCGAGCCACCTTCCGATTTATAGCGATTCCCTTGTAAGCGCAGCCATCACCCTCTGGATTCTTCGGTCGCCGCGCCTGCCCGCCGTGGAGGGGCGACCTCGGAATAACGAACTTATTTGTGAATTACAGTATCTTTGAAAATGGTCTAACAGAAATGAGCCTGAACACTTCGGCATCACGAATACGCGTCTGTCGTCTGGTGCTCGTTCTCTGCCTATTTTGTGTATCGGTCGTATCGGCACAGACGCTCCAGCAACCACCCTACGCGCCAGCCATCCACATCGACGGCTACGGCATTGATGCGACCCTCGATCCCGCGCGGCATACTTTGACGGCGCAGACCACAGTGTCCTTCACCGCGCAACGCAATACTACGTCCGTCTCCTTTGAACTGAATCCCGCTCTGCGTGTCGCGAAAATTACGGACGCCAAGGGACTGCTGCTCGACGCGGAGCGCGTGTCCTCGACTTCGTCTGGTATCGATGCTCTCGGCGCTTTGGAAGATGCAAGCAGCCTGCGCGTGACACCGCCCGCGCCGCTGCACAAGGGTGAGTCGGCGAGCTGGACGTTCACCTATAGCGGCGTATTGGCGAACGAACAAACTGCAACTACAGCGAACAGCCCGCAACTTGCCGCCATCGGCGACCCTGTCAGCTATCTGCTCTATGGCGCGCAGTGGTTTCCCATGGTGGGATATATGACGGACCGCTTTACCGCATCCATGCGCGTGCATGTGCCCGTGGGCGAACGCGTGCTGGGCAGCGGGCCTACCGGCACGCCGCATCAGGATGAAAATGGCCAGATGGTCTTCGACTTTCAATGGTCGCGGCCAGGATTTCCAGGAACACTCCTCGCCGGAAAGTTTATCGGACCCTATACGACGGACACAGGCTCGAACGTGCGCGTTTATCGGATCGATACAAGCGGCCCATCGAAAGCCAAGGGTCTACCCTTCGACGAAAAGAATTACGCCACCATTGCCGATCGAGAGTATAGCTATTTCGCGTCGCAGTACGGCCCTGCGGATTCCAACCAGATAAACGTCGTCGAATTGCCGGATGACACGGTACCCGC
>JAKAYS010000006.1 GCA_021826695.1 Acidobacteriota bacterium | reverse complement strand
GATAGACCTGAGTAGTCATGTAGTATTTGGCCAGAACAAATTGCTCCAATACATGAATTCCATCCATAGTGAGCGCTAAGTATCTATCTTCTGCATCCTCATGGACCTTTAGGCTGTTGAGGAGTCGGTCGATATCGTAGAGCCCGTACTTCACGCCGCAAAAATAATTGTCCCGCAGCAAATAATCCTGCTTATCGGCATCCATGGGGCCCGAGACTATCTCTTGGAATAATTTGAAAGAACCGCTGCCACCCAACAGTCGGATGACCTGCTCACGGTCATCTTCGAGAATTAGCCTAGCTAGATGCTGATCTTCGCGAATAATTTGGGCAGTAATGAGCTCATGGACCTGCTGCTTAGGCTTGAGTTCTACCCTGCTCGCCGAATGCTTTTTAAGAATCGGCTCGGAAACATGTGAAAACGGACCATGGCCCACATCGTGTAGCAACGCGGCCAAGCGGATAATCCTCTGGTTTGCATCGTCAATTCCAAGAACGGAAGCCATCCGGCTTGCAACATGAAAGGCGCCTAAACTGTGATCAAATCTAGTGTGGTTTGCTCCTGGGTATACTAGATTTGCAAGCGCGAGTTGCTTTAGTTTGCGCAAACGCTGGAACGTCGGACAGTCCACAATCCCCTGCTCATGCGGCATTCGGTGAATGAAGCCGTGAATCGGATCACGTATCTCTAAGCCGACGGACACTTAACGACTATAGTGAATGAAAGGCGAAAATGCAAGCATTTCTATTATCACGATACCCGATTTGTAAATAGCTCAGAAGGACGTGGTGCAACTACAGGGAAGAAACCGAGAAAACCGTCTAACCTTCCCCTCGACCACAGCACTCGAACTCCGTTACACTACCGAGTCGCCCCAGTTTCGTTTTTGCATGCTGGGGCCAACGCCCACATTATGAAGATTCTTGTTTGCATCAAGCAGGTCCCACAGAAAGACGCGCCGCTCAAGCTGAATGAGGCGGGCACTTGGATCCGCGAAGACGTTTCGTATGAAGTGAATGAGCCGGACGCCTACGCGCTAGAAGAAGCTTTGCGGCAGAAAGAAAAGCATGGCGGCGAAGTGGTCGTCGTGACCGCTGGCCCGGCGCGTTCGCAGCAGGTGTTGCGCGAGGCGCTGGCCAAGGGTGCCGACCGGGCCATCCATTTGATCGACGACTCGTTCGCCAGTCTGGATGCTGTGAGTACGGCGCGGGCGATTGCCGCCGCCATGGAAGGCGAGACCTTCGACATGGTCTTTACCGGCCTGCAATCGGACGACTACGGCTTCGCGCAAACCGGCGTCCTGCTGGCGGAGATTCTCGGCTGGCCGCACGCCACCATCATTATCGGCATCGAAAAAACGGAAACCGGCGTCCGCCTGAAGCGCGAACTGGAGGCTGGCCATTATCAGTTGATGGACATGCCGCTGCCCTGCCTGCTGACCATCCAGAGCGGCATCAACAAGCTGCGCTACGCTACGCTGATCGGCATCAAACAGGCGAAAAACAAGCCCGTCAAGCAGTTGACGCTGGCCGATGTGCGGAGCAAGCTGGGCGCAAATATGCAAAAAATCGAGCGCCTGTATGTTCCCGTAAAGCAAAAAAAGACCGAAATGCTGCAAGGCACGCCGGGCGAAATTGCAAAAAAACTGGTCGATAAGCTGCGGAATGAAGCCCGCGTGATTTAATAATCTTGTATGTGTTGTTGGCCGAAAGCTGGTGGCCAAACAGCACACATCAAGAATGGTAGGAGAACCAAAACGATGCCGAACATGCTGCTGCCTCCCGAAGAACGCAACTTGACACCGGACCAAGTGGCCGCGCTCGACAAGCGCCGTTTTCGCGGACTCAAACTGCAAGTGATGGGTGGTATTTTGGGAATCATGGCCACGCTGTTGACCGTATGGGCGGGGCAGGACTTCACCTACGACCCGGGCTGGATCCATCCCATGGGCTATTACATGATCGTAGCGGGAATACTGTCGCTGGTGTGCATTGTGGCCGGTACGGTAATGCGCAAAGGAACGCCCGAGTTCGACTGACGAAGGACGTTTGAGAGCAGCTTCATAGTAAATGCAGTTCGTTATCAGAGGGGAGTCATTCTGAACGAAGGTCGCTGCGGCGACGAGTGAAGAATCCAGAGCATATTCGCCTCATCATAGCTGCTATCACCCTCTGGATCCTTCGCTTCACTCAGGATGACAAGCGCTACTTTGTCGATTGCAGTATCTGTCAATCGACTATAAAAGTTTTCGTACCGCCAGCCCGTGCCTCTGCATGGGCTGACTTTTGGAATCGAGCAATATGGCTGACACTATTCTGGTCCTCGTCGAACAGCAGCCCGCCGCGGCGGGCAAGCTGAACCGCGTCTCCTTTGAAACTATCGCCGCTGCGCAGGCCATCGCGAAAGATACCGGCTGGCAGGTGGAAATCGCGGTGCTCGGCAGCGGGATTGGCGACATCGCGTTGGAGTTGGCTACCAGAAAAGCGGCAAAGGTTTACGCCATCGAATCTCCTCACCTGGCCGTCTATACTTCCGACGCTTACGTGCATGTGCTGAAGGAATTTTTGTCCGAGAAGCAGCCCAAGCTGGTGCTGATGCCGCATACCTATCAGGTGCGCGATTTCGCTCCCAGCCTGGCGTTGTCGCTGGGCAAGACTGTCATTCCCGACGCCGTCGGCTACAAATACGAGAATGGCAAGCTGCTGTTTACGCGGCAAATGTTTCAGGGCAAATTCGCTGCGGATGTGTCTTTTACAGACGACGGGAATCTGTGGATGGCGACTTTTCAGAACGCTGCTTTTCGCGGCGACATGGCGGAAGCCGGGACCGCGCCCATCGAGACCATCAACGTGACCGTGCCGGACGGCGTAGTCCGCGTGCAGGCACATGAAATTTTCAAAGAAGCCAAGCAGGCCGTCGATCTTTCCCAGTCGGAAGTCATCGTTGCCGTCGGTCGCGGCATCAAGGAGCAAAAGCATTTGGCGATGGCGGAAGAGTTGGCGCAACTGCTTGGCGGCGATATTGCAGCGTCGCGGCCCATTTGCGACTCCGGCTGGCTGCCACTCGACCGGCAGATCGGCAGCTCCGGCCAGACCATTGCGCCGAAGCTCTATATCGGGCTCGGCATCAGCGGAGCGATCCAGCACATCGTCGGCATGAAAGGCTCGCGCACTATTGTCGCGATCAACAAAGACGCGGAAGCGCCTATCTTCGAGATTGCCGATGTCGGCGTGGTGGCCAACCTGTTCGACATCGTGCCGCCGCTGATTGAAGAGATCAAGAAAGTGAAAGCCGTAGCGTAGCTGCTTTTGCAATCATTGCAAGCAATGCTAGCATGGACGTATGGCTACGCTGACGATTCGCCAAATCGACGATAAAACCAAGATGAAGCTTCGCATTCGCGCGGCGCATCATGGTTGTTCCATGGAGGAAGAAGCCAGGGAAATACTTCGCGAATCGTTGGATAGGCCTGCCGCGCAACCTACGGAAAATCTCGCAGAAGCGATACGAAAACGATTCGCACCGTTCGGCGGCGTCGAACTGGAACTCCCCAAGCGCGAACCCATGCGCGAACCGCCGGACTTCAGCGAGTGATCGTCCTCGACACGAATGTCCTGTCGGAGCTGATGCGTCCCAGTCCATCTTCACGCGTGATTGCGTGGATACGGCAGCGGCGCGGCCCTCAAACGACTGTTACCGCCATCACCCAAGCGGAAATCTTTTATGGAGTTGAGCTATTGCCTCCAGGAAGAAGAAGGAACCACTTACTAAGGGAGGCTGAATCCATGTTCGCGGAGGATTTCGGTGGACGGACGCTGCCTTTCGATAGTGAAGCTGCGCGACTTTATGCGAAGATCGCGTCTGCACGGCGCACGAAAGGCAAGCCCATCAGTCCGGCGGACGCACAGATCGCAGCGATCGTCCGCGCTCACAACGCAACTCTGGCGACACGCAATATTGCAGATTTCGAGGCGTGCGGCATCCAGCTTGTCAATCCGTGGGAAGCAAAATAACGCAAGAAAGCTGGTCCAACATGATCCACTTTCGTAAGCCTCTTGAAGGCATCGAGCGCCCGCAGATGGAGGCGGACGTGGTCATCGTTGGCGGCGGCCCGGCAGGGATGGCCTGCGCGCTGCGGCTTTCGCAGCTTATCGACGCGCATAACGCCGCGCATCCCGATGCCCCGCTGAGCAAAGAAAATATCTATGTGCTGGAAAAGTCGCGCGAAGCCGGACAGCACTGCCTGTCTGGCGCGCTGCTCGACCCGCGTTCCATGCGCGAACTGTTGCCCGGTTTTGAGAAAGAAGCGCCGCTCGACGGCGAATGCACCAAAGAGTCTGTCTACTTCCTGACGCGTACCGGCAAGCGCAAATTTCCTTTCACGCCGCCGCCCATGCGCGACCACGGCAACTACGTCATCTCCATCAACAAATTTGTGAAGTGGATGGCGGAAAAGGTGGAGGCGGCGGGCATCACCGTTTTTACCGGCTTTGCCGCCAGCGAAGTCCTGCTCGATGGCGACACCGTGCTTGGCGTCCGCACCGACGACAAAGGCGTGGACAAGAACGGCCAGCCCAAGGCCAATTTTGAACCCGGATACGATCTGCGCTCGAAGGTCACAATCTTCTGCGAAGGCCCGCGCGGTTCCTGCACAAAGCAACTGAACGAACGCTATCATCTTGAAGATCCCGACCACGTGCAGGTCTACGGCGTCGGCATCAAGGAACTGTGGGAGGTCCCAGCTGGACGCGTCGCCAAGGGCGAAGTGATCTACACTCTGGGTTATCCGCTGACCACGAAAGAGTACGGCGGCGCGTGGATTTACGGCATCAGCGATACTCTGCTGTCGGTTGGCTACGTCACCGGTCTCGACTATCAAGACCCGCGCACTGACCCGCACCATGTCTTTCAATCGTTCAAGGAACATCCTTTTGTGCGCAGCCTTCTCGCAGGCGGCAAGATGGTCCGCTACGGCGCGAAGAGCCTGCCCTACGGAGGATGGAATTCTGTGCCGCAGCCTTACGGCAATGGCTGGATGCTGGCCGGAGACTCGGCGGGATTTCTAAATTCGCAGCGGCTAAAGGGCATTCATCTTGCCATTAAAAGTGGCATGTTGGCTGCGGAGACCGCCTTCGATGGGCTGTTGAGTGGCGATGCCTCCGCTAAACAACTGGCCGCGTATAAGGCACGGGTCGATGCCAGTTGGATTCGCGACGAACTGTATCCCGTCCGCAACTTTCATCAGGCCTTCGAGCATGGTCTATGGAAGGGCATGATGAAAGCTGGCCTGCAACAGGTAATGCGCGGGGCCAACCTAGGGCCAGATTCCCAATCGCATCCCCGCTACCAGAACATGCGGCATATCGATGCGCTGAGTTTATATGGTGATGGTCGCGCACAGTTCCTTGGCGCGGCCAAAGGCGACGGCAAGCTGACCTTCGACAAGCTCACGGACGTCTACCATTCCGGCACGCGGCATGAGGACGACCAGCCTACGCATCTCGTCATCGCCGATATGAACATCTGCAATGACCGCTGCACGAAAGAATTCGGCAATCCCTGCCAGTATTTCTGCCCCGCTGCGGTGTACGAAATGGTCGAGGAGTCCGGCGAAGCCAACTCCGCGCCAGAAAAAAAGCTGCACATCAATTTTGCCAACTGCGTCCACTGCAAAACCTGCGATATTCAGGATCCCTACCAGATCATCACCTGGGTCCCACCCGAGGGCGGCGGCGGCCCCAACTACGACGGCATGTAATATGCTGCGTGATATCTTGTCTCCCATGGAAATTCAAGGTCCGCTGACTGTAGAAGAAATGCAGGAGGCCAACATACTCGGCGTTCCGAAGTTTCTGCGGGGCAGCATACGCCGACGAGCGCAACAGACCCTGAACCCTTCCAGGTGGAAGTTCGCGGTGTTCGCCGTAGTTGCGCTGATTTTCCTTGCCCATATACTCAGCGATCCTCAATTGAGCGGCAGCGGGAAATGGATTCCGGTGGCGCTCCTCGCAGCCGTCCTCTATCAATACGTTCTTGGCCCGAAGGTGGCGCGTCAGGGCTACGAGCGACGAATCGCCCGCATTCCGCGCGTCCTTTCCGTCGATCCAGACGGACTGCACTTGGTAGACAGCGCGAAATCACCACAGTTCCGCCCCTGGTCTGCCTACAAAACATGGCGAGAAGGCTCGCTGATCTTTCTGCTGCGCGGTCCGCAGCGCGTGTCCGACATCATTCCGAAGCGCGGCCTGCCGCCGGAACAGATCGATGAACTTCGCGTCCTGCTGGCTATCCACATGCCGGACTCCGCGTAACACAAAATCTTCGTACCTTCTATACTGGAGATGTCTTCCGACCGCAGTTGCCTTACGGGAATACCCTGGCTGCTGCGGCGGAGTTCCGCATGTGGGAACCCAGGGCATGGCTGGAAACGGCTGCGCCTCCCGCGGTCTGAAAAAATCCCAGACCGCATTGGAAAGGAAGCCCTTCCGACTCCGGTCTAGGTGTGTCTTCAGGCCGCGTGCTCATGGACTTTCCTGCTTCCAATCTGGGTCCTTCCGCTTCCGATGGATAGTACTTGAGCATGGCCGTATTCGCGCCCAATCCGACGACAGGCAGCAGTCCAGCAGCACCTTCGCGCCTGACCGATAAGCATGGTCGCGCCATTACGGATATCCGCGTCTCCGTTACCGACCGCTGCAACTACAAATGCGTCTACTGCCGCACCGGCACGGAAGGCGCGCAATATGCCGAACTGCCCATTGCCGATTATCTCCGCATGGTGCGCGTATTCGTTTCGCTGGGGATTGAGAAAGTCCGTCTCACTGGCGGCGAGCCACTGCTACGCAAAGGTCTGGTCCAGATGGTCGCGGCGCTGGCCGAAATGCGGACAGCTTTTGCGACCGACGGTACTCCTTTGGCGGCAGGGGAGGGCCATCCGCTCGACATTGCACTGACCACCAATGGTCATCTGTTGGAAGATTTGGCCCAGCCATTGAAAGATGCCGGGCTGACTCGCATCACCGTCAGCATGGACGCGGTGGACCACGAGAAATTTGCGCGGATTACGCGTGTACCCGACAGCTTCGACAAAGTACTTGCCGGGGTCCGCGCCGCCAAGCGCGTCGGCCTCGATCCGGTAAAAGTCAACTGCGTGCTGCTGCGCGGCTTCAATGAAGACCAGATTGTCGAGTTCGCGAAATTTTCTCGCGATGAAGGCGTTATCGTGCGTTTTATCGAGTTTATGCCGCTTGAAGAAGATCGCGTCTGGACGCCGGAAGTTGTCGTACGGCTGGAAGAAATTCTGACAGCCCTGAACAGTTTTCAGCGCGTCGTACCGTTGTCTCCCAATACAGCCAGCGAAACCGCGTTGCGCTATACGTTTGCCGATGGCATCGGAGAAATGGGCATCATCGCTCCGGTGTCGCACCCGTTTTGCGGACATTGCAGCCGCGTGCGACTTACCTCCGACGGCAAAATCCGCACCTGTCTGTTCTCCCAGTTCGACCACGATTTATTTGGCGTTATGCGCGGCGGGGCGGATGACGCTTCGCTCGGCCAGTTCATCCGGCGCACGGTGGACCAGAAGGAGGCGCGGCACCACATCGGCGAGCCGGGCTTCTTGAAGCCATCACGGAGCATGGTGCATATTGGTGGCTGACTTGCTCCACACTCTGCGATACAGTACGGTTTGAGGCCTTGTTGGACAAACTGATTCAATTCCCGGATGGACAGCCTGCGCTGGAGATTCAGACGTTTCACGAGGTGGCGCGCGCGCTGACTTCCTCCGTCGATCTCAGCACCATTCTGCATAACATCATGCAGCAGATGACCCGCTTCTTCAACCCACAGGCCTGGTCCCTGCTGATTCTGGATGAGAAGAAACGCCAACTCTACTACGGCGTCATCTCCGGCGGACAGACGGAGAAACTGCGGCGCAAGCGGATTCCGCTGGGTCAGGGCATCCCAGGCTGGGTTGCGCTCCACGGCGAGCCGATGATCCTGACCACCATGCCGGAAGACGCCGACCTGTCGGACGAAATTCCAGAAAACGGTGGACGCGTGGAGTCTCTAATCTGCCTTCCTCTACGGGTACGCAATAAAACCTACGGTGTGCTGCAACTGGTCAACTGCCATCCAGAGTCGATGCGCAACCATGAAATATTTTTTCTGCATGCATTGTGCGATTATGCCGCCATCGCCATCCAGAACGCGCGCAGCTTTGAGCAAATTCAACTGCTGACCATTACCGACGATTGCACTGGACTGTACAACGCCCGCCATCTCTACGAACGGCTGGAGCACACACTGGAGCGCAGCCATCGGACCGGTAAGCCGGTCAGTTTGATCTTCTTCGATCTGGACCATTTCAAGCTCGTCAACGATACCTATGGCCACCTGAACGGAACTCGCTTACTGGCGGAAGTGGGTACCATGGTGCGCGACTGTCTGGGCCTTCTCGACACCGGCTATCGCTATGGCGGGGATGAGTTCGTGGTGCTTATGCCGCACCAGGACAAGCCTAGGGGCATCGACCTGGCGCGGCGCTTACTGGACAAACTTCGCAACACCAGTTTTCTGAAGGAGGCTGGGCTGAATCTTCATCTGGAGGCCAGCTTTGGAGTCGCAGCATTTCCTGAAGATGGCATGGACCTTCACTCCATCATTCGCGCGGCAGACTCCGCCATGTACTATGTGAAACACACCACGCGCAATCAAGTCGCCGCAGCGGGAGAGGACACAGCGGACGAAAGGTTCGCTCGCAAATAGTTCCACCGCTCGCAAGCAGTTCTCTGCATCAGGGATGCGAATGCCCTGAGGCATGCGCAGGTTCCGGGATCGCATTCGCGGCGCCTTTATGCAGCGTGATGTCGCCTTTTTCTGCCGTGATGTGCAACAGCGGACCACCCCCACCCACAGAACCGGACACGATGCTGTGCTCATTGCCATTTTCCGTGGATAGGTTGAAGTCGGTGTGAACTTCGCCATCGACAGCAGTAGCTTCGATAGAGAATTTCGCATCTTCCGGAACAGTCACCTGTACCGAGCCATTGGTGTTTTCGATATTGATGCTGCCCATCGGATCGAGCGTTTTCACCTCCACATCTCCGTCGGAGTTGTGGACGCGCAGGTCGCCAGAGATGCCATGCAATTCAACATCCTTGGCCCGCGTCGCAATCGCTGTCGGGCCGGTGGCATTTTCCACGGTTAAATCGCCCGAATCCAGAGACACTGAGCCATCCAGACGAGTTATCTGAATGTCCGTGCGACTGGAATGGAAATGCACTGGACCCTGCAGGCCTTCCAGATGCACGTCGCCAAAAAAGTCTCCATCCAGGGCAACCACTCCGCTGATCTGCGACAGGGTCAGATCGTTCATGTGCCCGCTTAATGTCAGACTGCCCTGAACCTTGCTGGCGGAGAAATCGCCTTCATGCATCGTCGCATGAACAGCGCCATCGATACTGCCCAACTGCACATTTCCGTGGTTGGAGTTGATGGTCACCGCAGCCTGACGGCCATTGACGGTGATGTCTCCTTGTTCCGACCGCACCTGTACTGCCGTGCTAGAGGGCAAAGTAAGCGCCATATCGGCAATCTGGCTGTCGCTGGAGGGCATATGCAGTGTGATTACGCTGCCGCTGGAAGTGATGAGCGGCTCCATGCTCTGTAGCTTTTGCTCTGCATCGGAATCGGAATTGCTGTAGACCGTTTTGTCCAGAGTCAGATGCATCTGGTCATCCGTGCCGTTGGAGATCGTGATATCTCCGCGCTGATTTTGAATGACGAGCGTTGCGTCCGCAGGCAGGGCATGGTCGATTTGTTCGCTGGCCTTATGCTTCTGGCCGAACATCTGCGCCAGGTCCACATTGTCGCCGAATTGCAGTTGCTCTCCTATCGCCGACCAGTTGATATCGTTGTGCGCTGCCGCCACGCCAAGCAGCGCGAGAATGATCCCAAGAAAAACCACGCCACCCCCGAGTCGAATCCGCGAGTATCGGGCAAAGGCCAGCGACTCCAACGCCAGCAAAATGCCGGCAACTATCAGAATCAGCGGCCACCAGTGTCCATACCATCGCCAGAAGTACGGCGCATTCAAGCGGTGCGTCGTCATCAGGAGTGCAACGACCCCGATGCCTACCAGCAGAACAGGACCTACCATTGAGCTGCGTGAGTACGCTCGGTAGACCGCTCGCTGCTGTTTCGACTGCATCTTCAAATACCTGCGCTGCGCCTTCCACTGCGCGCGCTGGTTCCTCCACGGGTCGCCCTGCTGGTGCGGCGGCGGATAAGGGGGCGGTGTTGGCGGCATTCCCATGGCGTTACCGATCATCTCTGCCGGAATCTTCCGGCGCTGGTGGATGCGTTTGAATCAGGGGCCCTTCGGCAACGGGCTGCGGCGAGGCCGTGGACCAGTACGAGGGGTTGGCTGGGCTGGGATTGACTGGATCAGAATTGACAGGATTGCCGCCCATCGCTGGAGCAAAACCTTGCGCCTGTTGCTCGCGAACATCCGTGGTCCAGGCCGCGCGTTCTGCTATCTGCAGCAGCCCAATAACAATCAGAATCAGCGGCCAGGTGGCCTCAAAACGCGCTACGTGCCACACACTGAGCAACGCCAGTACGCCAATGGTAATAAGTACAATCGGCCGGCGCATCCGGCGCGCCTGATACCAGTGGTTCATCGCACACCTCCCGGCGGCGGATTTTGGCTACGCTGGATTAACAGCCATATGCCTAAGCCAATGAGCAGCAACGGCCAGCTCTTGTCCAGCCAAAATGCGCTGAAGATCCCCATGTTCCCCAGAAGAAAAGCGACCCCAATAACTACGAGAACGATGGCCCCGGTAGGAATTCCGCGGCGCAGATCCGGGATGTCCGCCTGGTCTGGTGGGACTGGCGGCATATACCCCGTAAAGGGTGCGGCGTTTGGCGGAGAAAATGGCTGGCCGTATGGCTGCGTGAACGGAGCAGCGCCAGGGGCGCTGGATGCAAACCCAGAGCTGCTTCCCGTTGGGTTCGCAGTAGAGTCAGGGGCGACCGTTCCCGGGGCTGGCGGAACGGGGTTGGCGGGATATGGACCCGCTGCTGAATATGGCGCGCTGCTTTTGATTCCAAACCATTGGGCCACATCATTCAACCCCAGCGGATTGGGCAAGGGAAGGCCGTCGCGCCGCGCGATCGCCGTCTGGTACGCATCGAAAACCTGGTAAAAAACCCAGCTTGCGACCAGAATCCCAAAAAATCCGTGTTGATCGGACAGGCTCACCAGAAACGCGAAGACCAGCACGTGGACCAGGGCTTTGGCAAATTGCCCGTTATACATGGCCCCTACACCGGGAATCCATCCTAAGCAAAAAGCAAGCCAGGGCTGCATGCAGCAGCCTGATTGAGGAGGTTGCGTCCCAGGAGGGAGAGGTCCTGCGCCAGTGGTTGCACCGATCCGCGCGGCAAAACACGACTCGCAGCCGACTATGTTGTTGATCTTATGGGCGCACTGCGCACAAAGCGGTTTTCCGCAGAACTGGCAGTACGCTACAACGGGTGTATCGGGATGATTTGCACAATTCATGCCAATCCCCTTTCTCGCATGGAGTGACAACTGATACGGAGCGGGCACGAAGTAGCCTGTAGTGCGAACTGGCGTCTGGAATGCAATGAAAAAAACGATGCAGATCTGCCCGCCATGGTCTGCGCACCCCAGATGCGGCCCATCCCCGCACGCCCTGTAAGCGATGGCTGCACCTCAAAGTCCGCATTCATCACCGGGCCAGACACGATAGGCGGAGGTTCGATGGGAACTGCCTGACGTGGTTGTGGCGCATGGGGATTGATGGCCATGCGGTCCCTATGAGACTCCTTGGAGCTGGAGTCATTCTGGCCGTGGCCTGCGCCGGAGGTTCCTTTGCGCTGCTTGCTCCCCGACCGGACGGGCTGCGCTTCTGTATCGGCGGCGCGGCGCAACTGCTGGACCCGTGACTCGACCTCATACACAATCCGTAAATTCTCGTAATACCGCACAACACGCGCGTTCGCCTCCGCATACTGACGCGTGACAGAGCGACGAAAGTTTTGCGGCTGTAGATCGGCAGCGCGCAGGTTACCGATCCTGACCCCCATCAGATTCAATGTGAGGGTGATGGAGAAGAATGCCATTGCCGCCACCATGGCCAATCGCGGTTCCATCAGGTTTCGCCGCAGGGCGATCACGGAAGGACGCTGCCACGCGGGAATTGCCGCTCCTGAAGATCGTGGTATTCCTAACGACCCTTGCAAAACTTTGCTCTGTACTGGAAAGGCATCCGCCATTCCCTTCGTAGCACTCTGGACTGCGAGGCTAGACGAACTTGTGGCTTCCGGAACGACGCGATGCGCTTTCGCGACGTTCCTTGCCAAAGTGTCCGAGGCCATGAGGTCGAAGTCGGAAGGGTCCAACTCTGAAGCGCCTGACGTCTTCGCCAGAATCTTTGCAACCAGGTCCGCCGGGGACTGTAATGTTTCTTCTTTCAACACCAACAGCCAGTCCCGTCCACGCCGCGCCTGGGTGAGCTTCTCGCGGCAGACCGCACAACCCGCTGCATGTTCCCGCAACTGCTCCGCCTGCATGGACGGCAACGTCTCTTCAGCCGCCTCGGTCAACCACGACTCAACCATGGCGCAGTCGAGCGGGCCAGACGAGGCTGGCGGCTTATTGGCCCCGAATTGGGAGAAGTCTGCCATTTACATCACCTGCTTTCTGTTACGTTCCAGCAGCCTTGCCAGTTCCATGCGACCGCGGCTGATGCGAGACTTCACAGTCCCTTCAGGAATCCGCAGGACCTCGGCAATTTCCTTGTAGTCCATATCTTTCAGGTCGCGAAGAATTACCGCCTCGCGCAGCTCCGGGGAAACCTGTAGCAACGCCTTCTGCACAAGCGCCTGCACTTCACGGCTGATGGAGTGTTCCAACGGGTCCCGTTCGCGGGCCTGAAGTCTTTCTGCGGGCGCGGCCTGTCCATCGGGATCATCCCATCCGGCGTCCAGCGAGTGGGTCGTCTGCTCGGCGCGGGTGCGACGAAAATGATCGACCAGCAGATTGCGCGTGAGGGCGATCAGCCAGCTCTGGAAGCTGCCCCGCTCCAGGTCGAACGTTTTCAGATTCCGATAGACCTTCAGGAACACGTCCTGGGTCAGATCTTCCGAGTCGCTGGCAGAGCCGGTGAATCGGTAGCAGATGCTATAGACGCGACGATGTTGCAACTCCACGATTTGCTGCCAGGCGTGGCCGTCTCCCTGTAGACAACGGCGTACAAGTACGTTGGTTTCTTCCACGTGGGCTGCGGGCTTTCGCTCCATGGCCGTCGCTGTCGTTTTCGATGGAGCATGGCGGCCCTGGGCCGTACTGCCGCTACGCTCCCGTACATCGAACCGGGTGAAGCTGTTCTGCGGCAATGACCAGGCCGTCAATCCCATGAAAGAAGATACGCAGGCTGCAACGGTTTCGTTCCCCCATGGTACATAAAAGCAAGCGGCCGGAACAAAAAGTTGCAAACAAGGAAAACCGCGGGTCACAGTGCCCAGCCATGGGATTTCAAAATGCGGGAAGTCAGGGTTCGTGCGGAAGAAAATCGGAGGACACAGGATTTTCGTAGAGCGAATAATCCCTGCTGACCACCGTGATGCCACTCTCCGTGACCAGATGGTTCTTACGGTCCTCATTGGCGTCGTAGCCAATCACAGTACCTTCGGGGAGTTGCACGTCGCGATCGATGATGGCGCGTCGAATGCGGCAGTGGCGGCCAATCCTGACATGAGAAAACAAAATGCTCGAGTCTACTTCGCCATAAGAGTTGACGCGTACATCGTGCGATAGAACGCTGTTGCGCACGGTGGCCCCGGAAACGATGCAGCCCGCCGAAATGACCGAATTGATGGCCATCCCGGTGCGTCCTGGCTCGCCAAATACGAACTTCGCCGGAGGATATTGCAGTGGCCGGGTGCGCATGGGCCAGCTTTTGTCGTAGAGATTGAAGATCGGCGTCAACGACGCCACGTCCATGTTGGCGTCGTAATAGGCGTCGAGCGTCCCCACATCGCGCCAATACAGTGCTTCCTGCTTGTTCTCATCGACGAAGTTGAACGCATACATTTTGTATTGTCCCAGCATGCTGGGAAGAATGTTGTGGCCGAAGTCATGCTTGGAGTTTGGATCGTCCGCGTCGCGGATCAGAGTGGGCAGCAGCACATCCGTATTGAAGAGATAGATGCCCATCGAGGCATCGACCTTCCCAGGATTGAAAGGCGATCGCAGGTCTGTCTCCTGCGGCTTTTCCTGGAAGCCGACGACCTCTCCATTGCGAGAGATTTCCACCACGCCAAAACGCGAAACCTCCGTGGGTTCAATGGGAAGCGTCGCAAGCGTAACATCCGCGCCAGAGTCCAGATGCTGCTGCATCATGCGCCCATAATTCATTTTGTAGATGTGATCGCCGGAGAGTATCAGCACCCGCTTGGGCTGCTCGCTGCCGATGGAATAAATGTTCTGATAGACAGCATCGGCGGTCCCCATGTACCAGTTGGAGCTGACGCGCTGCATGGGTGGCAGAATCTCAATGAACTCCCCCAGTTCATTGGCGACGACCGTCCCCCAGCCTTCACGGATATGACGATTCAAAGAGAGCGCTTTATATTGGGTCAAAATATAAATGCGGCGCAGGTCGGAGTTGATGCAGTTCGACAAGGTAATGTCGATGATGCGATAGTTGCCGCCAAACGTCACCGCTGGCTTGGCGCGGTCGCGGGTCAGAGGGTAAAGCCTCTCACCGGCCCCGCCTGCCAACAGAACGCCCAATGTATCTTTCATTGAGGACATCGCATTTCCCTCATGCTCGGTAAAGCGCCGTCAGATCCAGCTTCCTTCATTTCCCGGATGACACTCTTTCGCGCCCTGTTCCCTGGAACCGCAGATGCTATCACACAGACAGCAAATATGGCACTAACGGCGCGCCAACTTCAACCCATTGCTACGGCCATTAGTCTGCTGCTTCTGCGCTTCCCGCTTCCTCGTTCACGCGAATCCGCAAAGAACGAAGAAAATGAAGGTCCTGTGCGGTAAATGGTCCACCGCCAGGAGACTCCAATTTATTCTTCTTCTCCGCCGACTCTTCTTCTGCTGCTTCATTCAGCCCGATAGTGGCCTCCAGCATCAGCAGGACCTCAAAACCCTCTGCGCGGATGTTACGCACCACCCCGGCAATCTGGTCGGATTCAGCGACCGTTTCATGGATGGCTTCGCCTAGCTGCTCAATGAGATTGCGTATCTTGCGATTCAATCCAGCCTCCCTCGCGCCTTGATAGTCGCGTTTCCACTACCTTACTTCCCTTTGCGAAAGAGGGCAACGCAGTTCGTCCGGCTGCTACACTTTTCTGTTGTGAAATATGTCAATCTAGGTCGAAAACTTGGACGGGGAACGCGCGCCGCCGCAAAAGTTTTGAGCGGACAGGCGCAAAATGCAGCCGCATCCGCACGAGAGAAAGCACCCGTCATCGCGGCGCAGGCACGCGAGTTGGCCGAACATCGCCATACCGTAACTCGCCGCGTATCCAGTGGCACACGCGGCTTTCATCGGGGATTTTGGAAGCCATTCACCCGCGCCGTCCGCGCCCTGTGGCACGAGGTGACCGGCCTCTTCTTCGGAATCTTCGCTTTATTTTTTGCTGAGGGCCTCTACCGTGTGCGTCATGCCTGGAAATTCGGCCCCGAGCATCGCCACTTCGTCGTTTATTCGATCATGACGGTGCTGTTTGCGTATTTTTCTGTGAGCGCGTTTGTCAGTTCGCGCCGTTCGCCACACTAGAAATCCGTGCTGCATCCCCAAAGGCTTGTATGCCAAATCGCGTCGCAAAAAATGCCGACGAGCTTCCTCCGATGACGCCCGGGGCTGGTCTTGTCTTTCAGCCCATCTACAGCGCTCCTACGAGTTCGAGCAACGAGCAGGCCGAAAAGGACATCGGCTATCCCGGTGAATTTCCCTACACGCGCGGCATTCAGCCGACCATGTATCGCGGCCGCCTGTGGACGATGCGCCAGTATGCCGGCATGGGAGACGCCGAGGAGAGCAATCGTCGCTACAAATTTCTCCTCGCCAGCGGAACCGCGGGCCTGTCGGTCGCCTTCGACCTGCCCACGCAAATCGGCTATGACTCCGACGATCCCATGTCTCTTGGCGAGGTGGGCAAGGTCGGCGTTGCGATCGATTCCATTGAGGACATGGAGCGCCTCTTCGCGGACATTCCTCTCGATAAAATCTCCACCTCGATGACCATCAACTCCACGGCAAGCATTCTTCTCGCGCTCTATGTCGCCGTGGCGCGACGCGCTGGCGCGGACGTCAAGAAGCTTTCCGGCACGGTGCAGAACGACATCCTGAAGGAATACATCGCGCGCGGGACGTACATTTATCCCGTCGCGCACGCCATGCGCATCATCACCGACATGTTCGCCTGGGCCAACGACAATCTGCCCGAGTGGAACCCCATTTCCATTTCCGGCTATCACATGCGAGAGGCCGGCTCGACCGCCGTGCAGGAGGTCGCCTTTACCCTGGCGAATGGCAAAACGTATGTGCAGGCCGCCGTAGATGCGGGCCTCGACATTGATCGCTTTGCGCCCAGGCTGTCCTTCTTCTTCAACGCCCACAGCAACTTTCTGGAAGAGATTGCCAAGTTCCGCGCCGCGCGGCGCATGTGGGCGCACATCATGCGCGAAGAATTCGGCGCAAAAAATCCGCGCTCGTGGATGCTGCGCTTTCACACTCAGACCGCCGGTTCCACGTTGACCGCGCAGCAGCCGGAGAACAACATCGTGCGTACAGCAGTCGAAGCGATGGCGGCCATCCTGGGCGGCACGCAGTCGCTGCACACCAATGGTTTCGACGAAGCGCTGGCGTTGCCGACAGAAGAGGCCGCGCGCACCGCTCTGCGCACCCAGCAGATCCTCGCCTATGAGTCTGGAGTGGCGCAGACCGTCGATCCATGCGCCGGTTCCTATGCCATCGAAGCGTTGACAGACGAGATTGAGGCTCGCGCCAACGACTATCTGCAAAAAATCGGCGCCATGGGCGGGATGCTACGCGCCATTGAGCAAGGTTATGTCCAGCAGGAGATTCAAAACGCCGCCTACGAATATCAGCGCGCCGTCGATACCGGCGATGCGATCGTCGTCGGCGTCAACCGATTCACGCGAGAGAATGAGCCGGGAATTCCGCTGCAACGCATTGATGAATCGCTCGAACGCAAGCAGGTCGAGCGACTGCGGGCCTTGCGCGCGCGCCGCGACGCAACCCGCTGGCAGGCCGCCCTTCGCAGCGTGGAGGATGCCGCGCGCAATGGAGCCAACCTGATGCCAGCGATCCTCGAGGCTGTCGAAAACCACGCGACGGTCGGCGAAATCGCCAGCACCCTGAGAGAAGTTTTCGGCGAATATCGGGAAGCTGTCGTAATCTGAGAATTTTGCACAGCAACAGCCCTGCCTGCCCTACCTTCGTGCAGCGGAGGTGGGAAAACAGCATCCAATCTGAGAGACGTATGACTACGACAGAAAATTCCGGCCTACCCCACGAGCGCAGACGAAGCTGCTTCCCATCGTTACTGCTCGGCATTCTGCTGGGCGTGCTGGCGTTCGCGGTGTTTACGCGCGAAGCGAAGACCGGCGTGTTGAACCGTCTGGCCGCTATTGTAACGGGCCGAAGCCTGGCCATCGATACTTCCCTACCCACGGTAGTCAATAAAATTCAGCGGCTACAGCGGCTGGAAACGGTCAGCTACTCGCTCGACAAGATCGTCGAAGGCAATCGTCAGAGCAAAGTACTTCCGGATTTTCTGGTGGGCGATAAGCTGCTGCTCGTCGTGCATGGAGAGGCCATCGCCGGAATCGATCTCAGCCAACTGAAAACCAGCGATGTGCGGATTCACGGTCGCGACATTCAGGTACATCTTCCCACTTCGCAAATCTTTGTCACCAGCCTGGACAATGCAAAAACGCGCGTCTATTCTCGCATAACAGGCCTGCTGGTTCCGGAAGACCCCAACCTCGAAAGCGAAGTTCGCGCGGAGGCGCAGCAGCAGATTCAGCAGGCCGCGCTGGACGACGGCATCCTGAAAGCGGCCAGCAAAAATGCCAGCGCCGCCGTCACCACCATGCTGCTCGGCCTGGGCTTCGAGCACGTGACGGTCAATTAGAATACTTCTCAATCACCAAAGAGGAGTCATTCAGAACGAAGTGAAGAATCCAGAAAAGTTCGGCCCATCGAATATCCTTATCCCACAATTGCGCCGCATTGTGTTCTCATAAATCCGTGAGTCACGAATTTGAAATCGGCAACGTGCAGGTCGGCTCCGGCAAGCTTTTTCTCATCGCAGGGCCATGTGTCATTGAAAGTGAAGCCCATGCGCGCGCCATGGCCGACGCCATCCAGCGCATCGCCAGCGACCTTGGCATTCCGTACATCTTCAAGGCCAGCTACGACAAGGCCAACCGCACCTCGGTAAAAAGTTTTCGCGGGCCGGGCCTGGAAGAAGGCTGCAAGATTCTTCGGCGACTCGCCCAGGCCACCGGGCTGCCAGTCCTGACGGACGTGCATGACGCGCACGATTGCGAGCGCGTCGCCGAAGATGTTGACGTGTTGCAGATTCCAGCGTTCCTGTGCCGCCAGACGGACCTTCTGGTTGCCGCCGCCAAGACAGGACGCGCCGTCAACGTAAAGAAAGGCCAGTTCGTCGCGCCCTGGGACATGGAGCACGCCGTCGCAAAGATTCGTACCGCGCAAAGCAGCGCACGCGTTTTTCTCACCGAGCGCGGGGCCAGCTTCGGCTACAACAATCTCGTGGTGGACATGCGCTCGCTGGCGATCATGCGAAAATATGCGCCGGTCGTCTTCGACGGCACGCATTCCGTACAAACGCCGTCGTCTTCAGGCGGAGTGTCCGGTGGTCAGCCAGAATTCATCCCAGTGCTGGCGCGCGCCGCCGTCGGCGCTGGCATCGACGGCATCTTTTTAGAAGTCCACGACGATCCAGCCAACGCAAAGTCCGACGGCGCAAATGCGCTGGACTTGAAGCATCTAAGACCGCTGTTGGAGAAGTTGCTGGCGATTCATGCGGCGGCAAAGTGAGAGGGACAAATGGTGCGCCCGACAAGATTCGAACTTGTGACCTAACGCTTCGGAGGCGTTCGCTCTATCCATCTGAGCTACGGGCGCATCTTTTGCGAGGATATCACGATGGATTCTCCGACTGTTGCTGCTGCAAGAGCCGCTTCAACTCCTCACGACCTTTTCCGGATTTCAGGTAACGTTCGCGACGAAGTGCCTCTCCAATGGTCGCGTATTCCTCCTGGTAAACGAGCTTCCATGGGCCTCGGTTCTTGGTAGAGATACTCTGGTCTGAATTGTGCTGGGCGAGGCGCTGTTCCAGATTGGAAGTAACCCCGGTGTAATGCCGCTTGGCCAGACAGCTATAAAGCACGTAGATGAATGGCACCGTCATAACCTCTCCCGAGCTAACGCATCGGAGGGTCGCCGCGGCGACCTCTATCCATCTGAGCTACGGGCGCATCGATTTTCGGATTATCGTGCGCTCGCCAGCGCAGAGTATCGCATTATATATACATTAATGCGTTTCAAAATGAGCGTTGCCAGCTATCAATAGGAGTCATTCTGAACGAAGGTCGGTCGCCGAGGCGACGCGACTGAAGTGAAGAATCCAGAGAATGCTCGCCTGGATCGCTCCGCTAATACCCTCTGGATTCTTCGGTCGCTGCGGCGACCTCAGAATGACTCGCCTTATTTTCAGCTACAAAATCTTTGAATTTTCCTTACTCTCCGCCTTTTCCTGCTCAATCTGCTGCATCACCGACTGGATCAGCTCTTTCGCTCCCGTCAACTGATGCATCACAGCTTGCAAGTCGAGCGCAGGTATCGTAGGGTTGCGCGCGGACGTGCAGTACACTCCATGCTGTCCGACAAGGATCAGCGCATCCGTCAGCATGTCGAGCGTAACTGCCAGCCTGCCGCGCGACACGCCCATCATAAATTCATGTTTTTCGAGCGTCTCGCGTTGATCGTCAAATGCGGAGGCCATCAGTATTCCTTGGCTGCCGTAGCAGGCTCCAGCGCGGAATTTTCTGTGGAAGCAGGCGCAACAGCGGCATCCGGTTTCCAGCGCAGGACGGGCTTGCGCGCCGCGCCCACCTCATCCATGCGCGAAACGCGCGTCGCGTTCGGCGCGCTAAGAATGATCGCTGGATTCTCGTCCGCCTCGCGCGCAATCTGCCGCATGGCGTCGATGAACAGATCGAGTTCTTCTTTCGATTCGCTCTCGGTCGGCTCAATCATCAGCGCGCCCGGCACGATCATCGGAAACGACACCGTGTAGGGATGGAAGCCATAATCGATGAGCCGCTTGGCGATGTCGCCGGTTTTCACTCCGTTGCGCGCCTGCCGACGGTCGCTGAAGACAACCTCATGCAGCGTGGCCGTCTTGTAGGGCAGCTCGTACAAATCTTCCAGATTTTTACGAATGTAATTGGCGTTCAGCACCGCATCTTCCGTGGTCTGGCGCAGGCCATCCGGGCCGTTCGCCAGAATGTACGCGAGAGCGCGCACAAACATGCCGTAGTTGCCATAGAACATGCGCACGCGGCCAACCGACTGCGGGCGGTCATAGTTAAAGGTCAGCGTACCGTCTGCTTTTTCTACAATCACGGGCGTCGGCAGAAATGGCTCCAGTATCTTTTTGCAGGAGACCGGTCCGGATCCCGGCCCACCCCCGCCGTGCGGCGTCGAGAAGGTCTTGTGCAGGTTCAGGTGCATCACGTCCACGCCGAAATCGCCCGGGCGCGTCTTGCCCACCAGCGCATTCATGTTCGCGCCGTCCATGTACAGCAGCGCGCCCTTGGCATGCAGAACGTCGGCAATCTTGTGGATTTCGCTTTCAAACACGCCGATGGTCGAAGGGTTGGTCAGCATCAACGCAGCCGTCTCTTCATCGACCAGCTTCTCCAATTCCGCCAGGTCCACCATGCCTTCGCTGTTGGACTTGAGGTTCTGCACCTGATAGCCACAGATCGCCGCCGTTGCAGGATTAGTGCCATGCGCGGAGTCGGGAATCAAAATCTTCTTGCGCGGATTGCCCTTCGACTCGTGATACGCGCGGACCAGCAGGATGCCGGTAAATTCTCCATGCGCTCCGGCTGCCGGTTGCAACGTAATGGCGTCCATGCCGGTGATTTCCTTCAGACAGTTCTGCAATAACCACATCACGCGCATGGCGCCCTGCGACAGCGATTCCGGCTGGTAGGGATGCGCTTCGGCAATTCCTGGCAGGCGCGCCACCAGTTCATTGACGCGTGGATTGTATTTCATGGTGCAGCTACCCAGCGGATACATGCCAAGGTCGATGGCGTAGTTCCAGGTGGAGAGCCGAGTGAAGTGACGAATGATTTCGATCTCGCTCACCTCCGGCAACATACCGACATCTTCGCGCGCCAGGTCGCCGAGCAGCGCCTTCGCATCCACTGCCGGAACATCCAGCGGCGAAAGCCGATAGGCCTTTTTGCCGGGCGACGACTTCTCAAAGATCAGTCCTTCATTCTGGTTGATGTGGCTGGCAACCTTGCGTCGCTCGCCAACGAAGGGGGTAGTATTTGTTTCGGTGCTGGTGACGCCTGCGGGGTTCAATGTATCCGTTGCCATGTCGTTCCTCAATCCTTATGCGTACGCCAGCGTGGCCGCCTGTTTGCCTGCGACGACTGCGGCTGCGATGTCGATCTGTTCCCGCGAGTTCTGCTCGGTCGCGCACCACAACGATGCGTTGCGCAATTCGGGATACCATTTCGCCAAGGGCAGCCCGCCAATGATCTTGTGCTCCAGTAAACGCGCGTTCATTGCATCGGGTGCTTCCTGCGTGGACAGAACAAACTCATGGAAGCGCGGCGATTTTGCGAAGAGTAATTTGCTGCCCGGCGTTGCGCCCAGCGCCTGTGCAGCATAATGCGCCTTGGCTAGGTTTTGCTCGGCCAGTTCCTTCATTCCCGCCTTGCCGTAAATTGTCAGATAAATGCAGGTCATCAGCGCGACCAATGCTTGATTTGTGCAAATGTTAGATGTCGCCCTTTCGCGGCGAATGTGCTGCTCGCGCGTCGAGAGCGTCAGCACAAATCCGCGACGACCCTGCTTGTCTACGGTGGCCCCGGTCAGGCGTCCGGGCATCTGGCGAACGAATTTTTCCTTGCACGCCAGCACCCCGCAGTACGGCCCTCCGTAGCCCACCGGCACGCCGAAGGACTGCGCTTCCAACGAAACAATGTCAGCCTCGACCGGCGGACGCACAATGCCGAGCGAGAGAGCTTCTGCAATCGAAACGATCAGCAGCGCACCCTTGGCGTGCGCCATCTCCGCGATGGCCGCAACGTCTTCAATCACGCCGAAGAAATTCGGCGACTGAATCAGTACGCACGCGGTCTGGTCGGTAATCGCGGCCTCCAGCGCCTTCTGGTCCACGCGGCCATCGGCTCCGTAGCCGACAATCCGCTTCGGCAAACCCTGATGCTGCGCATACGTCTTCAATACCTCGCGATATTCCGGATGCACCGTGTTTGCGACGACGATATGGCTGCGGCCAGTGACGCGCGCGGCCATCATCACCGACTCCGCCGCGCCGGTCGAGCCGTCATACATGGAGGCGTTCGCAATCTCCATGCCGGTCAGCTCGCAGATCATGGTCTGAAATTCAAAGATGGCCTGGAGCGTTCCCTGCGTGATCTCGGCCTGATACGGCGTATAGGACGTAAGAAATTCCCCACGCTGCACCATGGCGTCGATGACCACAGGACGATAGTGGTGGTACGCGCCCGCGCCGAGAAAGCTGGCGTAGCCGTTGGCGTTGCGGTCTGCCGCCGCGCGGAAGAATTCGACGATCTCCTGCTCGCCCATCTGACGCGGAATTTTCATGTCGCCGGTCAGACGATATTCGGCGGGGATGGTCGTGAAAAGGTCGTCGATGGAGGCAACGCCGATCGCGTCCAGCATGGTGGCGCGGTCAGAGGGAGATTTCGGCAGATAACGCATGGGTCGGGTTTCCTGTGGCGCAGCAGAGCGTTGTAACGGCCCTAGTGCCCGGTCTCTTCTGAAGTGAATTTTTCGTAATCGGCGGCGTTCAACAGCGCGTCCACTTCAGCGGGCTTCGACAACTTCACTTTAATGATCCAGGAATCGTGCGCAGCGCTATTGATTTTTTCCGGGGCGGCGTTGAGTTCTTCATTCACCGCCGTTACCGTGCCGCTTACCGGCGAGTAAAGATCGGAAACTGCCTTGACGGACTCGACGCTGCCGAAGACTTTGCCAGCCTCGACCGTAGCGCCGACCTTTGGCGCATCGACAAAAACGATGTCGCCGAGCGAGTTCTGCGCATAGTCTGTGATGCCGACCGTGCCCTGGTCGCCCTCGACCTTGATCCATTCATGTTCGCGCGTGTAGCGGTAAGAAGCGGGATAAGCCATAGGTTTACTCACTTTCTATTGTATGTTGTCAGCGAAGCTCGAAGCGGAACTGCCAGCCACAACGAAGAAGTTTTTGTGTTGGATGCACGATCTAGGCCTGTTTTTTGGGGCGACGATAAAAGGGCTGCGGAACAACACGTGCGCGCACATTCTGACCGCGAATTTTCACTGCCAGTTCGGTGTCGAGCGCGCTGTGGACAACCGGCACGTAGGCCAGCGCGATATTCTTCTTCAAAAACGGCGCTGGAGAGCCGCTGGTCACGACGCCGATTTCCTCGCCATCCAGCGTGCAAACCGGGTAGCCATCTCGACCGATGCCGCGTTCGATCATCTCCAGCCCGATCAGCTTGCGCCGTGGGCCACCGTCTTGCAGCACATTTCTGAGCGCCGCCTGCCCGAGAAACTCCGGCTTGTCGAGCTTGCAGAAGCGCTCCAGTCCGGCCTCGAAAACATTCGTTTCTTCCGTAATTTCATGTCCGTACAGCGCCATGGAGGCTTCCAGCCGCAGCGTGTTTCGCGCTCCCAGGCCACACGGCAGAATGTCGAACTCGCGTCCCGCTTCAAGGATTTCATTCCACACGCGGGCGGTTGTCGCCTCATCGGACGGAATGTAAATTTCAAATCCATCCTCGCCGGTGTAGCCGGTGCGCGAAATCAGCACGTTGTGCAACCCGCAAACAATCCCCCAGACAAACCAGTAATTCTTGATCTTTTCGAGATCAACGCTAGTCAACTTTTCCAGCAAGGCCAAAGCCTGCGGTCCTTGAATCGCCAACTGCGAATAATGCGCGCTGTAGTCGCTGACGTGGCAGTGGAAGCGCTGCGCGTGCTGGCGAATCCACGCGTAATCCTTGGGACGCGTGCCCGCGTTGACCACCAGCAGATAGTCGTTGGGGCTGAACTTATGGACCAGAATGTCATCGACGAAGGTGCCTTGTTCCGTCAGCAACGCGGAGTAGTGCGCCTGCCCTTCGGACAGCTTCGAGGCATCGTTCATCGACACAAACTGGACGGCGTCGAGCGCCTCCGGCCCGCGTAGTTGAATCTCCCCCATGTGGCTCACGTCGAACAGGCCGACGCGGGTGCGCACCGCCATGTGCTCGGCGATCAGGCCGGAGTATTCCACCGGCATGTCCCAGCCGCCAAAGTCCACCATCTTGGCGCCCAGTTGTCGGTGCGTGGCGTTCAGGGACGTTTTGCTGAGGGCGGGAATCGCAGGCGTAGTCGACATAATGCCAAATCCTAACGGCCAGACAATGGGAACCTTCTACGGTAGCACCCGCATTTTTTCGAGGTCAAATGAACCAATACTCACACAATTACAAACTGCTCAATACCCCACATGATGCAGATACGCCACCGCCGCCGCAGCCACCAGGCAATACACGCCAAACCAGTGCCAGCGTCCACTCTCTAGCCACTTACTCAGCCACTTCAGAGCGACCAGTCCGGCGATAAATGCGAACATTGCGCCGAGCAGACTAGGCATCATCGCCGCCGATAAATTTCCTCCGGAGACGTGCTCCGCCTTCACTAGCCGCAGCACTTCCCGCGCGATGGCCGGAGGCGTCAGCACCACGGCCAGAGCGAAGCTGAATATCTCCGCCTTCGTTCGCGCAACGCCCAGCAACATTCCAGTCGAGATCGTTGCGCCGGAGCGGGAAAATCCGCGAAACGGAAGGCACAATCCCTGCACCGCGCCAATCCAGCCAGCCTGCTTGGTGTTCAATCCCGTGCTGTCTTCTTGCTGCGTTGGCGTGGGGCGCATCTTTTTCAGACCCGCGATCAGGATCAAAATTCCGGCCAGCGCCAAGGCGGGAGCGATCAAGTCCAGCCGTCCAAATAATTGTTCAATCTCCGCATGTTTCGCGTGGGGAAAGCCGAATTTCTCGATGCCCTCAATCAGGCCGCCGCCGATCAGCCCGGTGAAGAACGTTGCGACAACCACCTGGAAGAAGATCGTTTTGAGCGTATCCATATTTTGGAAGTAGGTCTTGCGCCACTGGTTCCAGAAATACGCGATCACGGCGAACATGGTTCCGGTGTGCAGCATGACCAATAGCAGCGTCATCGGCGGGGAGGTCGGGTCCATGCCCATCAGCTTTTCCGCAACCACCACGTGTGCGGAACTTGAGACGGGCAGCAACTCCGCCATACCCTGAATGATTGCCAAAATAATGACGTGCAAAATAGACATGTAAATCCTGGGAACCTTTCTTTTGAAAATCTTTAGTGCGGATCCACAGATACGGTAATTAAAAGATACGGTAATTAAAAGAATTAGGTTCGTCATCCTGAGCGTAGTGAAGGATCCAGAAAATTCTTGCTCCGTCCATTTAGACAATATTGTCTGGATTCTTCACTTCGGTCGCGTCGCCGCGGCGACCGACCTTCGTTCAGAATGACTCTTTCGATCTGCTATCTCTAGCGTGCGACGCGTTGCGGCACTTGTGTATCCTGTTGCGCTAAATCTTTTTCACTCGCCAGCCGGTTTCGATAGCTCGCGCCGACAAATTCGCGAAACAGAGGATGCGGCTCCAGCGGCTTCGATTTGAACTCCGGATGAAACTGGCAGCCGAGGAAGAATGGATGGCCGGGGATCTCCACGATCTCGACATAGGTCGCGTCCGGCGTGGTTCCGGTAATGCGTAGGCCTGCGCCTGTCAGCACCGCTTCATACTCGCGATTGAACTCATAGCGATGACGATGGCGCTCGCTGATTTCGATTTTCCCATAGGCCCGAGCAGCCAGCGAGCCCGTCTCCAGCATGCAGGGCCACGCGCCCAGCCGCATGGTGCCGCCCATCTCCTCCACGCCGGTCAGTTCGCGCAGTTTATAAATCACACGATGCGGCGTCGCCGGATCGAACTCGCTGGAATTGGCTGCGGACAGTCCGCAGACATTGCGCGCATATTCGATGCAGGCGGTTTGCATACCAAGACAAATCCCGAAGTAGGGAACCTCGTTTTCCCGCGCATAACGAATGGCGTTCAACATGCCTTCAATGCCGCGCTTACCGAAGCCGCCCGGCACCAGGATTCCATCAAATCCTTCAAGCTGGCTTTCATAACTGCGGTCGTCGGCCTCTTTAATTTCCAGGCCTTCGGCTTCAATCCACGTCACTTTCAACTTCAAATTGTGGGCCAGCGCGCCGTGGGCCAGCGCCTCTTTCAGAGATTTATAGCTGTCCTCATACTCGACATATTTACCGACAATGCCGATGGAAACTTCATCTTTCGGGTTATAGCAGCGGTCTACCAGTTCCCGCCATTTGTCCAGTTTGGCCTCGCCCGCCTGGAGATGCAGATACTTCAGCACCAGCGCGTCCACCTTTTCCTGCGCGAAGACCAGCGGCACTTCGTAAATGGACGGAACGTCCTTCGCGGTCACAACGGCCTGCTCCTCCACGTTGCAGAACAGCGCAATCTTCGACTTCATTTCATGCGAGAGAAAACGGTCCGTGCGGCAGAGGAGAATGTCGGGCTGAATTCCAATGGAGAGCAGTTCTTTCACTGAGTGCTGCGTCGGCTTTGTCTTCAACTCCTGCGCTGCGGCAATCCACGGCACCAGCGTCACGTGGACGAAGACAGTGTTCTCGCGGCCCAGCTCCTGGCGCATCTGGCGAATGGCTTCTAAAAATGGCAGCGACTCGATATCGCCGACCGTACCGCCTATCTCCACCAGCGTCACGTCCGTATCGGCGGCCACCTTGCGCATGGCGTTTTTGATCTCGTTGGTCACGTGCGGAATCACCTGCACAGTCTTGCCCAGATAATCTCCGCGACGCTCTTTGGTGATGATCTGCTCGTAAATGCGGCCCGTCGTCAGATTGTTGTCGCGAGAGAGATGCGCGTGCGTAAAGCGCTCGTAGTGACCCAGATCGAGATCGGTCTCCGCGCCATCGTCGGTAACGAACACCTCGCCATGCTGAAAGGGTGACATGGTACCGGGATCGACGTTCAGGTACGGATCGAACTTCATCAGGTTGACGCGCAGACCGCGACTCTCCAGCAGACAGCCGAGCGATGCCGCAGCCAGACCTTTTCCAAGGCTGGACACAACTCCACCAGTAACGAAGACATATTTTGCCGACATGGGTGCGGCTCCTTGGAATGGTTTTGCAATTGGGTCGTACGAGGTAGGCACAATCTATTTTCGCAGATGGAGGCGGGGAAGCGAGAAAAAAATCGGAGCAAAATGGCCGCGCCATCTTGCTCCGTGCTGTTCTGGGGAAGGAACCGTGGAGGATGTCTCAACCGAATCATACTAGAAATTGAACGTCGCCGAGACGGTAATCATGCGCGGGGGTATAAAGTGCGTCCCGCTGAACGTTGAAAGGTAGTTGTACAGTGCATCTTTATTTGCGATATTGGTGGCCGTCACAAGCAGGTCCGTCTGGTTATGTGCTTTATGGAAAATGTTCTGCCAGCCGGCATCCATATCGAACAGGCTGCGCGGCGCAACGCGAGGCGGGTTCGCGTACGGCGTATACGTCCCCGCAGCGGGAATATAAACCAGCGGGGAATTGATCTGCGACGGCAGACAACTCGTCAAAGGAGCATTCAATGTTGCGTACACTCCATTGCAGCTCAATTTGATTTGCTGTTGCTGGTCCGGCGTCAGGTATGTCAGGCTGATCGGCACCCCAGGCGCAGTTCCAAACGGCACGTTGCCAGCAACCATGCCGCTTTCATACCGCCAGGTAAATCCGTACCAAGGCCCATTTGCCTTGGGCTGATACTGCACATGGGAATTCTGCTCATATACTTGATCGTGGTCGATCAGGAAAGGTTCAGAGCTCACGGCATTCGTATTGTTGTTGAAGATAATGCCGCCGATCTCTGGCGGATAGAACAATGAGTGCGAATGGCCCATGGTGACGTAGGCAGAAATGCCATGGATCGGCACCAGAGTAACTTCCGCGTCCGCCCCGGTAATGTCGGACTTCTTCCACTGGATGGGAAACGTCAGGGGCGTGTTCAGGATCACGTCGAAGTCATAATCCCCTTTCGTATATTTCCAGAAATACTGGGCGCTGATGACGACATATTTCCCGATTCCCTGTTGCAGACCAACGTTATATTGGTTGCGGGTTGCGGGAGTCAGTGCGTGTTGTCCGAAGGCCCCCAGATTGTTGGCCAATCCTCCGTTTCCCGTATAGCTGGATAAAATCAGGTTCTCGTTATAAGGAGTGGGCATGAGACGCGCATACCCAGCCGAAATGATCGTCCCGGTCGGCAGTTGGTAGGTCGCGCCGGTGCGCGGCTCCAACATGTACTTGCGGCTGAGGCCGTTATAGTTGTCGCCACGGGCGCCAATCAAGAACTGCCAGTTATGCCAGACGATATTGTCCTGAAAATAGAGTGCCTCTGCCTTGATGTCCGTGCGGCCTTTGAAGGTAAAGAAGTGACCGTTGCGGGTCAGATCGTATTGCAGTTCTCCGGGCAGGAAATTCGGGTTGGGCTGATATCCAGCGGCCACGCACTGCGACGGATTGGTTACGCCCGGCGCGACGACAGGAGTCCCATCTGCCTGTTGGCAAACAGCATTGTAGGTAGCACTGGTAATCCCAAAGCCAAAACCTTCATTCAGGATGGTTTGGTCCAGCGCGGCCCCGGCCTTAATGTTGTGGATGCCGTGAGCGTAAGCATAATCGGCATGGATGCCAGCATTTTGCAGGCGTCGGCTTTGGGAGAGCGTGGCGGGAGTATCGGCAAAAATGTTCGCGCTGGGGTAGTAGTGGAAGTTGTCCTGGCGAATGTAGGTGTTGACATCGAACAGGGACCTTGCATTCAGGACATGCGTCCAGAATCCCGCGATATTGTAGGTGAAAATCTGGTCGCGCTGGTCTTGCCCCAGAGCTTGCTGGTCAAATTGGTTGGGATTCTGGGCCCAGGTCCGCGCGGCATTCAAGTCCAGATGCAGCGTGTCCTTGGCCGTAGGGTCATAATCGATCCGTTCAAAAAAGTTTTCGTTGTTGCCGTGGGCATGGATGACGGTGAACTCAGGAGTGTCCATAAAACGTCCGCCGTTCAGACCGTTCATGTCCACAAAGTTGCCCCACTTATTGCTTCCCTCCCCAATATTGACATCGAGAGAAGTTGTACCAAATGAACCATAGGTGCTGGTGATGCTTCCCGTCGGAGCAAAATCTCCCAGGCCGGACTTCGTGGTTGTCTGCACGATCAAACTGACTTTGTCGCCATACTCAGGTGGAATGATGCCGTTGATGATCTTCATGGACTGGATGGCGTGGGAAGTCAGTTGATTGGTGAAGTTGCGGCTCTGCTGGTCGGAGTCCGGTTCTCCATCCATGCTGATGGTGGTGTCCGCGTGCTCGCCAAGCGGATGGAACATGCCGTTGGAGTCTGCGACAATACCAGGGCTTGCCAGTGTAATGGCCCCGCTGAGTCCGTTCTGCGCATCGTCATCCGGGACCTTGCCGAACTTCGACATGTCGATGTTCGTGTGGTAGCTGGGATTGCCACTCAACAGGTCCCCGCTGTCGATCGACACCGTAACGGTCTGGTTGGAAGTGGCGACGTCCATGGGCAGATTTAAATCGACCGGGACGGACGTAAACAGCTTGATATCGTGATGGACTGCATTGAATCCTGGGGCCGTGATGGACAGATGATAGCTTTGGAAAGGCACGTTCAGGATCGAGAAACTGCCGGACGCATCTGTGGTGGTGGTTCGATGCAGACCGCTGACAGGATTGACCAACTCGACCTTGGCACCAGGAATACTGGCGCCCGTCGCATCCACCACCGTGCCATGTACGCTTCCACCCGTGCCACCCTGCCCCCGGACGGAAGAGGGTTTTGCCAGAAAACATAGAAAAATAACTGCAAGTGTCAGCAAATATGCCGCACGCCTCATAAGGAAATTCCTCTCAGAAGGTGAATAAAGCTGCGATCGATAATTTTTTGGAGAATGGGATCAGCAGGCAGTGAGAGGTGGAGCGCGACTTGCGGCAAAACGCGGAACTAAACCCAATTGCCTCTGTACCGAGGCGATGATAATGCGTCCCAGAGATAGCAGGCTGACCGCCTGCTGCACATGCACGCTCATCGGCAATGCGGCATGGAGAGATACGCAGATCGTGCAGTGGTCCGGAACGCCTTTATCCAGCAACGGATGCAAGTGGCATACTGGCAGCATCATCGCCATCAGCACCAGGACGATGCTGGCGGCGATGGCTACTTTACTGGATCGGACTGGAGACTTAGGTTGCATGGCGTATCGATGAGCAGCTTCTGTCTCAGGCTCTCTATGATTCTAACGATTATATAGAGATGGTTTCGTTCCACACGGCGTCCTCGATCCACAGGTACATACGGTAGCGATCACGTCCCGGCGGAAATCTTTTCCTGTACCAGGGCTTCCGCGCGCGCGCATACCTCTTCCAGGGTCATACTCGACGAGTCCAGATGCACCGCATCGGGTGCAGGTTGCAATGGCGAGGCAGCACGATTTCGATCTCTGGCATCGCGGTCGCGCACGGCAGCCAGGACGGCCTCCTGCGTGGGAGCTTTGCCGGCGGCAGCATCCTGCAAAAATCGTCGCTCCCCGCGCACGGCATCGGCGGCATCGAGGAATATCTTTACCTCTGCATCCGGAAATACATGCGTGCCAATGTCCCGGCCCTCCATGACCACGCCGCCCCGCGCACCCATAGCGCGCTGGCGTTCCACCATCCAGGCCCGCACTCGTGGATGGACGCTTACTTGCGAGGCGGCCTCGGCCACGTCCTTCTCGCGAATGCGCGCCGTCACGTCTGCGCCATCCAGCAAAACGCGGTTGCTCTCATTGGGGCGCGACTCCAAAACAATATGCGTCGTCTCGGCCAGCCGCATTAAAGAAGATTCGTCATCCAGCGCTGTTGTGCCTTCCAGCGCCTTGAGCGCCAGCGCGCGATACATGGCGCCGGTCTCCAAATTGAGAAATCCGAAACGTCGCGCCAAATGGCTCGCCAGAGTGCTTTTGCCGGCTCCCGCCGGTCCATCAATGGCAATTACCGGGTGCAACCGTCGCGTGCCGCTCGCCGTTGGTTCAACGGGCGCAGTCATTTCTTCTTCCCGGCCTTTTTCTTTCCTTTAGGCCGGTTGCTGCGAGAGCCAGCCGCGGACCCCTTCCCGCCACGAGGATTTTTCGACCAGAATGGCTTGGCCCCACCCTTTTCCCCTGCTGATGAATCCGTTCTCTCGCGGCGTTTCGGCTTGTCGCCAGCCTCGCCTCTATCAGCGGAAACTCGCTTGGTCCAGGGCTTTGCAGTTCCTGCCTTGCCGAAGGTTTTGCTCTCGCGTCGAGGCGCTGCGCCGTCAGTTGTTCTGGCCGCGTAGGAACGTGCAGCCCCGACTCTGGATGAAGCTCCTTTGGACGCCCAGGGCTTCGATCCGGCTGGCTTGGCTCCGAACGACTTGCCTCCGAACGATTTTGGGCCTTTTGACCTGCTATCGACGGATTTTGCGCCAGCGGACTTGAATCCTGAAGATGTAAATCCAGAGGGCTTGCGCGCTGCGGATCTGGCTCCAGCACCTGGGCCGGACTTATCCCAGCGCTTCGGACGTTCTCCTTCTCCTTGTTCTCCGCGTTCTCGCGCAGCAAACCCAGAGGCCCCCGCTCCAGTGGAAGCTCGTGGAGTCCACGGCTTCGATGCTCCACCTTTGAAGGAAGCGCCTTTCGACACCCACGGCTTGGCTCCCGCTGGCTTGAATCCTGAAGACTTAAAGCCGGGAGACTTAAATCCCGAAGGTTGAAAGCCTGATGAACGGGGCGCGAAACTCTTGCCTCCGCTTGGACGACCGCCCGCGCCTTCGCCCGATTTCTCCCAGCGCTTGGCCCGTTCTCCCAGGCCACGCGTCGCTGGCTTGCCTGCGGCATCCAGGCGAGGCGGCCTTCCCTCACCAAGGGTCTCCCCATCGCGTGGAGCGAAGCTGCGCGGACGCGGCGAATAGGCGCCCCCAGCGCCTGAGGCTGAAAAGCGCGATGTGCTTCCTGTGCCGGAACGAGGTCCGCCCCGCTCCTCAGAGCGTCCGCGACCATATCCGCCGGAACCTGATCTCGCCCTGTCTCCAGAAGCTCGAATCGCAAATCGCTTGGGGGCAGAATCTCCCGATGCCGAACTGCCTGCTGCAAATTTTCTGGGGGCAAACTGCTTCGGCACAAATTTTTTCGGGGAAAATCTTTTCGGCTCACCCGGCTCCTGGGAATCTCCCTGGGGTCTGGGTCGCCACGGCCGCTGCGGCTCGCGCGCCAAATCCTGCGCCGATTCTCGACCGGGCTCCAGCGGCGCTACCTCAATCTCGATCTCCGACTCTGCTGGCGTAGCTCCCAGTTGTTCCTCGGAAAGCTGCGCCACCATCTCCGGCAGAAGTCCACCTTGGAGACATACGTGCGACCTGCCGCCAATGTCGATGATGTCCAGTTGCCGCATGGAACCCAATCCGCGCACCACTTCGCGCAGCTTCGACTGGGCGGCCAGCGGAGAAAGAAATGCAAAAACCTCTTCTTCCGTAGCGGCCACCGCTGCGTGCAGATAGAGCGAGACCATGGCGGACTGCGCCTCGGCATGCCCAGTGTTGGCGCCCGCGGCGACCTGCTCTGGAAAACGGCGGGAAAGCAGCTCCCACTGGGCAGTCTTACCAGTGACACTCAAAATCGGGAAAACGTACATGCACGTCCATAGTTCCTGCAATGCGCGTGCAATGGCCGCTTCCGTAATGTCTCGGCCAAGAATCGGTTGAAGCGCAGGCACGTCGAGCGGCCCCTGTTGCTGGATCGCCTCCCAGCAATGCAGAGCCAACGGCGTCACTTTTTCATTGCCAACGGTAGACGGGCCGGTCTTGATATTTCGCTCACCGCGCAGCGCGTACACATAGCGCAGCACCTCCGGACTGACGACATAGTCCGGCTGCTCACCCAACGACGCGCCCAGTTTCAGCGGCACTGCCATGGAGTTTTCAATCAGCCGAACCAGAAGCTCCAACGCGCGCGAACGTTCCCCCGCGCTGGGAACCTGGGCGGGACGGCCAATGACCGCCTCCACAAAGCTGGCAATCGGTACAGCACCAGTGAGGCCCATGGGCAAATAAGGGCAGAAGCCAATTGTGTTGAGCCACTCCGCTGCTGCTTCCAGCGTGAGCCGTGCTTCTCCGTTCTGGCTCCAACGAGCCAGCCTTGCCGATTTAAGTTGGTCCGCGTTCAAAAATGTCCTTCTTCCGAGTATGTTGCGATTCGCAGCCAGATCCAGGTTTTTCCTGTGGGCTGCCGTACTAAATACGCTGGAATGCGCGTTGTATCTCTCTTAAAGAATACCGTAGGACGATGGGACGCCCATGCGGACAACTAGTTGGATGCTCGGTTTTGGCCAGTTCCGCGATCAGCCACTCCATTTTGACCATTTCCAGCGGCGTATGGATTTTGATCGCCGCATGGCACGCGATCGAGGCCGCAATGCGGAGCCGCAAGGTTTCCAGGTTTTCCACCTGCTGCTCGCGCTCGGTCTGTTCCAGCACCTCAATCAGTGTACGTTCCAGCTCCCGCCCGACCAGGCCCACCGGCGTCGCTTTTACGGCCAGCGTGCGCGGGCCAAAAGGTTCGGCTTCAAAACCGTTGCGTTCCAGCTCGGCGGCAATGGCGGCAAACAACGGCATCTGATCCGGCTTCAGGTCGATCAGCACCGGCATCAACAGCCGCTGGCGTTGCACCTGCTCGACATTGCGATCACGCACGATCTTCTCAAACAGCACGCGCTCATGCGCCACATGCTGGTCGATGATCCACAGACCCTCTTCGTTCACCGCGAGAATGAAAGATTCTTCCAACTGGCCCAGAGGCCGCAGGTCCGCCAGCCCATGCAGGCTGGGCGCGGCAGTTTCCTCTGTTGCAGCAAAGTCCTCCGCGCGAAAAGGCAACACCTGCGCCGCTGGTGGCAACGCGGGAGGCTGCAATTCAAACCGCGCCACATCGAAGGCATCTAGATCGTCGCTTGTCGCCTGGGCCTCAGCGCCATCCGAACCCTCAGCCAACATGGGTGCCCCTCGTCTCGCTTCTGAGACGTGAGTTTCCGTGCTCGGATGGTCTCCCCGCACCCCGTCATCGGCAGGTTCCGGCGCTCCGGGCAGCGGCGAAATGTCCGGCACCAACGACGGTGTCATGACCGCATGATGGCTCAGCGCACTAAGAAAGCTGGCCGCTGGACGCGTTTGTATCAAGGCATGGCGGACCGCGTCGCGCACAAAATCATGAACAAACGACTGCTGGCGGAAACGGACCTCTGTCTTGGCCGGATGCACATTCACATCGACTTCTTCCGGCGGCATTTCGAGAAACAGCAGCACAACAGGAAACGACGTGGGCGGAAGAATGTTGCGGTAGGCCTCTGTGAGCGCATGCAGAATGAGACGGTCGCGGATCAGCCGTTGATTGACGAAGACATAAATGGAATTGCGATTTAGCTTTTGTAGCTCCGGACGCGAAGCAAATCCGTGCAATCGCAGCGCGCCTGGCGGTTGCGGCTGCCAGTCCGGCTCGCGCTTCCACGGCGGCGGCTCGGGAAGACCGGCGCGCTCGAAGTTGGTTTCAGCCGCGACAGGCAATAGCTGGTCCAGAACATCGCGCCCGAAGATCTGAAAAATACGCTCCGAGGCGTGTTGCACTGGCGGTGCCTCCACCAGGGCGTGCGTCGCTGAGTGTAGCTCGAAATGCTTCGACGGATGCGCCAGCGCATAGTGCGTCGCCAGCGCGGCGATGTGCGACAGCTCCGTCTGCTCCGACTTCAAAAATTTCTTGCGTGCGGGAGTGTTGAAGAAAAGATCGCGAATGGTCAGCGTGGTCCCCACCGGGCCGCCAAAGTCGGCGACGCGCAGGATCTTGCCCCCGGCAATTTCCATCTCCGTGCCGACAGTATCTTCTGCGGAGCGCGTCGTAAGATGCACGCGCGCGACAGAGGCAATCGACGGCAGCGCCTCGCCGCGAAAGCCAAGGGTCGCAAGACTCAGCAGATCGTCACTGGAGCGGATCTTCGAAGTGGCGTGGCGCTCGAAGGCCAGCATTGCATCGTCACGCATCATGCCACTGCCATCGTCGGCGATGCGGATCAGCTTGCGTCCGCCTGCTTCCACGTCGATGCGGATGCGCTGCGCGCCCGCATCCAGAGAATTTTCCAACAGTTCTTTTACGACGGATGCAGGCCGCTCCACCACTTCGCCAGCGGCAATCTGGTTCGCCACCTGATCGGAAAGTACACGGATATGGCCCATCAGAGAACAATTGTAGGCTTTGCCAGTCTTCTACTTTTCCACGCGCGAATTATGTACTCTTCTTTTTGCTTGCTTCTTTGGCGGATGTCGTAGCGGACTTGGCCGTGTTTGCTACTGGCGCCTTCGTCATCGGCTTGCCAGTAGAAGTCAGCCGATTTGGGGATTTGCGTTTCACCGCAACTGGCTCCGCGCGTTCCCGGCGTTTCCGCGTGGTGTACTCGTTGTCTCCCACCATGTGCAGTCGCATAAAGTTGGTCGACCCACTCTTGGTGCGCGTGCCGGCGACGATGCCGAGGATCTGTTTCGCGCGCACATGGCCCTGTTCGATCAATAGACGCTCGGCTGTATCGACCATCTGGTCGGTATGTTGCAGCTTTGGACATTGCACAGGATGCACGCCCCACAACAGCATCATGCGGCGAATCACCGTGTCCACGCTACTCAGCGCAAAAATGGGAGGAGCAGGATGATATTTTGAAAGCAGTCGGGCAGTCGTTCCGGTTTCTGTAAACACTGCAATGGCGGCCAGATCGAGGTCTTCCGCGGCATGCGCCATCGATTCGCAAATGGTTTCTGGAATCGACAGTCCACCCTCCACATGGTAACGATAGTGCTGACTTTCGGTTCGCATCTGCATTTCTGTCTCTATGACGATCTTTGCCATCATAGACACTGCATGTACCGGATACTTCCCTGCTGCGCTTTCCGCTGACAACATCACCGCATCGGTACCGTCATAAATCGCGTTCGCGACATCGCTGGCCTCCGCGCGCGTGGGTCGCGGATTTTCAACCATGGACTCCAGCATCTGCGTCGCGGTAATCACTGGCTTGCGCAGTTCGGCGGCCCGGCGAATCACGCGCTTCTGGATTGCCGGAACTTTTTCCGGAGGCATTTCGACGCCAAGATCGCCGCGCGCCACCATCACGCCATCGGCAACTTCCAGAATGGCTTCCAGATGTTCAATGGCCTGCGGTTTTTCCAGCTTCGCGATGATCCAGGTTTCCGCGCCCAGCGCAGCCACGCGGTGTTTTACCAGTCGCACATCTTCCGCGGTGCGCACGAACGAAACAGCTACCATGTCGACGCCATTCTTGACGGCAAACTCCAGATCGGCTTCATCCTTTTCCGTCAGCGAAGGAACGCGAACAGCGATACCTGGGAGATTGATGCCCTTATGCTCGCCCAACATGCCGCCATTGATGATGTCGCATTCCACATCCGTTCCTCGAATGCGGGTGACGCGCAGTTCAATTAGCCCATCGGAGAGAAGGATGCGCGAACCTTCTTCCAGATTTTCTGCCAGAGTTGAAAAAGTTGTACCAATCACCGCAGCGGTCCCGGCCACGTCGCGCGGGGTAATGGTCAGGTGCTGGCCGGTCTTGAGCGAAACTGGAATGCGATTCCTGAGCCTGCCGGTGCGAATCTTTGGGCCCTGGAGATCGCCAAGAATGCAGATTGGTTTCCCCTCTTCCGCAGCCACCTTGCGAATCATCTGGATCAGCTTGATTTTTTCCGGATTTGTACCGTGCGAAAAATTCAGGCGCGCTACATCCAGACCAGCGCGGATCAGGTCGCGGAATACCGGCTCAGTATTGCTGGACGGTCCAATCGTAGCAACGATCTTCGCCCGGCGCTGGCCGTTGGCGGAAGTCGTGGGAGAAAGCGATGTTTGCATTCCTACTCCAAAAAGTAAAATTCACACGCAACGATTTACTTAATGTGATTGTAACGGCTGGACTGCTCGAATGCAGGATCGGACCGCCCAGAATTTCCCGGTAAATTTTCAGGGTAAGCGTTGCTCGCGCTCAGGCAAGTAGGCCCTCCCTTGGGATACACCTCGGCATTGAACTCCGCTCCGACCATGACGCTGACCAGAATAATGTAAAGCCAGATCATCAGCGCGACGCCAGCGCCAAGAGAACCATACACCTCGTGATAGTGCGCATGGCGCGTGACGTACCAGCCAAAGGCCAGGGTCGATGGGAACCAAAGCGCCGTTGCCAGCACCGATCCTGGCAGCACCCTGCGCCAGGACTGCGTGCGCGGTGTACCCATGTGGTAGATGATGGACAACACTGTGACGCTGGTCACTATGGCCAACATCCATCGGGCGAGACGCGCAAGAATTATGACCAGAGGCCGAATGTCATGCGCAGTCTGCAGGATCATCCACTTCTCAATTACATGGCCGAACACCACGAAAATGGACGCCAGCGCAAGGGGAAAGAAAGACAGACAGGTCAGGACAAACGCAACCCAAATCTGGCGCCATATACTCCATGCATCCACAGGCAGCCGATACGCGCGTCGCATACCCTCCATCAGTGTGGTCATTACGCTGTTAGAGGCCAGCAATAACACAGTACACGAAGAAAATACGAGTCTTACTGTACGATGCTGCTCCTGAAAGTAAGCCAGAACCATGGGTGGAATGTCGGGAGGAAACATCTGATACAGTAGCGTCCGCAACTCCGACTCCGCCACCTTCGCCGCGGGAGAAAAAGCGAGTATGGTTGCGGTGATCAGGACGACAGGAAAAACGCATATCATTGCCGAATAGGCGCCGGCGCGAGCCAGCATCAGAACGTCGTTATTCAGGCTATTGAGAACGGTCCTTTGTGAAAGCTTGATCCAGCGCGACATACGTAACCAAAAGAATAACTGAAAGATAGCTGCATGTTCCAATTTGGACACCGTTGGAATGGAAGATTGTTGTATGGAGCGGCGTTCCAACGATCTGCTAGCATCAAAGACGTTATGAATCCCGCCCGCGTTCCCGCAGTATTTCTCCCGTTCGCCACAGCGATTCTGTTCCTGTCTTGCAGCTCTGTCCCGCCACTCCATGCACAGCCTCACAACCGGCATAAGTCGAATGCCGCCACTATGCCGCGGAATAGTGGCGAGAGTGCCGCCTCGACTACCGTTGTGCCCAACGCACAGTTGACAGACAAGGCCCTCAACAAAAAAGTGGACGCGCTGCTGGCCAAAATGACCCTGGAAGAAAAGGTCGGTCAGTTGGTGCAGTTCTCTTCTGGCGCCCCCACCGGGCCCGGCACGGGACGCGAGGGTTACGATGCGATGATCGCCGCTGGGCAAGTGGGATCGCTCCTGAATGTCTCCGATCCGAAAAAAGCGAATGCGTTCCAGCACATCGCGATGGACAAGAGTCGCCTGCACATTCCGCTGATGTACGGGCTGGATGTGATCCACGGCTATAAAACCATCTTCCCAGTCCCACTTGGGCTGGCGTCCAGCTTTGATCCTGTTCTGATCCAGGCGACCGCGCGCATGGCTGCGCAGGAGGCCAGCGTGGACGGCATCCGCTGGGTCTTTTCGCCGATGGTCGATATTGCGCGCGACGCTCGCTGGGGCCGCATCGTGGAAGGTTCGGGAGAAGATCCTTTTCTCGGCTCGGCCATGGCCCGCGCCTATGTGCGGGGCTATCAGGGTAGCAGCCTCAGCAATCCTGACTCCGTCGCGGCCTGCGTGAAGCATTTTGCAGCCTACGGCGCTGTGATCGCCGGACGCGACTACAACGCCGTCGATATGTCGGACATCATGCTGCGTCAGGTCTACTTGCCGCCCTATCAGGCTGCCATCGATGCAGGCGCCGCAACGGTGATGAGTTCTTTCAACTCCCTGAACAGCGTGCCTGAGACAGCCAATCCTTATACATTGACAGACATTCTGCGCAAAGAATGGAACTTTGACGGATTTGTTGTCAGCGACTGGGGCGCCGTGGGAGAACTGATCGCGCACGGCATCGCGCTAGATAACGCGACCGCCGCGCAGAAAGCAATCTCCGCCGGGTTGGATATGGACATGGAAAGCGGCGCGTTTCATGAGCGTCTGGTCTCGCTTGTGCGCACCAACGCCGTGCCGGAATCTGTGTTGGACAATGCGGTTCGCAACGTCCTGCGGGTCAAGTACGCGCTGGGCATTTTCGACCATCCCTATGTCGACGAAAATGCCAAGCCCTACCAGGCCACGCCGGAAAAACGCGCGCTGGCCCGCAAGGCCGCTGAAGAATCGATTGTGTTGCTACAGAATCAAGCCAAGGTTGGCCAACCCCGGCTATTGCCTATCACCCCGCATGTAAAAACCATCGCTCTGATCGGGCCGCTCGCAGACTCTCAATATGAAATGCTCGGATCGTGGGGCGCTGCCGGAAATCCCGCCGATGCCGTCACTCTGCGGACTTCATTGCAACAGCGGATGCAGAGCCGAGGCGGTAAGCTCCTCTATGCCGAAGGCACGCAGATCCTGACAACATCGCAGAGTGGATTTGATGCAGCCAAACAGGCCGCGCAACAAGCGGATCTGGTGATTATGGCGCTCGGCGAGGACGCGCCCACCATGACCGGAGAAGCCTCATCGCGGGCGCACCTCGACCTGCCGGGCAATCAACAGCAATTGCTGGAAGCGGTTGCCGCCACCGGCAAGCCTATCGTGCTGGTGGTCTTCAGCGGCAGACCGCTGGTCCTAAACTGGGCCGCGCAACATGTTCCAGCGATCCTGGAAGCATGGTATCCCGGAATCGAAGCAGGCCCGGCGCTGGCAAACATTCTGTTTGGCGATACCGACCCCAGCGGCAAGCTGCCGGTCAGTTTTCCGCGCGCCGTCGGCCAGGAGCCGCTGTATCTTAGCCAGTTTCCCACCGGGCGTCCGGCCAAGGGCGTGGACCTTTCCCACCCGCCGGCGAACGGCATCGAGAAATATGTTTCACGCTACATCGATGTGCCGAACTCGCCCTTGTATCCCTTCGGCCACGGCCTGAGCTATACAGAATTCAATTATTCACCTGTCACGCTGAACACCCAGTCCGTGCCGGTGGCGAGCTTGATGTCCGCTCCAAACCACGCAGCAGATCACGGGACGACCCTGCCAGCCATCGTAGCCACGACTACCGTCCGCAACGCAGGCACGGTTGCTGGCACGGAAATCGTCCAGCTCTATCTTCGGATTCGCGGAGCGAGTGTCGAGGAGCCAGTGCGAGAACTGGAAGGCTTTCAGCGCGTGACCTTGCAGCCGGGGGAATCCAAACAGGTCAAGTTCCCTCTCGGATTCAAGGAACTGTCTTTCGTCAATACAAAAAGCCAGCGTATCGTCGAGCCTGCGAATTATAAGGTATTCATCGGCGGCAGCTCTACGGCTACGCAGAGCGCAAAATTTCAGGTGGTGCCGTAAGCTGACTTTTTTTTTGAGCAGTTGCATTGTTGATGTAGGCAGTGAAGAATCCATAGAATTCACGCAATGTAAACTCAACCATCACCCTCTGGATTTTTCGGTCGCCGCGCCTGCCCGCCGTGGAGGGGCGACCTCAGAATGACTCGTTCATTTTTTGAACACGCATCTGTAAATCCTGTCTAATTCCCAGAGCTTTGACTGGCTTGCGCTTTCTTATGCCCAGCATTGTGATGCGCTGTTGCAGGTCGCGGCTTCCACTTCTCCAGAAAGGCCTGGACTGAGGAAGAGTCCAACTGATGTATCTTTTCGAATTCGCCATGCTTCTGCGCATAGAGCAAGTGGCCTGAGCCATCGAGCACGGCCAGCGCGGGCACTCCCAGGTTCAACGGAATGCCATATCGTCGCGCCACATCCAGGTTCTTGTCGTATTCACCAACGTTCACATCGACCACGACGTAGTTGGCGGCCAGCAAAGACGCATTGCTTGGGTCATGAAAATAAATATTGAGCAGATGACAATCCGCACACCAGTTTCCACCAAAATCCAGGAGAACACGTTTATGCTCACTCGCCGCCAGTAAGATCGCGCTGCGGATCTCGGCCTTGGCGTCTGCTGTGTCAGAGAAGATATTTGCAGATCCCATTTGCGCATACGCGGCCACAGCAAACAGGCCAATGCAGGCCGCCGCAATGAACTTGATGTTTTTTGTCGAACGCACGGAGTTGCTTTCCCCTTCATCAATTATGGCCGCAACCGCGCCGATTCGCCTACTCCCAGGCAGTCATGGAATTTTACTTACAGCGATGTACTGCAAACCAAAATGGGCCAGCCTCGAAGGAATCGATGGCTGCGCGCCGTTGCTTCATGCGATCTCGTCTACGATGGAAGCGGGAGAAAAGAATCCGCTTTAGGTTTTGATGGAAGGACACTGCATCATGGATGGTCTGGCAAATACATTCTGGAGCAAGAGACGCGTCTTGATTACTGGACACACCGGGTTCAAGGGCGTCTGGTTGTCTCTTTGGCTACAGGCATTGGGGGCAAAGGTATTCGGCTACTCCCGTTCAACACCCGAATTGCTGAGCACAAGCGAGGGTACATTTCCCATCGAATCCTTCTCTGGCGATATTTGCGAAGAGGAAAAACTACAGCACGCCTTGCTGACCAGCGAGGCGGAGATTGTCATTCACATGGGGGCACAGCCTTTGGTGCGCCGCGCTTTTCAGGACCCCATCGAGACCTACACGACCAACGTAATCGGGACAGCAACACTTCTACAGTGTGTTCGCCGATCGAAGTCGGTGCGCGCGGTCATGGTGGTGACGACCGATAAGTGTTATGAGAACAAAGACTGGATATGGGCCTATCGAGAAATCGACAAGCTGGGCGGCCAGGACCCCTACAGCAGCAGCAAAGCCTGCATGGAATTCGTTGTCAACTCGTTTCGCAATTCGTTCTTCCATCCGGATCGATTCGCGGACCATGGAGTCGCCATCGCCTCGATCCGAGCGGGCAATATCATCGGAGGCGGCGATTGGGCGGAAGACCGCTTAATTCCCGACATGATGCGGAGTTTCGCCGCCAGCCAGCCTGTTTGCCTGCGCAACCCACGCGCCATGCGCCCCTGGCAGTATGTGCTGGAGACGTTGCGTGGCTACCTCCTGCTTGCGCAGCATTTGCATGAAAACGGACACCGTTACAGCGGCGCGTGGAACTTTGGCCCACCCGAAACGGACATCCAGCCCGTCGAGTGGATCGTCGACAAGCTGGCTACGGCATGGGGCGCGGAAGCTACCTGGCAGATTCACGAAGGCAGCCGTCCCCAGGAAAGCCAGATGCTCAAGCTGGACTGTTCCAAAGCCAGAATCGAGTTGGACTGGCAGCCGATCCTGAATCTTTCCGAAGCCCTCCAAATGACGGTCGATTGGTATCGCCACTTCTATTCTGGAAAAGATGTCCGCGAGAAGTATCTGGAGCAGATCGTTACTTACTCGCTCCTGGCCAATAGCAACTGGCCCATCGTTGCGCCCAGTTATACTTCCAGCCAGCTTTAAGACTTCACGATTTTTCTAATGTAAATTGAGAACTATGCGTCCAACACTTTCGGTTGCCATGATTGCGCGGAATGAGGAGGCGAACCTTCCTCGGACGCTCGACAGTGTCCGCTGGGTGGATGAGGTGGTGATCGTCGACTCCGGCTCTGTGGACCGCACCCCGGAAATTGCCTTGTCCTACGGTGCAAAATTTTCGTTCAATCGAGACTTTCGCGGGTTCGCTCCGCAAAAAAATCTTGCGCTCGACCGCTGCACCTCCGACTGGATCCTTTTACTGGACGCCGATGAGGTCGTCAGCACAAAGCTGGCCCAAGAGATCCGCGAAACGCTGGAGCGTCCGCAGTACGACGCATATTGGCTCTCACGCACCAATCTTTTTCTAGACCGCTGGATTCGCCACGGCGGATTTTATCCGGACCGTAAACTGCGGCTTTTCAAACGCGGAACGGCCCGCGTGGTCGGTGCGGAGCCGCATGGGACGCCGCAATACGACGGCCCCAAGGGAACGCTCAAGAACGACCTGCAGCACTATGCCTATCCGACGCTGGAACTCTACCTGGAGCACATGAATCGCTATAGTTCCAGCGGCGCCCCCGGTCTGGTGGAGCGAGGAAAGACAAGCCGTTCTTTCTTCGCATTTGTAGGAAATATTTTTCTGAATCCGATCACGACATTTATCAAAAATTATGTGTTTCGGCTTGGATTTCTGGATGGAAAACAAGGTCTGCTACTGCACCTCAATCATTCGGTATATGTTCATTGGAAGTACGTGAAAGCCTGGGAAGCTGGCAGAAAGAAAAAATAGAAGCTTGACTTTTGATGCCGACAAATAGCAAAGGGACCGGCGAAAATCGCCTGCCCCTTTGCTATTGAAACAGTAACAGTTGCAAATATTACTCGGCTGCCATTTCCTCAGCTTCGCCTTCCTGACGCATCATTTCCAGTTCCCGCTCGGCAGCCTCCGTGGCCTCGGAGACTTCCTGCTGCACGCGTGCGGCAGCGTCTTCGAGTTCCTGTGACAACCGAACGTTGCGGTAGTATTCCATGCCTGTTCCAGCGGGAATCAACCGTCCAACGATGACGTTTTCCTTCAGGCCGCGAAGCTGGTCTACCGCGCCGTTGATGGCGGCCTCGGTCAGCACACGCGTCGTCTCCTGGAAGGAAGCGGCGGAAATGAACGAGTCGGTCGAGAGCGACGCCTTGGTGATGCCCAACAGAAGCGGACGGCCCACTGCGGGACGGCCACCATTGTTGATGGCGCGCTCGTTTTCCTCGCGGAAGCGGAACTTGTCCACCTGCTGCTCGACCAGGAATGCGGTATCGCCGGGATCTTCCACCTTGACCCAACGCAACATCTGGCGAACGATGACCTCAATGTGCTTGTCCGAAATGGCCACGCCCTGCAAGCGGTAGACTTCCTGAATTTCCGTCACCATGTAGGACTGTAGTTCCTTTTCGCCGAGCACAGCCAGAATGTCATGCGGGTTCAGCGGTCCGTCCATCAGTGGATCGCCGGCGCGCATACGCTCGCCTTCCTGCACATTGACATGCACGCCGCGCGGCATCGAGTATTCCTTCTCTTCGCCGCTGTCCGCCGTGACGTAAATCTTGCGCTGGCCCTTGCTGACTTCGCCGAAGCGGACCGCGCCATCGATCTCGCTGATGATCGCCGTCTCGCGTGGCTTGCGCGCCTCGAACAGTTCGGCCACACGCGGCAGACCGCCGGTGATGTCCTTGGTACGCGTAGTTTCGCGCGGGATCTTCGCGAGCACATCGCCAGGGAAGACCTCGTCGCCATTTTGCACCATCAAATGGGCGCGGCTCGGAAGCAGGTAACGCTTCGTTCCCTTCGCGTTCTTGATCATGATGGCGGGCTGACGCTTCTCATCCGATGACTCCGAGACCACCAGCCGCGACAGCCCGGTGACTTCATCCACTTCTTCATTCAGCGTGGTGCCTTCGTACAGATCGTGGAAGTGAACTGTGCCGCCGACTTCCGTCAGAATGGCGAACGTGTATGGGTCCCATTCGCCGAGGGTTTGCCCCTGAGTGACCTGCGCGCCTTCTTCCACCTTGAGCTTCGCGCCATAGACCAGTGTGTAGCGTTCTTTTTCGCGGCCACGCTCGTCGACGACAACGATGACGCCAGCTCGATTCATCGCGACCAGGTCGCCTTGTTTGGAGCGAACGGTAACGAGGTTCAGGAAGCGCACCGTACCGGCGTTCTTCGCTTCCAGTCGCGACTGATCGGAAACGCGCGACGCAGCGCCACCGATATGGAAGGTGCGCATCGTAAGCTGCGTGCCAGGCTCGCCAATGGACTGCGCGGCGATCACGCCGACCGCTTCGCCCATCTCGACTAGACGGCCCGAAGCCAGGTTGCGCCCATAGCAAAGGATGCAGACGCCACGCTTCGATTCGCACGTAAGTACCGAGCGGATCTTGACGCGCTCGACACCGGCAGCCTGGATGGCTCCAGCCATGTCTTCATCTATTTCCTGATTGACTTCCACCAGCACGTTGCCTTCGAAGTCCTTCAGCTTCTCAAGCGAAACGCGGCCAATGATGCGGTCGCGCAGCGGCTCGATGACTTCGCCCGCTTCGACGATGTGACCGACATAAATGCCTTCCACCGTTCCGCAGTTATAGTCGCTGATGATGACATCCTGCGCCACGTCCACCAGACGACGAGTCAGGTACCCGGAGTCCGCGGTTTTCAATGCCGTATCCGCCAGCCCTTTGCGCGCGCCGTGCGTCGAGATGAAGTACTGCAATACCGTCAGTCCTTCACGGAAGTTGGCAGTGATCGGCGTTTCAATGATTTCGCCCGACGGCTTTGCCATCAGTCCACGCATGCCGGAAAGCTGACGAATCTGCTGCTTCGATCCACGAGCGCCGGAGTCCGCCATGATGTAGATCGGATTCATGGTGCCCGCTTTATCCGCAGCCTTCATATTGTTGAACATTTCATCGGCGACCTGCTCGGTCACAGAAGACCAGAGCTGGATGACCTTGTTGTTGCGTTCGCCGTTTGTAATTGCACCGTCGAGATATTGCTGCTGCACAGTGACGACAAGCTTCTCCGCGTCGCTGACCAGCTTGTACTTGGTGTCGGGAATGACCATATCGTCGAAGCCGACCGAGAGGCCGCTGCGCGTGGCGTATTTGAATCCAAGGTCCTTGATACGGTCGAGCATCTTCACCGTAACTTCCAGACCAAGGTTCAAATAGGAGTAGCTGACGATCTGCCCAATGCCCTTTTTCTTCATCAGGCCATTGACGAACGGCATGCCTTCCGGCAGCGAGTCGTTCAAGATTACGCGACCCACCGTCGTCGAAAGATATTGGTTGGTATACTGCACCGGTTCGGTGTGCAGCAGGTCCTGATCGTCGTACGCCGTCGACATGTCGAGCACTGCGCCGGTGTAACGCAGACGGATCGGACTGAGCGTTTCGACCTCCTGCGCTTCCAGCGCCAACAGAACCTCGTCGGTGTTGGCAAAGACGCGGCCTTCGCCTCGCGCGCCAGCATGCGCCTTGGTCAGGTAGTAGATGCCGAGCACCATATCCTGCGTAGGCACCGTAATCGGCTGGCCGGATGCGGGCGACAGAATGTTGTGCGAGGCCAGCATCAACACGCTCGCTTCGACCTGCGCCTCTGGCGACAGCGGAATGTGTACGGCCATCTGATCGCCATCGAAGTCCGCGTTGAAGGCGGTGCAGACCAGCGGATGGATTTTAATGGCCTTGCCTTCCACCAGCACGGGCTCAAATGCCTGAATGCCCAGGCGATGCAGCGTTGGGGCGCGGTTCAGCAATACCGGATGGTCCTTGATGACCTCTTCCAGCACGTCCCACACAATCGGGTCCTGCATCTCGACCAGTTCTTTGGCCTGCTTGATGGTGGTGCAATGTCCGATCTGTTCGAGGCGGTGATAAATAAACGGCTTGAACAATTCAAGCGCCATTTTCTTCGGCAGACCGCACTGGTGCAGCTTCAACTCCGGCCCGACGACAATGACAGAACGGCCCGAGTAGTCGACGCGCTTGCCTAAAAGGTTCTGGCGGAAGCGGCCCTGCTTGCCTTTGAGCGTATCGGAGAGAGACTTGAGCGGACGGTTGTTCGCGCCACGCAACACCCGGCCGCGACGACCATTGTCGAACAGCGCATCGACAGCCTCCTGCAACATGCGCTTCTCATTGCGCACGATGACTTCCGGCGCATGAAGGTCCATCAGCTTCTTCAAACGGTTGTTGCGATTGATGACGCGACGATACAGATCGTTCAAGTCGGAGGTTGCAAAACGTCCGCCATCGAGCGGCACCAACGGGCGCAGCTCTGGAGGAATGACCGGCACGACATCGAGGATCATCCATTGCGGCTTGTTGCCGGACTTGCGGAATGCCTCAACGACCTTCAAGCGTTTGGCATACTTCAGACGCTTTTGCAGAGAGGTTTCCACCTTCATGCGCTCGCGCAGTTCCACTGAGAGCGTATCGATGTCCACGCGCTTCAGCAGTTCCTTGATCGCTTCCGCGCCCATCATGGCCTTGAAGCCCGAGGGACGATATTGCTGGTCCAATTCGCGATACCGCGTCTCGTCCTTGATGATCTCGTGGTCCTTCATCGGCGCATCGCCTGGATCGATGACGACATAGCTCTCAAAATAAAGCACGCTCTCCAGCTCGCGCAGGGAGATGTCGAGCAAGTGACCGATACGCGAAGGCAGTCCCTTGAAGAACCAAACATGCGAACACGGCGAGGCCAGTTCGATATGGCCCAGTCGCTCGCGACGCACGCGCGACAAGGTAACTTCCACGCCGCATTTGTCGCAGATCACGCCGCGATGTTTCATGCGCTTGTACTTGCCGCAGAGACACTCCCAATCTGTAATGGGGCCAAAAATGCGGGCGCAGAAAAGCCCATCGCGCTCCGGCTTGAACGTTCGATAGTTGATCGTCTCCGGCTTGGTCACTTCTCCGTGAGACCAACTGCGAATCTTCTCAGGCGATGCAAGGCTGATGCGAATGGCATCAAAGTCCGAAATAGGATTGCTGAGCTCGAATGGATTGGAACGGAACAAGGCGACCTCCATGCCCGAATCTCAGTTGCATCACTACAGGATGCAGCCGGACCGGCTCTCGCGTTCCCAGGATTTCCAGTGTTCCGTCCGTCTGTCCGTCCCGGGAGC
>JAKAYS010000109.1 GCA_021826695.1 Acidobacteriota bacterium | reverse complement strand
TTTATAGATATTGTGATCCAAAAAAATGTTCGTCATTCTGAACGGATGGTCGCTTCGCCGCGGCGAACGACCAGAGTGAAGAATCCAGAATATTTTCACATCATAATCGCCGTTATCACCGTCTGGATCCTTCGCTTCGCTCAGGATGACGAGCAGGATTGTATATGCGGTCGAAAACCGATCAGCCGGCTTTTTCCAGCAACGACACCGATAGGTCGCGTTTCGCGACCATCTCTGCGGAAATCTCGATGTCTTTTACCTTTTTATTGCTGGGCAGGTGATACATCAGGTCCAGCATCAACTCTTCGAGAATCATACGCAGACCGCGTGCGCCCACCTTGCGGTGCAGGGCTTCGCGGGCGATGGCCCCGACAGCCTCCGAATTGAAGGTCAAATGCACATTTTCATACTCGAACATGCGCTGATACTGTTTCATGATGGCGTTGCGCGGCTTCACGAGAATCTCCACCAACGCGGTCTCATCCAGCTCATCCAGAATGCCAATGACTGGCAGGCGTCCGACGAATTCCGGAATCAAGCCGAATTTGATCAGGTCCTGTGGTTCTGTCTGACGCAATAATTCCGTGTCCCGCAAGGAAGGGACGCCTGAACCCGGCTGGGCATCGCGGTCGCTGATCGCCTTGAACCCCAGCGCCTTTTTCCCTGCGCGACGGGCAATCACTCGTTCGATTCCGACAAATGCTCCACCGCAAATGAACAAAATATTCGTGGTGTCTACAGGGGTAAATTCCTGGTGCGGATGTTTGCGACCACCCTGCGGCGGAACGTTGGCGACAGTGCCTTCCAGAATCTTCAGCAGTGCCTGCTGTACACCTTCGCCGGAAACATCGCGCGTGATCGAGGGGTTTTCATCCTTGCGCCCGATCTTGTCGATTTCGTCAATATAGATGATCCCGGTCTGCGCGCGGGCGACATCGCCGTCGGCAGCCTGTAGCAGCTTGAGAATGATGTTCTCGACGTCCTCGCCGACGTAACCGGCCTCGGTCAGGGTGGTAGCATCGACGATGGCAAATGGCACGTCCAACATGCGGGCCAGGGTTTGCGCCATCAGGGTCTTGCCGCTGCCGGTTGGTCCGATCAGCAGAATGTTGGACTTGGTAAGCTCGACATCGCTGGTGCGGGCGCGATTCATCTGGATACGCTTGTAGTGGTTGTAAACCGCGACGGCCAGCTTCTTTTTGGTAACTTCCTGGCCGATGACATATTCATCCAGGAAATTCTTGACTTCCTGCGGTTTGGGCAGGTGAGCGGGAGCTGCCGTGGGACGCGCTTCGTTCTTATCGTCTTCCAGAATGGAATTGCAGACGGCCACGCATTCGTCGCAGATGTACGCCCGAGGATAATCGCTTGGAGAGGAAATCAGCTTGGCGACTGCGTCCTGCGATTTATGGCAGAACGAACAACGGAGTACGTCGTCGGAACCGGCGCGTGTCTTCATATTGCGTCTCCTTCTGCCACCCGCTCCAACCTGCGTACGGGGTCGATCCAGTCTACGTCCTGAGTCTATCCAAATCTAGGTCCTGGGTCTATCGATGATTTCGTCTATGATGCCATATTCTTTCGATTGTGGCGCGTTCATGATGAAATCCCTCTCTACATCGCGCTCAATTCGCTCAATCGGCTGACCCGTGTGCTTCGACATTAGGCGATTGGTAATTTCACGAATGCGCAGAATTTCGCGCGCATGAATGTCGATATCTGTCGCCTGGCCTGACAACCCACCCATGGACGGCTGATGGATCAGGATGCGGGAGTTGGGCAGCGCAAAACGCTTTCCTTTGGTGCCGGACATCAGCAGAAATGCCCCCATGCTGGCTGCCTGGCCGATGCAATACGTCACCACCCCGTTCTTGATGAATTGCATGGTGTCATAGATGGCCAGACCGGCAGATATAGAGCCGCCCGGTGAGTTAATGTATAGCTGAATGTCCTTGTCCGGATCTTCGCTCGACAGAAAAAGCATCTGCGCGATGATCAGATTTGCAATCTGATCGTCGATAGGGGTACCCAGAAAGATAATATTGTCCCGCAGCAGACGGGAATAAATATCGTAGGCGCGCTCGCCTCGACTCGTCTGCTCCACCACCATTGGAACTAAACCCATACTGTTATGTCCCTTTGCCTGCCTGTAATGTTCGTTGCAATCGCGGTCGTTTCGATCCTACGCTGGAATGCGTGCCGAATGCGCCGATACAAACCTGTTCCGAAGGCGTTATGCCGCGAAACGGTCAAAGAGCTGGTCCACTGTTTTCTCTCTACGCAGTTGTTCTCGAATTCTAGCTAGCCCGCCATCGTCCGTCAAACGCTTCCGTAGGCTTTCGAGTGGTTCGCGGGCCTGATAGGACAACAACTGGAGTTGCGTTTCAAATTCTTCGTCCGTCACTTCCACGTTTTCCGTCTCTGCAATGCGATCCAGAATCAGCGACACCTTCACTTCATTCAGTGCGGAATCGCGCTGCGCAGCACGCAATCTTGTGAAGTCCAACCGGCGCATTTGCTCCGTGGACATTCCCTGCGCGGCAAGGGCGCGCAGTCCGCGGTCCAGTCGCGCATCGATCTGTTGTTGAAGCAAGGATTCCGGCACCGGAAACTGGAACCGCTTCGCGAAGGCCGAGACCATCCGGTCCTTCGCTTCGGACTCCAGGCGACGACGTTTGTCGTTCGCCATGTGCTCGCGCAGCTTCTCTTTTAAAACATCGAAGGTTTCGTACTCGCCCAGTTGCTTGGCAAAGGCGTCATCCATAGCGGGCAGGATCTTTTTGCGGATGCCTTTTACTTCCACGTCATACGCCACAGTTTTGCCCGACAGGCGGTTCTCGCTAAAGCCTTCCGGATAGGTGGCTTCAAACTGCATTTGCTGTCCGACCCTGGCCCCGCGCAACGCGCTGGTGAATGCCTCAACTGTGTTGGCTCCGCCCACTTCCACAGTCGCATCATCGCCATCGATGGGCTTGGCTTCGCCCTCTTCCCCAGCCTGGATCAGGCCGCTGAAGCGAATCTGCGCAAAATCTCCATCGACCAGCGGACGATCTTCTTCCACCGGCTCCATGATCGCGTGCGACTCTCGGATGCGATTCAGTTCAGCTTCAAACTCCGCATCGGTAAGGGTGACATCGGGCCGCTGGAACTTGGTGTCGTTGTATCCGTCGATGTCGATCGTTGGCAGCACTTCAAACGTCGCCTGAAAGCGCATCGGCTCACCATCTGCCAGATGAAGGCTCGTGACCTGCGGCTGCGAGACCGGCTGCACGCCCTGCTTTTCAATCGTGGCGCGAAACTGTGCCGGCAGAATTTCTTCCAGCACATCCCGGCGAATACCCTCGGAAAACTTTCTGCGGATGACCGACTCCGGCACCTTTCCAGCACGAAAGCCCGGAATCTGCGCAGCGCGACGATACCGCTTGACGACGGCGGCAAACGCGCGACCCACCTCATCCGCAGGCACTTCTACCTCGACCTGGCGGGTACACTCCGGGTTGAGCGTAGGGCCATGGTCATGGTTGTGGCCTGCATGGTCGTGGGTATGGGCTGTTGCCGACTCTTGTGCATCGTGCGCCAGTGGCTGCACGGCAGGCTCTTGTGGCTGCTGATTTTCCTCTGTAGTTTGCGGATTGATAACAGATTCAGTGGAACTCAAGGGTGTGCCTTCCGAAGGTGAGCTTGTCGCCTGCTGCCCTGCCTCTGCTGCGACAAGAAATGCCGGTGCATGGGAGTGGGAGTGCGAACTTCTTATCTATTATGGTAGGGGGTTATGCAGTGCCGGTCAAACGCCGGCCAGCACTGCATTCCGCACAGTATGTCGCTGTCGACAATCGCCTACTGCAACTGCGGGTGTGGAGCCTGCCCCACCAGATCGTCGGCTGGCTGGAACAACTGTAACTGCGTTTTCCATGTCACGGACTGTCCCGGATCAAGCGTCACCATGCCGGTATCGATGCCATGCCATTCCTTGCCAAATGGGTCGGCGTAGTTGAACTGCGGCTCCAGAGCGATGAAAGATTTGTCCGTAGGCGAATATATCTGGATCGCCCTGATTTGAGGCGCCATTCCCGTGATGCGCATTCCGTAGTTGGTGCCCAGGTCGCGTATCTCCGCCACCGCGAATCCGCTAGCGTTGCGCTGTAGCTTCACGTAGGCGTCGTCCATCAATTGGTCCGGCAACGGTGCGCCCTCATTCGAGTTGAAGTCGTAGGGGGTCCCAAGGACAGAGATCAGCTTGCCTGTGGGAAATGCATCATCGTAGTTGTTGACTTCGCAACGCAGCAGTGCTGGCACGCGCAGCCGGGCATTGGCGCGCACTCCACTCGGCAACTGAAAGTAAGGGTGCCAGCCGATGCCCACCGGCTCCGATTGCTGGCCCGTGTTCGTGCCAGTGACCTCCGCAGTGACCGTATCGCGGGTCAAAGTGACCGTAATTTTGACGGTATTGTCGGAGAACCAGCGCCCATTGGCGGGAAGAACATATTCCGCTGTGGCTGTGGAGGAACTGCCATCTGGACTGGAAGCTACAATGACAGTTTTTGCCCTGGCCGCCAGCATTTGTCCATGCATGGCGTGCAATGGAGCGCCAGCGACTTTGCCGTGCCAGTTGGCCAGCAATTTGATGCTACGTCCGCGCCATTTCGCAGTGATGAAGTGTTCGCCGGTCTGCTTGTCCGTCGTCACCGGGCCAAGAATTCGGTTGGCGAAGGGATAAAGAAATGCCCCACCAAAACTGAAACTCTTATTGCCGGCCATGTCCTCTGGCCCATCGTTGAGGATTTTGGCTGCCTCTTCAATTGAAGGAGAGGCCAGCAGCGGAAATTCACCTCTACCGGGAAGGTAGGCCGTAACCTGAAACATGTTCATGCCACGTCCTGGCAACAACGTCACGCTCAGAAACTCCGGCTTCGAGCCATCTCCACTTTGCGCCCGGCGCAACTCAACGGCCTTCTCGCCACCTACAACAGGCAGATTGGCCGAGGCCGCCGCCGTTGGCGACGGTGGCTTGGGAGCAGGGCGAGATTTACAACCGACATTCGATACCAGCACTGACAAAGAGAGTACACTCATCGACGCAATACGCTTGAAAATTTTCATAGACCATTCGCTCCTGGCAACACTACAGATCGAAATGACATAAAAGCAACTTATAGATACAGTGCTGCCTGCTGATTTTACTCCGCGCCCTGTAAAAAGAAATACAGAATTGGGGCTGCCGCCGTATGCGCGTTTTTGGAATCGTACAATTTTGTGGTGACGTCTTCTCCTTCACTGGCCGATAAAATCCACGCAGAAGTTTCCGCGCGCTCCGCCTCCGCGGAGGCTGCGTTTCGCATTCTCGATGCACGCATCGTGGCCTGCGAACTGTGTCCGCGCCTTCGCGCCTACTGCGCCGAGATTGCGCGTGTTCGCCGCCGCGCTTATGCCGACTGGGAATACTGGGGCAAGCCGGTCCCGTCCTTCGGCGACCCAAACGCGCGCGTGCTGGCACTGGGCCTCGCGCCAGGGGCGCATGGCTCGAACCGAACAGGACGACCCTTTACCGGCGACGGCTCGGGAAATTTTCTCTATCCCGTGCTTTATGCAACTGGGTTTGCTTCGCAGCCGCTGGCAAGTACACGCGAAGATGGCATGGTATTGCACAATCTGCGCATCACGTCTGTCATTCGATGCGCCCCGCCGGGCAACAAGCCGTTGCCGAGCGAAATCAATAACTGCGCGCCGTTTGTCGATGAAGAAATTGCATTGCTACAGGATTTGCGCGTGGTCGTCTGCCTGGGCAAAATTGCCTTCGACGGCTACGTTGCACACGCATTGCGAACCGGTAAAACCTCCAGTCGCAAAGGGTTGGTCTTCCGCCACGGGGCCGAATATGCCATCCCAAATGGGCCGCACATTCTGGCGACCTATCATCCATCGCTGCAAAACACCAACACTGGCCTGCTTACCAGGGCGATGTTTCAGTCAATCTTTGAACGCGCACGTGCCCTGGCTGGCCTTTCTTCGTCATCCCCGGCAAACTAGCGCGAGCCGTGAATGTCTCCATAAAAGCTGACCGTAAATATTGGGGTCAACTGACGCGGATAATTGTCCCGTGCCGCGGTGAAAGTAGTCCCGGCGGCCCAGGTGATGGGGTATTTTCCATGATTGGGCCATGTGACCTCCAACTCCGGACTGAAATCGAAGTAACCGAATGCTGGTGCTGTGGCTTTGCCAAAGAGTAAACTTCTGTTGTATTGCCGCTCTCCGTTGTACTCGACAAGATACCCGAATCCCTCCTTCGGCAACAGAATATGCTCGATTGCGCCCGCAGTCTCCAGTACATTTCCATCGACCATGTGCAGGTGCTCCCCTGCGGGAACAAAGTCGATACCGTTGTTGAACTGATATGGACCAACGACATTGGAAGGGTTTTGTATCAATTCGGTCTGCTGTAAATACAACTCAAACGGTTTGAATTGTTTGCGTACCAGGAAGTTGATCTGCTCATTCCATGTTCCGTTGCTGGTCTGGGACGCTCCGGAAAGATTGGGGTTGGAACTCTTGTACTTTCCTGTTGGAACATTCACGTCAAAGGAAAGATCCATCGAAGGCAGCGTCCAGAAGTGATAGCGATCTTTCTCCTTCGCAAATTGCCATTTCAACTGAAACAGCGTATCGCCATAGCCGATTGAGGAATTGGTCTTGACGGAGGAACCGGGGGGATTGCTGACGCGGTTGTAATCGAACGGAGCGTAAACATCGAGTTCCAAACCGCGACCCAGCCCATAGGCGAATTTGACAGGGACATAGATATTGTTCTGCCCCCTCTCTCGAAAGTTGAAGAGATAGGGTTCAATGTAGTAGGAGCCACCGGGGTCCACATCCGCAGTCCCGGTATAAAAAGGGCCGCTGGTATTGTCCACCCAGCGCGTGTCATTTCCCGTAGGCGGCGGAGCAGGTGGCCCATCAGCCGGCGTTGCCTGGGCGCAGGCGAGCGGGGTGTATATCGACAAAATCATAAAAATAAAATACCCATAGAAATACCTGGGGAAGCTGTGCAGGGGTTTCATTCAACTCTCCAGATCGGCGTGAACGCCTTCGTAAATTTTTTTTGTATGCGCGCATTCCAGGCGCTGTGATATGCACGGAGGCAAGTTCCTTGTACCGTGATCGATGGCGCGGATTGCGATGGGGAATCTGGCGATGCTACTTTTGCGGAGGGGCGCGGTCCGATAAGACACTAGCTGGGCGCAAGGCCATTGCAGACAGAAGACAAATCGGGTCAATGGTTCCGTAGCAGACCGAGCAGTGTTCCACCTGGGGCGACGATGCCGTGGATGCCGGATGGATCAGGAAACAGTTTTGCAGATGGTCATTCTGTACCGCACAGATTGTGCGGTCGGTACGGTCGCTCTCCGCCATGGTGGCCATGGCGTACAAGTCATCTGTCATCGAAATGACAGGAAGAAGCAGAAACGACAGAATGATGAGAGCGATGTATCGGCGCGGCATCCTGACGGGGGACGAAGAAAATCTACCCGGCAAAGAAGTATGGGCTTGCAACACCGGCGCGGTGAAAAGCAGCAAAACTGTCAACAACCAAACGATATTGAGCAGAAGTTCCACTGCGTTAAGGATACTACCACCCGGTATCCGAGCACAATGAAACACTCGCTCGAAATGCGCGGCGCAATAAGTTTGAACACTTGGCGTTTTTTTCAGCTAAGGTAGAAAAGACGTATACAGGTGGGCCCATCCATGCCGCAGCACATCCAGGAACACGAGCAGAGAAAGCTGCTGCACCGCGTGAAAAAGATTCGCGGCCAGTTGGATGCCGCCGAACGCATCCTTGCCAGCGGAGAAGATTGCACGGATGTCTTAATGCTCCTCGCCGCCATCCGCGGAGGCGTCAACAGCCTGATGGCGGAGGTCCTCGAAGACCACTTACGGTTACATGTGGCTGGCGTCTCGGGCGAACGCATCACACCGGAGCTGGCGGAAGAGTTGATCGAACTCGTGCGCTCCTATTTGAAGTGACATCGGAATTTCTAGATGGCCATGCATCTACATCTACAGACATTGCCCAAGAGTAGTGGCAACCGGATCAAGCGTGCTGATACTCTAAAAGAAGTTCTCTGCAGCCAATGTAACGTGTGAAAGTGAAACACATCGAATGAGAATTGCAAGTGTCGCAAGCGCAATGCCCCAGTGGTATTACAGTCAGCAGAAAATATTCGAAACTCTCTGTGAGCACTGGAAAGACAAGCTCGAAAAGCCGGATGTGCTGGAACGGATGCATCAACGGGTCGGCGTGGAAGGTCGTCATCTGGCCTATCCGATCGAGGAGTACGCGTCCATCGATACCTGGGGCGATGCCAACAATCGTTGGATCAAGGCCGCGGTCGAGCTGGGGAAACGCGCTGTCACCGACGCTTTAGAGCGCGCTGGCAGGAAAAAAGAAGAGATCGGCGCCATGATTACCGTTTCCGTCACTGGCATTGCCGCTCCTTCGCTGGACGCGAAACTGAGCAACGTCATGGGGCTTCCGCTGGGGATGCGCCGCACGCCTATCTTTGGCCTGGGATGCGTCGCCGGGGCTGCGGGCATTGGCCAGGCCGCGGATTACGTTCAGGCCTATCCAGACCGCATTGCCGTTCTGCTCTCCGTCGAGCTTTGCTCTCTCACCTGGCAGCGCATGGATCTCTCTGTCGCCAATATGATCGCCTCCGGCCTGTTCGCAGACGGCTCTGCGGCAGTGGTGATTGCTGGAGACAAGGTGAAAGCGGACGGGCCTGAAATCCTCGGCCATCGATCCAGCTTCTATCGCAATACGGAACACCTGATGGGCTGGGACATTTCAGAAGAAGGCTTTCAGATCGTCCTGTCTCCTGAGGTCCCCGATGCGATCCACAAACATTTTCCGACCGATGTCGATTCTTTCCTGGCAGACCACGGCATGAAACGCAGCGACATTGGCACATGGATCATGCACACCGGCGGACCGAAGGTGCTGGACGCGTCGGCTGAAGCGCTGGGTCTTCCACGCGAAGCCTTTGCTCCTTCCTGGAACAGCCTGCGCATTAAGGGCAATATGTCATCCGCCTCTGTGCTGCTGGTGCTGGAGGATTACATGCAGAACCATCGGCCTGCCGCAGGCACCTACAGCCTTCTGGCCGCGATGGGGCCGGGATTCTGCTCGGAACTGGTGCTGCTGCGCTGGTAGTAAGTACGGTCAAACTACATTCGCTCAAAGCAAAACTGCCGTGCTTGGGTGAGCACGGCAGTTTTCATGTTTACCAACCTTACTTTGAATGGCGAGCGGTGTGCGGATGCTGTTTCGTCGCAGGATCGTATACGCCGGGCACAATTCCCTTGCCCTCCTGAATCGTAAAATAACGATCCACTGTAGGGATGGCGATTTTCTCTGTCGTCCGATCAGGCCAATGGATTTCGAGCGCATCTACCTTTGTACTTCCTCCTAGACCAAAATGCAGGCGCGCATCGTTGTTTGAAGCGAAACTTCCGCCACTGAGAACATCACCGCGTTGACGCACTCCTCCCGCTGTCAGATATGCGGTAGAGCCGATCGCATCGCGCGGACTTTTCGGTCCTCCGACCAACTGGAACCCAACCCAGTGATTGTCGTTCTTCGTCACATTGCGCAGCAGGACAGGAACGCCATCCATCTGGTTGATGACAGCATCGATCTTGCCGTCATTGAACAGGTCTCCAAAAGCGACGCCGCGCGCTACATAGACGGCAGCCAATCCCGTTCCCTTCACCGCCGGAACCACAGCAAATTTCTTGCCATCGATGTTATGAAACAGAAGCGGACGCTGCGCATAGCTGGTGCCCCAGTTCTGCTGGTCTACCTGCGGATAGACATGGCCATTGCCGACGAAGATGTCTTTCCAGCCGTCATTGTCGTAGTCGATAAAGCCATCGCCCCAGCCCAGGAAAGGAATGGTAATGTCGGCGATCCCCATCTGATAACTGACGTCGGTGAAGTTCGCATCGCCATCATTGCGATAGAGCGGGTTATAGTCGTCGGAAAATGTTGTGTTGTAAATATCGAGCAGTCCGTTATTGCGATAGTCCCCGATGGCGATTCCCATGGAAGCGGTTTCGCGTCCGCTTTCATTCAACGCGTAACCGGAACTATAGCTGTCGTCCTCGAATGTCCCATTGCCTTTATTGATGTAAAGATAGTTTGGAGTGGAGTCGTCCGCGACCACCAAGTCCACCTTGCCATCATTGTTAACGTCCGCGAACACCGAGGAGAGACCGTAATAATGATTGGGATCGTTGACACCTGCCTTCGCGCTGACGTCGGTAAATGTGCCGTCTCCATTGTTATGAAACAGATGGTCCGCTTCTCCCGGAAGCCCGCGTGGACCGCACATGACGCGAACTCCTCGGAATTGACACGATTCAAGACTGGGCGGATGCGCAACGTCATAATGGACATACCCAGGCACAAAGAGGTCCAGCCGCCCATCACCGTCATAGTCGCCAAACGTGGGGCCAGTCGACCAATTGCCTAGCGTCACGCCTGCTTTCTCCGCAACGTCGGTAAACGTGCCGTCGTGATTGTTGTGGTACAGGCGATTCTTGCCGAAGTTGGTGACATACAGGTCGGGCCAGCCATCGTTGTCGTAGTCCCCCACGGCGACGCCTTCTCCCCAACGATCGTTGGCCACGCCTGCTTTGGCCGTCACGTCGGTAAATGTCCCGTCGTGGTTGTTATGGAACAAAGCGGCGTGAGGCGGCGTCGTTTTGCCATCCAATGCATCGTAGGTAGAACCATTCACCAGATAAATGTCCAGCCAGCCGTCATTGTCATAGTCCAGTAGCGCAACCCCTGCCCCGACGGTATCGATAATAAATTTCTTCTCGGGCGTTCCGGACTGTTCATGCCACTTCGTCAATCCAGCTTTGTCTGCTATGTTCTGGAAAATTATGGGTCCGGCATCGACGTAGCCACCGGCTGTAATCGGACGCTTCTCCGCGTCGAGCACGGGCGCGAAAGTGCCGCCAGTGGACACTCCCCCGGCGCCGGACTGCTGCGGGGGCGCAGTTGGAGTTTGTGCCTCACCACGGATGTAGGAGAGAAAAAAGAAAGAAGTCAGCAACAGAGTCAGGGACAGGATGGAACGGGAAGAGAATATTCGCATTGATAACGGGACCACGCGGTGGTGTGGCCCAAGTCTACTACATATGACCGGGCCATCTCGCGGTGAGAGCAATCCCAGTATCGGCGTGAGCCTACCGTTGAGCGTACCCCACCCTTTGCGATGAAGCCGCAAAGAGTGGGGTACGCCGACAAAGATAGTTTATACGGCCGCCTCTTTTGTTTCCTGCTGCGCTACGCTGCGCGGACCAGAGCCAGAGAGCTTCTCAAGAACTGTCTTCGTCAGTACGTACAGAACGGGGATAAAAAAGAGATTCAAAATGGTAGAGAGCAGCATCCCGCCGACAATCGTTGTGCCAACCGAGTGACGCCCGAGTTGGCCTGCGCCGGTTGCAAAGGTCAATGGCAAAACACCCAGGATAAATGCAAAAGAAGTCATGAGAATCGGGCGAAGACGCAGTTCCGCTGCCTCCATGGCCGCATCCGCAATGGACCTGCCTTTGCCGCGCAGTTGCTCGGCAAATTCTACGATCAAAATTGCATTCTTCGCCGCAAGACCAATCAGCATGACCAGACCAATCTGGCAATACACATCGTCGACAAGGCCACGCATCGATACGGCTGTGAGCGCTCCCAGGACTGCCATGGGAACCGAGAGCAAAATAATGAACGGCAGCACAAAACTTTCGTACAGCGCAGCCAGCGTGAGATAGACGACCAAAATTCCCAAACCAAAAATGATGGTCGCCTTGCCGCCCGACTCGATTTCTTCCAGCGCCAGCCCCGACCAGGAGTATTGCATCCCCTGCATCATGGATTTTTTTGCCAACCGCTCCATCGCCGTCAGGCCCTGGCTGGAACTGTATCCGGGCGCGGACGAGCCGACGATTTCCGCTGAGCGGAAAAGATTGTAGTGACTGATGACCTGCGGACCGGACGTCTGCGAGATCGTCACCAGATTATCGAGCGGCACCATTTGGCCGCTCCAGATCGGA
>JAKAYS010000005.1 GCA_021826695.1 Acidobacteriota bacterium | reverse complement strand
TTCCGATCTACCGGCAATGATTGCAAACATGACCGCCTCAACCACAAAACGACCTGCCTCGACCGCCGGACGCCTGCAAAAAGAACTGCGTCAAACCCAGCCATTTTCTGACCTGCGGGAAGAAGCATTCCTGAACCTAGTGCGCACGGCAGACCAATTGCAACATGCCTTGCGCGTCCAGATGAAACCTTATGGCATCACCGAAACACAATACAACTCGCTGCGTATTTTGCGCGGCGCGGGCAAGCAAGGGCTGACGTGTTCCGAGATAAGTGAGCGGCTTATCAGCCACGATCCGGACATTACGCGACTGTTGGGCCGTATGGAACGGCAGGGGCTTGTCCGCCGGGAGCGCGACAACAAGGACCGCCGCGTTGTCGTCACGCGGATTACGCCAGAAGGCCTGATCCGGCTAAAAGAACTCGATCGTGTGGTCGCAAACAAAGTAAAAAGTTTGCTTGCACATATGGCGAAAGAAGACCTGAAAACACTGGTTGCATTGCTGGAGCGGGCGCGATGCTCAGGAACGGCGTGAAAATGAAACTTTAGGGGCGAATGCGGCCGACATTGATTTCCTGCACGGGGGACCTCCCGGATACAGCATTGACCGGCGGCTGCTTCAACAACTGATGGTGCAGGCAGTAGAGCGCCAGTTCCAGGCGGTCCGACACACCGAGTTTGTCGTAAATCTTCCGCAAATAATTTTTTACGACCTGCTCCGTGGTGCCGATCTTGTACGCAATTTCCTTGTTCCTCATGCCCTGTGTCACACACCCAATGATCGAAAGCTCTTTGGGCGACAGCCTTGGCTGGAGTCGTGGGTTGGTCAGCGTACTCGCCTGGGCGCGATAGGCCTCAATGACCCAACTGACCGACTGATTGTCGATCCACGTCTCCCCCTCCGCGATCTTGCGGATACAGCGAATCAGCAGATCCGGGGAGATGGACCGGGAAATGACCCCGCGAACACCACGCCGGTAAAGGTCGACAATGAAACTTTCGCTGTTTTCACTCACCTGAACAATGAGTTTTGCCTGGGGAGCGCGCCGAAGCATGTCTGGAATCGCTTCTGGAATCGAGGCGATCATGCCTCCGTCCAGTAACACGATGTCGGAAGGGAAACGTTCCATGGCAGCCAGCAGGCCGACATAGTTCTCTGCCTGCGCCACCACGCGCATATCGTCTTCGACCGCGAAGACCTTGCGAATGCCCACCCGGTAAATGGCCTGGGAGTCCGCCAATATAAGACGGATTCCCGAGGTTTCTTCGGGCGGAGTCAGCGAATTTTGTTCCGAACTTCGATCCAGCCTCTTGTCAGGACCAGAATTCTTGTTCGTTGCGTCAGCAGAAGCAGAAGTAGAAGGCATAGAGCCTCAGGAAATCATCCGATAATTATCGATCACGGTTGCTATCTCCACTTGCGTGGGGCTTTTCCTATAGGAGCGTATCACGCGCCCATGGCAATGGACTACAACATCTTGCGGGGTACCCATCGCCTTGGAAGGCATGACCATCTCGACTTCTATGGTAGAGCCTTCATCCAGAGCACGGGAAAATGCAAGTAAAACGCCGCTGGCAGAAACATTTATCGTCTCGGCGTCTTCCCGTCTTCCGTTCTCGGTCTGGACCTTTACATGCATCCGCACTGGAAAGCGAACAGACGCTCGCAGCTCCATCAAGGACTTGGATGCATCACCCGTCTCAGCCGATACCGGTCCGGGCGTAAATCCGTTTTTGGGCTTCAGGGTTGACACATCTCCATCCTCAGTCATCGATACGATTGCTTATGCCATCCGAGCATACACTGGTTTAGTAGCTTTGGAACAGTGACTTTTCGTGTACTAACGCGATCACAGGAAATAAGTTGCCGTGCTGCCTACCCATTCCTGGTTCCGATTGTGGTCTACGCCCATCATTTCCCCACGACCCATCCGCGCCAAAGTCAGGACCGGGACAAGCTCTTCCCGATCGGGCCAAACGTAGAGAATCCGGACCTCCGCCTGCGTGGGGCCAAAGGGTGTCTCAATGACAGAAGCGAAGTTTACCCGTTCCTGCAACAGATATTGTTCTCGGGCCGCCGAGGGTATCGCGTCCAGGTCCTGCTGCGTCGGTCCAAACAGAATTCCCTTTCCGGCAAAGGAGTAGAGCGGTTTCAAAATCCAGCGGCTCCGGTCTTCCGGCAGTCGATCCCGTCCAATCCCCGCATACCAGTCGCTCAAAAACACGGCCTTCGGCACCGTAGGATGGTCAAGCCACGGAATTGAAAATTTGCTGATGCGGAAGTACCAATTGGGATGTCCCGCCCACTCCACATCCAGAGCGCCGCAATAATCGAAGGGCAAATGGATCTTCTTGCGCACCATCTCATCGACGATGGCGCGATTGTAAATTCGCTGGATGGGAACAAGGTGCGAACGGGAGCCGGCCAATCCCTTGCGCCGATAAAACAGTCGGCTCCCTTGCTGCACGACCTTAGTAATATCCACCGTCGCAATCCCCAGCCGATCCTCCATCACATGGAAATCCGATAGCGTCTTCTGCTCCTCCGGCTCAATTTCGGTCAAAACCACCTGCTCGGGATCATGCTTGCCAACGACCACCTGCCGCAACAGCTTCCAGTAACTTTCTTCGTCCAGCCCGGAGAGGAACCATTGCAGCCGCCCGTCGAGCGCAAAAGTCTCGTGGATGGCGCGGGACAGCACAGCCTGGTGTCCATAAATGGACGGAAATGCCTGCAATTCCACCAGCTTGGGAGCAAGTGTTCCGTCGGCTTCCCGCACCAGGCCAAAGTCCACCGTCATAAAATTCGGATGTTTCGATTCCGCAGCCACGCGGTAACGCTCTGGAACAGCGGCGTCTGAGCGACGCATGTATTCGGGGCTGTCGACAAGCTGATGGGCCAACTCCGCCCCCGCTGTGGCCATGGCGGAGAGCAGCGAAGCAGGGAAAAAACAGGGCGTCTCCGAAATCCTGAAGCTGACCTGCGCGCGCGTCTCGCGCTCCATGCGCTCCAGCAGTTGCTGGTAGAGCTTAGGGTCAAAACGCCGGTTGAAATCTTCTCGAAATTCCGCGATCAAAGGATGCGCCTTTCCGGTTCGTGGGAGAAACCTGGGCCCAACGACACTTTTAACCGATTGTTTCTGTTTCGCCCTTAGAATTCTTCCAGAAATGATCCAGCGGCCCGTTTCCTCGACCTACAGGATAAGCGCGGCGCAGTGCTCCCGTCACATAATCCTTGGCTGCCTGCACCGCTTTGCAAGGGTCATCCCCCAGCGCCACCCGCACTGCCAGTGCCGAAGAAAACGTGCAGCCAGTGCCATGCGTCGAGGTCGTCTGAATCCGTTCGCCGGGTAACCAGCGAAGGTCGTCGTTCGTCAGCAACAGGTCGTCCGGGATCTCCGCATGCCCCCCGGTGACTACAATCTTCAAGACGGAATTGCCCTGTTGCCCAGCCATTTGTTGCAATTGCCGGGCGGCTTCCTCGGTTTCCGCAGCCGTCCGGGGGTAGGAATGGCCAGCCAAATCAGCCAGTTCCGCCAGATTGGGCGTAATCCAGTCAGCCCGGGCCAGCAATCGCTCCAGCAGAATGTCGCGTCCACGCACATCCAGTAAGTCCTTGCCAGAGCTGGACTTAAGCACAGGATCCAGCACCACGGGCACGTCTTTCTGGCCTGCCAACCAGTCAGCCACGGCCGCCGCCACCTCGCCCGTTCCCAGCATTCCTACCTTTATAGAAGAAAAGCAGGCATCCGATGCCAGGCAATCCAGCGTCTCAATGACGGTGCTGGCGTCTACCCCCTCGACCCGGCGCACACCTTGCGTGGACTGAATGGTCAGCGAAGTGATGCAGGCCATGCCATAGACCCCCATCGCGGCAAAGGTCTTCAGATCGGCAAGGATCCCGGCTCCTCCGGAGGGATCGAAGCCAGCGATAGAGAGAATGATCGGTCGGACGGCTTGGATAGGAGCAAGCCGATTCGTAGACGACACAGATTGGCCGACTACATGCTTATAAGTATCTTGTCCAGATTTTCGTTTTCCGTCTTTATGCCTTGCACTCGTCAGTACGCCTTCAGGAGCTACTTTTTGTCTGGATGCGGGCACGGATGGACGACCGATGGGTCAGGAATGAAAGTACATTAACTCCGTCTCATAAGTACCACAGAAAGCAGGAAATTGCAAGCAAAATCTCCGCTAAGCCTATTTTTTTCTTTGACTTAGCGGTTGTAGACCGGTAAACTTAGAGGTGTTCCAGTCATGAGAATTCTTAGCGAAAATACGAGTTTGAATGTCCACGCCACTTCGGTTGTCCGTCGCGTCGTCTCCATCGCAGTGGGTCTATTTCTAGGTCTCACATTAAGTTTGACCAGTGTGCAAGCCGACCACCCAGTGTCCTCCGTTGTTTCCGAGAACCCAACCCCGGCCCAGCATTTACTCACACCTATGGGAAATTCCGTAGCCCCGGCCCCGGTGTCCCCGGAAAAACAGCACGGATGGCACCAGATTGGCCTGGCGTCCTGGTACGGAGCACAGTTCCAGGGCAGGGAAACGGCCAACGGGGAAACATTCAACATGAACGACCTGACCTGTGCCCACCGTTCCCTGCCGCTGAACACCTGGGTCAAAGTCACCAACCTGCGGACCCGCAAATGGATTGTGGTGCGGGTCAATGACCGTGGCCCCGTTCCGGAAACCCGCATCGTCGATCTTTCGTCGGAAGCGGCGCATATGCTCCGGATGAGGTCCCGAGGTGTAACTCGTGTGCGTCTCGATGTGATCGATATGCCGCAGGCAGTCGAAATGGCCCGCCTGCAAAAACTGCGCGTTGCCCGTGAGGAAGCCGCCGAAGCTGCGCCGACGGACCCCGTCAACTAAAAGGGCATCCATTCCTCTAGAATCATCTGGATGCCCCATTCTCTCGCCTCTCAAAACTCCGACCCGTCTCGCAATCCAGCGGCCCGTTCGCCAAAAGACCGCCTGATCGTGGCGCTCGATGTACCCACGGCCGCGCAGGCCCGAGAGCTGGCCCGGCAACTCGGCGGCATCTGTCGTTGGGTCAAGGTGGGTCTGGAACTGTATCTGGTAGCGGGCGCCGCTATCGTCGAAGAACTCGCATCGCAAGGCTTCTCCGTATTTCTCGATTTGAAATTCCACGACATTCCCAACACTGTCGCCGGAGCCGTCCGTTCTGCGTCTTCCATGGGCGCATCGTTACTGACGGTCCATGCCGCAGGCGGTCCAGCCATGCTCGCAGCCGCCGCTGAAGCTGCCGCAGCCCAAGCCAACTCCCCGCGCCTGCTGGCCGTCACGGTCTTGACCAGCATGGACGCGGCGCAGCTTGCTGCCATTGGAGTCGATGCCTCTCCGGCGGACCAGGTGCTTCGACTTGCCCGCATGGCGCGGAATAGCGGAATCGATGGCCTGGTCTGTTCGGCGGAAGAAATCCGCGTGCTGCGCCAGGAGCTTGGCCCGGCCATGCAGTTGGTCATTCCCGGCATCCGTCCGGTAGGCTCCGAAGTGGGCGATCAAAAGCGAATCTCAACTCCCGCCGATGCCATCCGTGCCGGAGCCAATGCTCTTGTAGTCGGCAGGCCGATCACAAAGGCTTCCAACCCTGCGCAGGCAGCGGAAGCAATCCTGAAAGAAATCGCGAGCGCTGTAGACGAAACCCGCAGAAGTGTAGGCTGATAGTCAGGACCCTGAGGATAGACAATGCCGCCAACACCAACAACTCCGACAGAAGATGCAGAGCTTGCGGCAGTACTACAGGAGTTCCAGACAGAGTCCGGTCGGACGCTGCTGGAACTATTGGATGAATCGCCGGTCCTTCTGATCTTCCTGCGCCACTTTGGCTGCTCCTTTTGTCGAGAAACTCTGGATCAAGTGTCGAAGCTCCGCCCGAAGATACTTTCTAGCGGAACCCAACCCGTCTTTGTGCATCTCGGCACTCCGGAGCGGGCAAAGCCCTACTTCGATTACTACAAGCTTTCGGATGTGGAGCGGGTCAGCAATCCAGACGGGTCTTTGTACGCGCAGCCGCTCTTTCATCTTCCGAGAAAACATCCCCTGTCGCACTTTCTCGTTCCCTCCAACTGGAAGCGCTGGATAAAGAGTGCCATTCGCAACTACGGAATCGGCACGATCAAGGAAGACGGCCACCAGATGCCCGGCGTTTTCTTTCTCAGGGAACGCCGGATCATCCGGACCTTCCGCTATCGCACCATCGCGGACGAGCCGGACTATCTGTACCTGATTCGTTGAACTGCATTGCTCAATACAGGCTTTCCGTTGAGAATGACCATAGGGTGGCGATGCCGTACATCTACATTGACAAAGTGCTGAATGAATTACGGGAGGAGCTGCTGTCGGCCATGCACGCGGCCGTGGAGCGCGAGCTGCACAAGGGCAAGGTGGATGTCAGCAAACTCTACCGATCTTTTACCCGAGCGGCAGCGGGCAAATGCTCCAACCCGGTACGCGTGTCGGACCGCTGCGTCCAGACCGTCACAGGCAAAGTTCAAAAACGTCGCACCGAACCGCAGGATGATTGATGCAGAGCCGGAATTTCAAAGATACTGCAATTCACAATTAACAATAAGGTCTGTCATTCTGAGGGTGATAGCTTCACAACCCAAGCAAATATTCTCTGGATTCTTCACTCCACTACGCGGAGTTTACCCTGAGCGAAGCCGAAGGGTTCAGAATGACTCTTCTAAGATCTGACTACTCTAACTATGAGATGGGATTTGCGCGTCTACTCGATCACCCGCACCGCGCCGTGACCCATCAATTCTTCCACTCGCTCAACGAATCCTTTGTCGGCAGCCACGGACAGTCCTTCCGGCTCCAGCACGACGAGAAACTCATCCTTCTGCTCAAAGTCCAGCAGGATTTTCCCCGGCCCCGGCGTGGCCACGATCATCGCGTGCAATTGCGTCAGCGCCGCTTCGCTCGATCGGTCCAGCGCAATGCGAATCCGCATGCTCGACGGCAACTTGATCTTCACGTCCTCCAGCGCCGTGATGTTCGAAATGGCCAGCTTCGGCGCAGAATCTTCTTCCCCGCGCAGCACGCCGCGCACCAGCACCGGCACATCGATCTTCAACTTTTCCGCGAGCTTCTTATACGCTTCAGGAAAACAAATCAGCTCGATCTTGCCAGTCAAATCTTCCAGCGCCGCCTGCGCGTACAGGTCGCCCTTGCGCGACTTTGCCACACGCACGCCCATCAGTATCCCGGCGATGGAAATTTCTGTTTCATTCTGCGCATCGCGACGGCCCGTGTTGGCCACCGGCGTCATCTCGAGCGCAGTCTGCGTGTCCACCACTCCGGGAAGATTGCGCAATTTCTCCGCATACTTGCCCAGCGGATGGCCGGAGACATAAAAGCCGAGCACGTCCTTTTCATTTTGCAGCCGCTGCGACTCGTCCCAGTCCGGCACGCTCGGCAAAGGTTCCTGATGCGCTTTCATCCCAGCGGCTGGAGCGTCGTTGAACAAGCCGAACAACCCATGCTGGCCCGCCGCCGTATCGCGCTGCGATTTCTGCGCCCGCTCGATTGCCTTGTCGATCGCGGCGATCAGCGCGGCGCGGGGGCCAAAGCAATCGAGCGCGCCGCTCTTGATCAGCGATTCCAGGACGCGCTTGTTCATGACTCGGAGATCGATGCGCTCACAAAAATCCCAGAAGGAGGTGAAGGCCGAGCCTTCCTGTTTAACCGCGCCGCGCGCCTGCACAATGGAATCGATGGCGTTGCGGCCAACATTTTTCACGCCCGAAAGTCCGAAGCGGATCGCCTCTCCATGCGGCGTAAAATCCGCATCGCTCGAACGCACGTCCGGCGGCTCGACCGCGATGCCCATCTCGCGGCACTCCTTGATGTACTTGACGACGTTGTCCGGCTTGCTGACTTCAGACGTCAGCAGGGCCGCCATAAATTCCTTCGCGTAGTGCGTTTTCAAATAGGCCGTGTGATAGGCCAGCAACGCGTAGGCCGCCGAGTGCGATTTGTTGAAGCCGTATCCGGCAAACTTCTCCATCAGATCGAAGATGTGTTCGACGGTCTTCTGCGGAAATTTTTTATCGAGCGCTCCCTGCACAAAACGGTTCCGCTGCCTGGCCATCTCCACGGGATCTTTTTTGCCCATCGCGCGGCGCAGCAGGTCGGCTTCTCCCAGTGAATATCCGCCAATCGCGTTGGCAATCTGCATCACCTGTTCCTGATACACCATGATGCCGAGCGTTTCTTTCAGGATCGCTTCCATCTCCGGCAGTTCGTACAGGACCTGTTTCCGGCCCCACTTGCGCTCGATGAAGTCGTCGATCATCGCCATCGGTCCGGGGCGGTAGAGCGCGTTCAACGCGGTCAGGTCGGCAATCGACTCCGGCTTGTAACGGCGCAAAACATCGCGCATCCCGGTCGATTCAAACTGGAACACGCCGGATGTCAACGCGCGATGAAACACCTGCTCGAAGGTCCGCTTGTCATCGAGCGCGATGGTCTCCATATCGACCTCGACACCATGATTGACGCGGACCAGCCGCAACGCCTCATGTATCACCGTCAAGGCCGTCAGGCCGAGAAAATCCATTTTTAGAAGGCCGATTTTTTCAATCGCCTTCATGTCGTACGCGGTGACAATTTCGTCGTTCTTGTTGCGGCTCAACGGCACCAGGTTGGTCAACGGCTCGGGCGCAATCACCACTCCGGCGGCATGAACGCCCGCGCCGCGCGCCAGCCCTTCCAGCTTGCGCGCAATGTCGATCAGCTCGCGAATCTGCGGATCGTTTTCATACACCTGCTGGAGCGGCTCGGATTCCTTCAGCGCGTCGTCGATGGTCATGCCGATGGTGGCGGGGATCAGCTTGGCGATTTTATCGACCTCGCCATACGGCATGGCGAGCGCGCGTCCAACATCCTTGATCGCCGCCTTCGCCGCCATGGTGTTGAAGGTGATGATCTGCGCGACCTGTTCGCGGCCATATTTGCGCGTGACGTAGTCGATCACTTCTCCGCGCCGGTTCATGCAGAAATCGATGTCGATGTCCGGCAGCGACACGCGTTCGGGATTCAGGAACCGCTCGAACAGCAGCTCCCCCTGCAATGGATCGACATCCGTAATCCCCATCGCGTAGGAGACCAGCGAGCCTGCCGCCGAACCGCGCCCCGGCCCCACCGGAATGTCCTGCTCCTTCGCGTAGCGGATAAAGTCCCACACGATCAGGAAGTATCCGGAAAACTTCATCTGCTGGATGCAGTCGATCTCTCGCTGCAGGCGCTGCTCATACTCTTCCGTCGTGTGGCGCAGCAGGCCGCTGTCGCGCAGATGTTGCACAGAAGTATCGAGACGGCGACGAAATCCCTCGCGGCAAATCTTCTCAAAATAGCTGTCGATGGTAAAGCCCGGCGGCACATCGAACTGCGGGAAGGGATTCTCAATCTTGTTCAGCTTGACGTGGCAGCGCTCGGCAAACTGCATGGTGCGCGCCACCACCTCCGGCGTTTGCGAGAAGACGCTGAGCATTTCCTCCGCGGACTTTACATAGAACTGGTCGCCGTCGAAACGAAAACGTTTTTCATCATGGATGGTGCTGCCCGTCTGCACGCACAGCAGAACGTCGTGCGCATGATGATCGTCATGGCCGATGTAGTGGCTGTCGTTGGTGGCGATCAGCGGAATGTCGAGGTCTTTTTCCAGGCGAAACAGGTCGGCGTGTATTTTCTTTTCCAGTTCAAGCCCCTGGTCCTGGATCTCCAGAAAAAAATTGCCACGACCGAAAATATCTTCATACTGCTTGGCCGTCGCGCGTGCCGCGTCGTAGTTGTCCTTCATCAGATGGCCGCACAACTCGCCCGCCAGGCAGCCGGAAAATCCAATCAGCCCTTTGGAGTGTTCGGCGAGAAATTTTTTGCTGACGCGCGGCTTGCGATAGAAACCGTGCAGCGATGCCTCAGAGGTAATGCGCACCAGATTGCGATAGCCTTCATCGTTTTCCGCAATCACCAGCAAGTGATGATATTGGTCGCCCTGCGGATCGGCGCGATGGTCTTCCTTCTGGCAGATGTACAGTTCACAGCCCAGGATGGGATTGATGTCGTGCTGTTTCGCGGCGTCGAAGAACTGCACCGCGCCATAAATGTTGCCATGGTCCGTCATCGCAACGGCCTTCTGGCCCATGCCCTTGACGTGCTTCACCAGCTTTTCTACGTCGCAGGCCCCATCGAGCAGCGAGTAGTCTGTGTGTAGATGTAAATGGGTAAATTCAGCCATGATCTCTGCTTCGATTCTAGTCGGCGTGGGCGAAGAAACGCGGACGATGCGGAACGGAAGACGCACAGGCTGAGGAAATCCGGGGCGAAACTTTCCGCCACGCGTCGATGCGAATGCGAAGACATCTAAAATAATGACAGCGAACCTGGCAATCCTCCGTGAACAAAGTCGATTCTTCCAGTGTGAATTCCTCCACCAGCCAAACATCTGTAAAGAGCGGGCTGTCGCACGCTGGGCGCGCGCTGCGCCATCGCAACTTCCGCCTGTTCTTCGGCGGCCAAAGCATATCGCTCATCGGCACGTGGATGACGCGGCTTGCCACCAGTTGGCTTGTCTACCGGCTTACCGGTTCGGCGTGGCTGCTGGGCGTCGTCGGCTTCGCCGGGCAGATCCCAACGTTTCTGCTCGCGCCCTTCGCTGGCGTATGGGTGGACCGGCTGAATCGCCGGCATGTTCTGGTCGTAACGCAGGCGCTGGCCATGATACAGTCTCTCGCGCTGGCCGCGCTTACTTTGAGCCACCGAATCACCGTCACGGAAATTCTCTGGCTCAGCGTCCTCCAGGGAATGATCAATGCCTTCGACATGCCGGGCCGACAGGCATTCATGGTGGAGATGATCGAGGACCGTAACGATCTCGGCAACGCCATTGCACTCAACTCTTCCATGGTCAATATGGCGCGACTGGTGGGACCGTCGCTGGCGGGCATGGTCATCGCGGGCTTCGGAGAAGGCTACTGCTTTCTTATCGACGGCATCAGCTACATTGCCGTCATTATCTCCCTGATGATGATGCGACTGAAGGTCTCCGGCATGGAGCGAAAGGTCGTTCCCATGATCGAGCAGTTGAAGGAAGGCTGGGAGTATGTCTCGCGATTCGCGCCGGTCCGCACCATCCTGCTGCTGTTCGCCGTCATCAGCCTGATGGGGATGCCCTTCACTGTGCTGATGCCGATCTTCGCCGCGAAAATTCTGCATGGCGGACCGCACACACTCGGCTTTCTTATGGGGGCCGTCGGAATCGGCGCGCTGGCCTCCGCCATTTCACTTGCATTTCGCAAGTCAGTTCTGGGACTTGGCCGCATGATTGCCTTTTCCGCCGCCATCTTTGGAGGGGGATTGATTACCTTTGGAATGTCGCGCTGGCTGCCCTTGTCTCTGGCACTGATGACCATTACGGGCTTCGGCTTTATGCAGGGGATAGCGGCCAGCAACACCATTATTCAAACCGTCGTTCCAGAAGACAAGCGTGGCCGCGTGCTGAGTTACTACACAATGGCCTTTGTTGGGATGGCTCCCTTTGGCAGCCTGCTGGCTGGTGGATTGGCGCATCTGCTGGGTGCTCCGGCGACCATTATCATTAGCGGAAGTTTCTGCATCGCTGGCGCGATATGGTTCAGCACCCAACTGCCAAACATTCGCCTGCACATTCGACCCGTTTACCGGGAACTTGGCATCCTCCCGCCGGAAGTCATCAGCGTGATGGCAGATGGTGGCGGAGATTAAGACTTTTCAATGCCTGCGGTTTGTATCGGATCGGGAATAAGTCTGCCCCATCCTAACTTCTGAAACGCGAGTTTACGCTAGCGGCCAGACTTCTTCTTCCCCGACGTCTTTGCCGAGGCTTTTCCCTTGGATTTCATGACCGGTTTGGTCGAGGACTTCTTGCGGGACGGAGCGGTAGCTTTTTTCGCCGCCGGTTTTACCGCGTGCTTTCCCACCTTTTTTGCAGAGAAAGCAGATGTCTTCCTCGTCACAGCCTTATGGGCGGGCTTGGCCGATACATGCGTCCTCGCAGAGGATTTCGCAGGCTTTTTCGTCCTTGAAGTTGCCTCTGTGTGGCTCGCCTTGGCGCCGGATTTGACCGCTCCATTTGCTTTCTTCGTGACTTTCGCAGTCTTGATGACTGTTGTAGATTTGCTGCCGTTCTTCGCTCCTGAAGCTCCCTTGGCGACTGGCTTTCCGGCAGCTAATTTACTGCTCTCCGGCTTCTTCTTCTCCGGCGCGGCGGCCTTTGCTGGCAGGGCTTCCGCCTTCGCAACCTGCTTCGATGCGCCGGGCTTTTCCGCGACCTTGGTCGGGGCTTTCGAGACAGACTTCGCGGCTAGCGGTTCGGCCACGACCGTCTTCGCTGAGGCGCCTTTCCCACCCGCTGCTTTTGCTGTCGGCGACGCTGCCGCCAGTTCCGCAACTGGCCCTGGGGCAACACCGTTCGCTTCCGCTGCCAGGCTGATTTCTTCCGCTGCTTCCTCAGCTTTCTTCGCGGCCTTTTTCCCTTTGGCCTTTCCCTTCGGATCGACCACACGCTTCACGGCGCGGGCACGGCGAACAATTACCGGCGGAGGCGGCGCAGGGGGTGAGTACGGTTCTGCAAACTTACGGATCGCCTCTTCATTCGGCAGTTCACCATCCATAAATGCAAACGTCAACTTGTCGAGCAACTCGGCGTAGCCTTCAACATCCGGCAAAATGCGCATGTCCTGCAAAATGGCGTTGGGGATTTTCTGGCGCGCTTCCGGCCATTTGGTAAAGAAATTCTCAAACCGATTCTGTATGGTCACTCCCTTGCCAGTAAAGAAGAGCCACAGCACGGCATCCTGCTTGGCGCTGTGCAGCAGCTTCCACAACTGCGAAGGCTTGGCCGCATCTTTGGCGCTGATCTGTTGCAGTATCTTTTTCGCGTCCTCGTCCAGCGCCTGTGCCTGCTTCAATAGATCGCTCCGCACGAACAGACGCTTCAGCGCCGCAAGGTGGCTCGACGAAAGCTTGGCCGTCAGCAAACGAAATTGCGCCGCCGATGGATCGGGGTGCAAACCGGCCATCAGCAGTTGCACCAGACGCTCATGCAGCCGCTCCAGTCCCTGCGCGTCGACAGAACGGCTGTTCCAGGCGGGGGACAGATGTTCCATCCAGCCTTCTGTCTCCAGCGCTTTCATTACCTGTAGAGGCTCTTCTTCATACGCAATTTCCTCCAGCTCGTAGCCGCGCTGCACGGCGGTAATGGCGCTGATGACGCCTTCCGATTTCGCGTTGTCGTAACGCGCTTTCGTGCGCTCTTCCATCTCCCAACCGGTGCGGGAGATCAGACGCGTGGCGCGGACCATGCGGACAGGATCTTCAAGAAAACCATAATTGCCGACCAGCCGCAGTTGCCGCGAGGAAATGTCCGCCATGCCATTCAGCGGATCGAGCATCAGCCCCCAGGAGCCTTCATTCAGCGACAACGCCATCGCATTCGCGGTAAAGTCGCGCCGACGCAAATCTTCCAGGATTCCCGCGGGCTTGTACTCCGGTCGCGCCGGCTTGGGAAAATTTTCTGTGCGGCTTGCTGAGATTTCCACACGCGCCTGCTTGTCGAATCGCAGGTAGACCGTCTGTGACGGCTCATGCTCGCCGGTGATGGCGAAGCCCGCCTTTTCTAAATCTTTCTTAAACTTGAGCGGGTTGGCCTGTACGGTGATGTCCAGGTCCCGCACGGAAGCGCCACTGACAATATCTCGGACCGCCCCGCCGGTCAGAAAGACCGTGATACCCCGCGCCCGCGCCACATCGGTCATGGCGTTCAATGCTTGTTTTTGATTGGGAGAAAGTTTGGATTCGAGCAGTTGGATATAATCGGGCATGCCCAGTTTTCGCCTCGGCCAGCAGCATAATGTTCGCGCCGCTAAAGCCATTACTTTCAATTAGATGTAAGCGACTTCGTCGCACACACAATGTTCTACAATACCACACTGAAGGGTATTTTTCCATTCAGTTGCACAATTTACGCTGCGCCGGTTGCGCTTCATGCGACAATCCCTGCTAAGTTATGGGGCCAGGTTTCGGGGCCAGAGTTTCGCGCAAAAGTCGGGAGCATGGTGTGGGAGTTTCGGTTTCAAGTCGAAAAAAAGTGATCGTCCGCAAGTTCAGCCGCGACTGGCAGTCCGGCTACGTCGATCCGCAGGGCTTCGCCCACCACGGCAAGCTGGAACTGCTGGACATGACCGGCAAGGTGCTCGCCATGGCGCTGGAGGAAGTCAAGATGGTGTGCTTTGTGCGAGAATTTCTGACTGGCGACGCGACCGACCCAGAACGGCTGCTGCGACGCAGTTTCAGCTCGCGCCCACGTACTGCGGGATTATGGCTGCGTATGCGCCTGCGCGATGGAGAGGAATTGGAAGGGCTGGCCAGCAACGACGTTTCTCTGCTGGAGCCGGAAGGGGTCCAGTTCGCGCCACCGGACATGCGGTCCAACACGCAGAGAATTTTTGTTCCGCGAACCGCCCTGCAGTCGCTAGAAATCGTCGCGGTCATCCATCCCAGCACCCGGCGCAAGTTGGACACCGCCGAGCAGGAACGGCTGTTCGCCAGCTAAATAAGCTATTTGACGAGCAGCAACGATCTCAAGAGTGGACCTGGACATCATGCCCGCGGTACAGAATTTCACGACAGTATCGGAGCAATCTGAATCCAATGCACCGCCTCTTCCTCATGGAAAGCTGAATGTGGTGCAGGGGCTGCGCGCGGTGGCCGCGCTGTTGGTGGTATGGACGCATTCGATCGACGCTGCGGCCACGTTTGCTCCCACGCGGCAGGCTGGCTTCTTTCATCTTGCAGGCTTCGGAGCAAGCGGGCTGGATATTTTTTTCGTTATCAGCGGCTTCATCGTCTCGCTGGTCGCGACGCGAGCTGTAGAGAAAAATCAACACTCCGCCGGGACATTTCTTTCGCGTCGCTTCACACGCATCTTTCCGCTGTATTGGATTTTGACGTTGGTCATCATTCTCACGGCCCAACTGGGCAACCATCCCATTTTGTGGAATAGCGTTTCCTGGCTCTCGACAGCGTGGCTGCTCCCATCGTCGAGCTATCCCGCCGCTTCGCCAATTCTGTCGCTGGGCTGGAGCCTTGTTTTCGAGATGTACTTTTATTATGTTCTGGCAGCATGGATGGCGATCCAGCCACGTCATCTGGTGCGGAACACGATTATCTTTTTAAGCGCGATAGTCGCTCTGGGATCTCTGGTCGGCCTGCATTATCCAATGCTCATCATCTGGGCAAACCCCATCCTGCTGGAGTTTCTCTTCGGCTGCGTCATCGGTCATATATATACCCACTCCAACAAAAATCCTACCCCTGCGAGTCGCACAGTTGGACTCTGGTTAACAGTCATGGGAACAGCGGCGCTCGTGGCAACCTTGTTCACCGGATACGGCACGATCAACCTCGAAGGGATGGTCCTGAACGGCCTCAGCAGTTGGCAGCGTGTCGGGCTTTGGGGAGTGCCATCCGCATTGCTCGTTCTTGGCGCTGTGCTGTGGAGTCCGGCCATGCAGTCCCGGCCTGCGCGCCTGCTGGTATTTCTCGGCGATGCTTCCTATTCCATTTACCTTTGCACCAACCCGGCGCGCAGCATGGTGGAACATTTCTGGCGCTATGTCCGCCATTGGGGCGGAGATGTCGGCATCCTGCTCTGTATCTTGGTGTGTACGCTGGTCGGTGTCGTTTGTTATCTAGCGCTGGAACGCCCGCTTATGCGCTTTTTTCACAACTGGTACAAGCCACTTCCCTGAGCCGCCACCTCAAAGAGATAGCTGGTTTGCAGTTTTCATCATCCACAAGTGGCCTGAGATACGTTCTATCTATAAGCAGGACAAATCGGCGTGTTCGCCTGTTTAATAAATGTAGGAGTTGCAACCATGTTGATTCGCAAACCGTCAGACATTCCATCCTCTGAGATCACTGCTCAGGCCGACTACATGGATCGCCGCAAGTTCATGGCCGGGGCTGCCGCTCTGGGTGCCGCGGCTCTGGGCGCGGAGCGACTGAGTAACATTGCCTCTCCGCAACAGGCGGTGCAGGCGGACACCAAACTGACGACCATTCCCAGTAAATACTCGACGACCGGCGTGACGCCGACTTCCTTTCAGGACATCACCACGTACAACAATTTTTACGAGTTCGGCACAGAAAAGAGCGATCCGGCACGCAACGCATGGCGCCTGCAAACCAGCCCGTGGAGCATCAAAGTGGATGGCCTGGTAAAACAAAAAAAGACCTTCGACATCGACGCGCTGATGAAGCTCCGTCCCATGGAAGAGCGCGTCTACCGGCATCGTTGCGTGGAAGCATGGAGCATGGTGATTCCGTGGGCTGGGTACTCGCTGTCTGAATTCATCAAGGCCTGCGAGCCGCTCAGCAACGCGCGTTATGTGCAGTTCCTGTCGCTCGACAATCCGAAAGAAGAGCCGTGGATCAAGTCCGTCGATCTGCATTGGCCCTACTCCGAGGGCCTGCGCATGGATGAAGCCATGAACCCGCTGACGCTGCTCACTTTTGGACTCTACGGCCAGCCGCTGCCCAAGCAGGACGGCGCTCCGGTGCGCGTGGTGCTGCCATGGAAGTACGGTTTCAAGTCGGCGAAGTCCATTGTCGAGGTGCGTTTTGTGAAGGACCAGCCGCGCACCACGTGGAATGAGTCCGCTCCGAACGAGTATGGCTTCTACTCCAACGTGAACCCAAATGTGGACCATCCGCGCTGGAGCCAGAAATATGAACGAGTGATCGGCGCGCCGTTCTGGAAAGCGCGGCAGCCTACGCTGATGTTCAACGGCTATGGCGACCAGGTGGCTTCCCTGTATCAAGGAATGGACCTTCGCAAGAACTTTTAGACCACATGCCCAGGCGTTTTCTCGTTGCGCTCAAATTCGTGGTGTTTCCGGCGTGCCTTGTCCCATTGGGCCTGTTGGTATATCGCGGATTCACCAATGCGCTGGGGCCGGATCCGGTCGCCACCATCACGCACACCACCGGATTTTGCACGCTGTATTTGCTGCTGATCTCACTCGCCATCACGCCGGTGCGCCGCCTCAGCAAGCATCTGGCATGGCTCATCCGCTTCCGCAGAATGTTGGGGCTGTTCGCCTTTTTCTACTGCACGCTACACCTGTTCACATGGATCTGGCTGTACTCGAACTTCGACGTCCATATCATGCTGCATGACATCGGCAAGCGGCCATTCATCACTATGGGAATGCTCGGCTGGACGCTGATGCTGCCTCTGGCGGCAACCTCCACCGCATGGTCGATTCGCAAACTGGGCGGCAAGCGCTGGCTGATGCTGCATCGTCTGGCCTACTTCGCGGCCATTGCCGGTGTCATCCATTACTGGTGGATCGTAAAGACCGGCGTGCGCACGCCCTGGAAGGTAACGGTGGTGCTGGCGGTTCTGCTGCTGGCGCGCATGGTTTGGACTGCGATGGATGCCGCGCGCAGAAGAAAAGTCGCCGTTGCAGTTTAGCCCTTCCCCCGCAACTCCATCACCCTTCTCACTGGCGCAAATGTCGTTCGATGCAGCGGGCATGGGCCGTGCTCCTCTAGCGCGCGCAGATGTTCTTCCGTGCCATAGCCTTTGTGCGAAGCCAGTCCGTAGTGCGGATACTCTTGGTGGTACGCTCGCATCCATGCATCCCGGTAGACTTTGGCGACGATCGATGCGGCGGCGATGGAGATGCTGATCGAGTCGCCATAGACGATTCCTTTTTGCAGGCACGGTGTATCGAGCCGCTCGGCGTCGATCAGAAGAAAGTCCGGTTGCGGGGAAAGCTGCGCAATGGCAGACAGCATGGCCTGGTGCGAGGCGCGGCGGATATTGATGGCGTCTATCGTTGCCGCATCCGCAAATCCAATGGCGACCGCGACCGCCATGCTGCGAATGATCGCATCGAGCCGTTCGCGTTCCTCCGCGGGCAATTGTTTGGAGTCGCGCACTCCTGGAATGCGCGCGCGTGCAGGCAGAATCACGGCGGCGGCCACGACTGGCCCAAACAACGCTCCGCGACCCACTTCATCCACGCCCGCAATGGCGGTGGCTCCCTGTTTGCGCGCTGAACGTTCGTGCCTGTCGCTACAGACCAGGGCGCGCAACCGCCGCATCTTTTCCGTTTGCTTCGAGACAGTCTTTTCAACGTTTAAGGAATTGCGCGGAGTCGTCTGCATGGCACCCTGAGTTTATATCGATCCGCCCTATTGGAATGGACCAATTTTCTCCCACCCGAATGCAATACTTCAAGGACCGGACCAGTAACGGTATGGGAGTTTCTATCGGAGCGGTGCTTGAGGACCTGAGACACATCCCTTTAGCGTGAATGCAACTTCCGTTTACACCATTACCATCGATGGTTCCCCCACATTTTCTCTCTTGCCCATGGGCGCATCTTTCTGGGACTCTTAAAGTTGTGCTGGGGTGTCGTGGATGAGATTGAAATTTGATTTCTGCTTGGCGATTTTTATATTTCTGTTGCTGGGCGTTAGTTGGATCCCAGTGGCAGGCCAGACAAGCCCACCCGCTTCGCTGCCCTCCAACGACTCCGATACATCGTTCAACGTGGCGGAAGATCTGGTGGCGCTGGATGGTCCTGAGCTGCCGCAGCGCGGCTTCAATGCTTCTGTCGCATTCAGCGGCATGCACGACTCGCAACTGGGATGGGCAGCCTTCACTCAACCGGCCATTTCGTATCGATTCAATCGCATCTTCAGCACAGACGCAACGATTCCCATTTATTTTTTCCGCAATGGATTCAAGTACAACCCAAACAAGCCAATCCTCCCCATCAACAACCCGCTTCAAAGCGCGAACAATCGTCTGAGCACGCTATACGGAGAGCTGGGGGACACCACGATCGCCGGCCATGCGCAATTCTCGCCAGGCTGGCTCAACTACACCCCAACCGCAGCTTTCAACGCGCCTACCGGGGACAAAAACTACGGACTCAGTACTGGACGCGTGACATACGAAATCACGAACGACTTCGAGACCTCGATCAAACGCTTTACGCCCGATCTGCAACTTGGCATTGGCGACAACAGCGACCTGGTAAACCGGAGGGTGCTGCGCAACTACGATACGCTCGGCGAGTTGGCCTACTTTCAAGCAGGCAGCGCGCTCAACTTACCACTGAGCTGGATCTTGGATGGAGATGCGTACGAACAACTGCCGATCGGCCACCAAAAGCTCTATACGAATGTGATCGTCAGAAAAAAGCTGCCGCTCTTCGTCTCCAACAGCAGTGCTGAAGACAACGGCGTTACCGTTTCGCTCAACTCACCCCCGGCAAGACATTTCCAGATTTCGTCGTATTACAACCGAAGCATACGACTGTCAGACGATACCGTCGCGCTTGCGCTCACCTTCCAGCTCAAAGCTGAAAAAATCGCTATTTTGCCTCAGATACCTTAAGTTCCTGTCAACGCAGCGATGCCGTTGCGCGAAGGGTGGGGCATCCGGCGGTAGGTAGCGCGCGAACAGAAAGGCCGTATCCCGGAATTGGAAGTACGGCCTTTTGTAATTGGGACGTAAGGAATTGGAATTGCGACGAACTGGAAACTAGTCGGCTTCGCGCAGACGAGCGGCCTTGCCACGCAATGCGCGCAGATAAAAAAGCTTGGAGCGGCGGACGCGGGCGGAACGGATCTTCTCCACCTTCTCCACGACTTTGCAGTGCAGCGGAAAGATGCGCTCGACGCCCTGACCGAAGCTCATCTTACGGACGGTATAGCTGCCTTCCGCGCCGTTCTTGCGCGAGATCACGATGCCTTCAAAGGCCTGTACGCGTTCCTTGTCGCCTTCTTTGATCTTGACCTGGACACGGACGGTATCGCCGGGGCCGAAATCGGGGAGATCGGTACGCTGAAGCTTGGCAGCCAGTCGCTGCATGACAGGATGAATCGACATAAATAGTTCCCTATTCTTGTATGAAGTTGTACCAGGAAAGATTGGTGCCCTGAAATCGAAGCAAGGGCCAAAACATCAGTTTACACGGAATCCACCGTTTTGTGGGTGCAGGCGATTCGGCGGCCGAGTCTCAGTTGACCCTGAACGGGGCTTGGCTGGTGGCCCATTCAAGCCTTCTTTTGGCTTGAGTGGGGAAACCTCAGGAAGCCATCCGCCGGGTGGCCCAGGTCTGAGAGAAGCGCACGCGGGTGCCCCACGTCTCGCGTTTGAGACGTGGGATTAAGATGTTTCATGTCCCATTCCCTCGTCCGCTATCAAAATTCCGGTGATCTTCATTTTGTCACGTTCAGTTGTTATCGACACCACCAGCATCTTGGATCGTCCGCGGCGAGAGAGATTTTCGAACGTTCGTTGGAGACGCTGCGGGTGCGGTACGACTTCTTCGTAAGCGGCTACGTGGTGATGCCGGAGCATGTACATTTATTGCTAAGCGAACCGAAGAGAGCGGCGCTGGCGAATGCGCTGCAGGCCTTGAAGCTTGACCGGACTGCCAACTCCCACATCTCAGAATCGAGATGTGGGGCACCCTCGTGTTGAACAGTCCAGGGGAGATGTGGGCCACCCGCGACCTTCCTCTTCCCACTCAAGCCAAACTACGGCTTGAATGGGGCACCCGGCTCATGGTCCTCAACCACAAACTACTCGACCATCGTAGAAGCCTTCGTCCTTATCCCATCAATTCAAGCCGTAGTTTGGCTTGAGTGGGGAAACCTCCTTGGACCAGAGCGGGAGCCATCATCCGGACCGGACTACTTATCAGCTTGGAGACGTTGCAACACCCGCCGGTCGTCCTCCGACAGCGTCGAGTCAAGCAGCAGTTCCGGGCGATTGCGCAGCGTTTTCTCGAGCGATTGCCGCCTACGCCAGCGGCGAATTTCCTCATGATTGCCGGAACTTAGCACGGCAGGTACGGCGAGTCCGCGAAACTCCGAGGGTCGCGTGTAATGCGGATAATCGAGCAGGCCGCCAGAATCGCAGGTGGAGCGCGGCGTCTTTTCGCTTGCATCCAGATCTATTTTTTCTTCCGCGGCAAAGCTTTCGTAGCGGGCGGAATCTTCATTGCCCAGCACGCCGGGCAGAAGACGGGTGACAGCGTCCACGATCACAGCCGCCGCCAACTCGCCGCCGGAGATCACATAGTCGCCAATGGAAAGTTCCGTGTCCGCCAGCAGATCGTTCACGCGTTCATCGACGCCCTCATAGCGTCCGCAGAGCAAGACCACGCGCTCCAGCTTCGCAATATCCCGCGCCATCGCCTGGGTAAACGGCCTGCCTTGCGCGGAAAGCAGGATGACCCGTTCGCGAGCGGTGTCGCGCTCAGCTTTTTCGGCGATGCCCAAAGATTCCACCGCGCGAAACAGCGGCTCCGGCTTCATCACCATGCCTTCCCCGCCGCCGAAGGGACGATCATCCACGGTCTGGTGACGGTCCGTGGTGAACTCGCGGAGATTATGGACGCCAACCCGCACGCGCCCCTCTTCCAGCGCCCGGCCCAGCACGCCGAAGCTGAAAGGGCCTTCAAAAAATTGCGGGAATATGGTGATGATATCGAATTGCATGGCCGTCGCTATTGTAGGGAATCTTCCTCAGAATTTTCGAGCAGCGCTGCTTCGGCTTCGTTTTGCTGCTCCTGCCGTTCTTCGTCGCTCAACGGCGCATTTACTTCCAGCAGCCCAACCGGTAAATGCATTTCCAGCCGACGGCCCGGCAGATCGATCCTCTCCAGATACGCCTTGACAAATGGAATCCAATGCTCCGTACCGTCGCTGCCAGTCACGACCAGCAGGTCTGCCGTCTTCTCCTGCTGCATTACATCGCGGACAATACCCACCACCGCCCGGTCAGGCTGGTTCAGATCGATCAACTCACAGCCGATCAATTCGCTGATGTAAGCCGCATCCTCTTCGAGGCGCATTCGCGCTTCCATGGGAATCACAACTTCCGCCCCGCGCAATAGCTCCGCGTCCGATATGGAATCGACCTTCGCCAGTTTCAGCACTACCCGGCCTTTATGCAGCCAGGCCTCTTCGATGAAGATGGGAGTGGGAGCAAGGGAGTTGTTGCGGCGAAGGAAAGCCTCTCGCATCTGTGTAAATCGCTCAGGAAAGTCTGTCAGTATCTCGGCAAGGACCTCACCGCGGCGTCCTTGCGGACGAAGCACACGCGCCACGCTGACCCATGATTCCGCATCTGTCACAGGTCTATTGTTTCATGTGTTTCATGCGCGACGCAGGGATGATCGCCGGGAGAAATACGCAGGGATGCTCGACGTAGAGAAATTTACCCTGCGTGCCCCGGCGTAGGGTCCGCCTTGTGTTCTTCCACAATTTCCAGAGTGTAACGATGATGCAGCTTGACACTGACCGCACCAAGAATGGTCCGCAGAGAGCGAGCGGTCCGCCCCTGCTTCCCAATCACTTTGCCCACATCCGTGGGGTCCACTCGCAAGCGCAGGACCGTTGCCGCATCGTGGGACGCAGTCTGTACAGTGACTTCTTCTGGTTTGTCCACGAGTGCGCGCGCGATTTCGGCGATCAATTCAACAGCAGACGGCTCCGTAGCATTTTCTGACATGCTGGTCCCCAACAAAAAGAATTAAAAGCCTGAAAATACTTGTTGTTTTATACCTGAAAGCGTGGAAACTGTCGCCTCTTTTGTAGTTTACCCACTAGTAACTAGTTAAGTTACCTTCCCTTTTCATGAAGGACAATTGGCGATCCAAGCTCCCTGTATCTGTCGGGCGGGCTAAGCGAAGAACAACAAGCCCTTCAGAGCTTTAGACACCAAAAGGAATGAGCGTGGCCTCAGCCACGCTCAAAAAAAACTCATTTTTATTCAACTCATGGAATGGAATTAGCAGTAAAGACGCTTTAGACGGCCTGTGCAGCGGCCTTCGCGGCCACATTCGCCACAAGCTTATGCACTCTGTCGGAAAGCTGCGCTCCCTTGCTGGTCCAGTAGTCCACGCGTTCTTGCTTCAAATCCACCGTCGCAGGATTGGTACGCGGATTGTAGGTCCCCACCACTTCCAGGGAGCGTCCATCACGGGCGCGGTCTTTCTCAATAACAACGACGCGATAGTAGGGCTTCTTGCGTGCGCCTACGCGCGACAGGCGAATCATCAACACAGGTGTATAGTCCTTTCTTTGGAGCAAGAGGCAAAACGAATGAGCACTGCGCTGACGCAGGCGCGAAAAGCCATGACTTCCAGTATCACGAATTTTCCACTCCCATGCAAGCGGGAACCGTTATAGACCCTGGCAAATGATTGCAAAATCCAAATGTAAGCGAGCCGGAAAACGGACGCTTGCAAGACAAAAGGAACATAACTATCACTGACTTTTCAAACCCTCCAGCACATGGCCGCCGTCGATGGCGCATCCCCTGGCTCCTGGGCCTTGGGGTATTGATCAGCTACATGGATCGCGTGAACATCTCCGTGGGCCAGCAAACGCTGCATGATGCCTTTGGCCTGACCACCGTTTCCTTCGGCTATCTGCTAGGCGCCTACAGTTGGACCTACGCAATGCTCCAGCTCCCGGCTGGGGTGCTGCTCGACCGGCTGGGTTTGCGACGTGTCGGCGTGGTCAGCACCTTTCTGTGGACGGTCGCCTCTTTCGCCACCGCCGCCGCCACGGGCCTCATCAGCCTTTTCAGCTCGCGCCTGTTGCTGGGCGTGGGCGAGGCATCTATCTTTCCGATGAACGCCAAGGCCATTGGCTATTGGTTCCCAGAGCACGAGCGCAGCCTGCCCACCGCATTTTTCGACTCCGCGGCCAAGTTCAGCCCGGCGCTCGGCATTCCATTTGTTGGCTTGCTGTTGCTGCACTTCGGCTGGCGTATCAGCTTCGCCTCCACCGGCGTGTTGAGCCTGATTTACTTCGTCCTCTTCGCGACTATCTATCGCAATCCCGCAGATGACCCGCACCTCTCCGCGAGTGAACGCGCCTATATCGAGCAGGACCGCAAAGTGGAAAACACTTCGACCCACGACTCGACGACGACGATGGGATGGCTGGTCCGTCAGCGCAAAATTATAGGGTTAACAATTGGCTTCGCCACCTACAACTACAGCTTTTATCTGTTTCTGACATGGCTGCCCAGCTACGCGGCCAGAGGTCTGCATCTGAGTCCGACCCATGCCGTCTGGGCGGCAAGCATCCCCTGGTTTTTTGCCGGCATTGTCGAGCTCGCTGTAGCTGGCTGGTTGGATGCGCTGATCCGCCGCGGACATGACGCAGGACGTGTGCGCCAGCGCGTTCTGCTGGTCGGCATGGTCTGTGGCCTGGGCGTAGTGGGACCGGCCTTGACGCAAAACCCGATTCTGTCACTGCTGGCGCTCTCAGTAGGCATCGGCGGCCTGTCCGCAGCGGCACCAGTAGGCTGGTCTTTGCCCGGCATTCTGGTCGCCCCCAGTAGTACCGGGCGCGTCGGCGGCATTATGAACTTCGGCAGCCAGTTCGCTGCGATCTCCGCGCCCATCTTTACTGGCTATCTGATCAAGTGGAGCCACTCCTACGGCCCGGCATTCGCATTGGCGGGATTTTTTCTGTTGATCGGAATTCTGAGCTATGTTGTGTTGCTGGGAAAAATTGAGCGCATCGATTTACCGGAGGCTGGTGGTGAGTCCTTATGAGCGCACCGAAGAATCCAGAGGGTGCTGGCGGCGCTTGTCAAGCAAACTTTCTCTGGATTCTTCACTCGTCGCCGCGCCTGCCCGCCGCGGAGGGGCGACCTCCGTTCAGAACGACTCTTTTTAACATCCGACCTCACTAACCATCAATCAGCAGCAGCTTTCTTTTTCGCCAGCAATTTTCTTCTCGCAACGATCAGTTTTTTACGCGCCGTCGGCGGCATCGCCAGCACATCTTTCGTGCGTTTCGGTAATTTTTCGTAGACAAGCTCGCGCGCGCGCGAAAGCAGTTCCAGCAACTCCTGCCGACGCAGCGCATCCCATCGCTCCAGGGCCACCCAGTAAATCCGCGCCATGTAGGGAGCAGGAATGACGCCTTCATTTTCCAGCAGCTCGGCGTATCGCTCCGGCCCGGCGTGGAAAGAAAGCACTGGGCCACCAGCTTCGTCGAGATCCACCAGCGCGAACATTTTGCCGCCGATGGCTTTGTCACCTACCCAGAAGACAAGGTTCGCTCCCCACTGCATCGTCTCTTCAACATCCGGCAGCTTCAAAAGAAATTCGCGGACCTGGTCGGCGTCCATCGTAGCATTGTCCCTGCAAATTTATTGCGCGGCGGGATACGTCTTGCTCTGCTGAGTGCGCGAATTGAACACTACAACCTTGCCGTCCGGATATGCGGACAGACGAATGTAGTTGCCGTCCGCGCCGCCTTTCAGGTTCGCAATATATACGTCGGCCACGTTATGTTGCGCGCCACCTTCCGCGGAGTAATGCAGTTGCCACAGATTTTTCAGGCGCGGAGATTTTTCGATGATGGCCCACGTCGAAGGGGAGCCGCCTTTGGTTTCGCCGTTGTCCATGATGGCGACGCGCGGCGCGATGGCGTCGACAAACGCCGGACTGCCGCTCTTGTCCCAGCCGTGGTGCGAGACGATGTACACATCCATCTTGCCGAGCTTGTTCACCGGGCACATCAACTGCATTTCCTTGTCCCACGTCAGGTCGCCAAGGTCCACCAGGCGCAGCTTTCCATATTGCATTACGATACCGACCGAGCGGGCATTCTCCGTATGGTCCGCCGGGCGCGTGGGAGAAGTCTTGCAGTAAGGATTGGGCTGGCCTGCGCCGGGCAGTGGCGCGCCGATCAAATTGCCGTCGGCGCTCACGATGGTCGTCGTCAATCCTGCCAGCGGAACGGTTTCGCCGGGCTTCGCCAGAATGCGCTGCGCGTGAGAGTGCGCCAGCACCGTCTGATACTGCTCCCAGCCCTGCTGCGTAGGTGCATCGCTGGGCTCGCGATTCATTCCATGATCGATGTAAGTCCCAATGCGAATGCGCTGCGCAAGGTTCGGCACGCCGCCGACATGGTCCTGGTGAAAATGCGTAATCAAGACATAGTCGATGTGGTCGAGACCTGCCTGCTTCACCACGGCCGCAATGCGGTCCGCGTCGCGCCCGTTATGGTCCGGCCAGCCTGTGTCCACCAGCAACGACTGATGCGATGGCGTGACAAACAGCGTTGACTGGCCACCCTCGACGTCCATCAAATAGACCATCAGAGGCTTGGCGAGGGAGACGGCATGTTTTCGGAGTTTCGCGTCTGCGGCATGCGCAGGAGTCATCGCAAGAACACCCAGAAGCACGCAAAATCCTGTTGCCACGCATGTCGTAAAAGTACGCCTCATCGTTCGGTACATGCTTACCCCTTGTGGAACGCAGTTTTTTATTCGCAAATCATCCTTGCTTTTCTTTCGGCGATGGCAGCGCCCGCATTGCTCCGGTGGAAATGCCGCCGTCCACCAACAAAGTCTGCCCGGTAATGTAGCGGCTCTCTTCCGACGCGAGAAACACAATCGCGCCATCGAGATCGTTTGGCGCGCCGGGTCGTTTCAGCGGAATGCGTTCGCGCAGATACTCGACCCATTCCTTGTCTTCGTAGAGCACCTGATTTTGTTTGGTCTGGAACCATCCCGGCGCCAAACAGTTCACCGTGATGCCATGCCTACCCCACTCGTCGGCGAGGCTCATGGTCAACTGGCGAATCCCTCCTCGGCTCGCGGTGTATGGCGCGAGGCCAGCGTAGCCGAACACGCTTGTCACTGAACCGATATTCACGATGCGGCCATAGCCGCGCGGGACCATCTTGCGCGCAATCGCCTGCGCCACGAAAAAGCTGCCGCGCAGGTTCGTGTCCAGCACCTGGTTCCAGTCCTGCCAGCTAACATCCAGCGCAGGCTTCCGCACATTGCAGCCTGCGTTGTTCACCAAAATGTCGATGGTCCCGAAAGCTGCGTGTGCCTGCTCGGCCATCTGCGCGATGCTTGTCTCCTCGCGCACGTCGAGATCCAGCGCAATGGCTTGCCGTCCGAGCGCGAGCATCTCCTGCTGAAACGGGAAGAGGTCTTCCCGCTTGCGGCTGGTCAAAATCAGGTCCGCTCCCTGACGGGCCAATGCGCGGGCAAAATACTGCCCCAGGCCTCGACTCGCTCCAGTTACAAGCGCGACGCGACCACTGAGATCGAACATGCGCGGAGTTGCCGACGCATCCTTCATGCGCTCGGCTCCGGCGTCAGGACCACTTTCATCAGGTTGGCTTCGCGCGCATAGAGCCGCTCAAACCAGCGCGGCCCTTCGGACAGAGGAGCGACCGCTGAGAGCATCGGCGTAACATCGATGGCTTTGCTCGCCATCAGCGCGATGGCCTCCGGATATTCCCCCGCCGACGCGCACGACCCTTGCAGGCGAATCTGTCGCGATACGACGCTCTGCAAAGGCAGGGGGACTTCCGGCGCAACATTACCGACCAGCGTGACCATTGCGCCTTTGCGAGCAGCGTCGATCGCCAGGCGCACCGTAGGCGCGCTGCCTACTGCTTCGAGCACCACGTCCGCGCCGCGACCGCCTGTCATGCGCCGGACCCGCGCAGAGATATCTTCCTTGCCTGCAAGCAACACTGCACTGGCGCCAAGCTGCGTCGCCAGTTCCAGCCGACTAGCGTCTAAATCCGTAACGAGGATGTTTTTGCAACCTGCCACGCGCAGCGATTGCAAGATTAAAAGGCCGATCATTCCCGCGCCAACTACCAGCGCCGTGCTTCCCGGCTCGGGCGCGGTCAGCCGCACTGCGTGCAGCGCGACGGAGACCGCTTCAATCATGGACGCTTCGGCGAAACCCAGCGTGTCTGGCAAGCGATACACAATGCGCGCGGGCACCGCAACGTATTCCGCGAACGCCCCGTTGCGACGGTAGTCTCCACAGGAAACGCCCAGCACCTGGCGATTGTCGCAGAGATTGATTGCGCCTGTTTTACAAAAGCCGCACGCTCCGCAGGAGATGGTCGAGTCGAACGTGACCCGCTCGCCAGCGACGTACTCGCCAGCCGCCGCGCCCACCGCTGCAATGACGCCCGACGCCTCATGTCCCATAACGAGCGGAGGAATGCGCCGTCCCGTCGAGCCGTCGTAGCCATGCACATCGCTGCCGCAGATGCCGCAAGCCGCGACGCGAATCAGCACCTCGTCCGGCGCAGGTTCCGGCACGGCAATGTCGGTCATCTGGAGCTTGCGATACTCGTTCAGCAGCATGGCTTGCATGGGTCCTCCAACCAAGCCATAGTAAATGATTACTGACCGCCATGGTGGACACACGAAGGACGTCCATTCCAGGATTGTGCGCGCATCTGCGACAATCAAAATTTCATGACAATGCATTTGACACAAATCGCAACCTGGGTGCTCTGCATCGCGGTCTTCGTGCTGATCCTGTGGCGACCCCGGCAAATTCCGGAGTCGGTCTGGGCCGTGGCGGGGGCCGTGCTGCTGGTTGTTTTTCGCCTGCTGGCTCCCGGCCAGGCGTGGGCCGCGGTGCGGGCCGGTACGAGTGTCTATCTTTTTCTTGCAGGCATGATGCTGCTGGCGGAGCTGGCGCGGCAGCATGGCGTCTTCGACTGGCTGGCAGCGGTGGCGATGGAGCACTCCAAAGGCTCGCAGGTCCGTCTCTTCATTCTGGTCTACAGCATCGGAATTGTGGTCACGGCGCTGCTTTCGAATGACGCGACAGCCGTGCTGCTGACTCCCGCCGTCCTGGCGGTCGTGCGCCGCACCAAGACTTCTCCGCTGCCCTACTTGTTTGCGTGCGCGTTCGTCGCCAACACCGCCAGCTTTGTGCTGCCAATCTCGAACCCTGCCAACCTGGTCGTCTTCGATGGCCATTTACCCTCTCTGGGCCAATGGCTGCATCTGTTCTTCCTGCCCGCTGTGGTTGCGATCCTTGCCACCTTTGCAGTGCTCTTCTGGCATAGTCGTCGCGACTTACACCCACCCATGCAGAATGGAACTCCACCAGCGGCCCTCAGCCCCATGGGTCGGCGGGCCGCGCTGGGAGTAGTACTGGCCGCAGGAGCGCTGCTGGTCACGTCGGCGATGGGCGGACCCATCGGCCCCGCGACTTTCGCAGCCGGTCTGCTCGCGATGCTGTTCGTCGCTGGCAGGCAAATGCGCGTGATGTTCAACGCGCTGCGGGCCATATCCTGGGGCGTTTTACCACTTGTCGCTGGACTTTTCGTATTGGTCGAGGCGCTGAAGAACGCAGGGGCGCTTGCTTTTTCTGTGCATGGACTGGAGACCGCCGCGCACTCATCACCCGTTGTCGGTTTAAGCGCCGTCGCGCTCAGTTTTGGAGTGATGGCCAACGCGATAAATAATCTACCCATGGGACTGATCGGAGCGGGCGCAGTCAGTGCCGCACACAGTTCACTCGCCATGCACGCCGCGGTTTTGCTGGGCATCAATCTTGGCCCCAATCTTTCCGTGACGGGGTCACTGGCGACAATCCTGTGGCTCATCGCAGTCCGTCGCGAAAAAATTGAGATCACCGGCTGGCATTTTTTGCGTGTGGGCCTGGTGGTGATGCCGCCCGCGCTGTTATTGGCTGTGCTGGCGTTGGGATGGGCGGCGCGCTGACTTTTGGCCGCGCGGGGCAAGTCACAATCGCGGGCCTACGTTCACTTCCGACGGTGCGGCCAGCTTGACGCCTGGCACTTTCGATTTCACCTTGACCTGCTGAAGACCTGAACCGTTCGCAGCGACCGCCAGCAGGTATTGATGGTCCAACGAGGTCTTGAATTGCTTGAGGAATGGGTCGAAGGACACCGGGCTCGACATCGCTTCCGTGTACAGTTCTCCTCCAGTGGCGTCGGCGACTTCCAGTAGATAACTTTGTCCGTAAAGGGCGCCGATGCTGTTGGAGCCGCCATAACCTTGGACGCGGAAATAAATCGCATACACCAGCAGTCCCGCCTTTTGCGAGTCTGAGATGGCCGCCGCCACGTAGGGGTCCTGGAGATCGGAGCCCCGGTAATACGGGTCCTCACCATTCGACACCATGAACACCACACGGCGGGCGGTCGCCGCCTTGGACGGCCAGTGCTTCGCCAAATCCGACAGTGCAAAGTAGGGGCTGCCGCTGATTCCTGGAATCTCATTGGGTAGCCGCAGAGATTTTGCGGCCAAAGCATGATCGGCAGTCATGGTTTGCGCAAAGTCCACACGCCCGTTGTCCATATAGCCGACGGCGACCTCAGTGGAAGAAGGCAGCGCCATAATAAATTTCTTGAGAGATGGAATCTGCAGCGCGAAATACGACCGCACGGAATCGTCGATCAGAATTACGAGTTGCATGGCGGCATTCGGCCCCTGCAGCGGCACCCAGTCGAAAATCTTTGCTGGATGGCCCTTCAAACGCACCTCGAGATCGTCCTGCTGGATCTTAGGCAACTCACGGGACCCTTTGACTCTTCCTTTCGCTTTTGCGGTAATCACCAGTTGCGCCGTCGGTGGGGCTTCCAATTCCGTAACAGGACTTTCCTGTGCGATCGCTGGTGATGTTGCCACGCACATTCCTGCAAAAAGAACCGCACATACCACGCGATGCATCGTCATGTTTCCCACCCCGATCTGCTTGCTCTTGCCATGCAGTCCAACAGCGCGCAACGGGCGCATCCACTGCATGTACCGCTTACATGTACCGCTTATTAGATAATCTTTTATCTCCAGAGTAAGCGGGAAGGGTCAACTTTATTTTCATGGGGTAGCAAGCGGGTAGCGCTGCTGGTGCCATTCCCAGGCGCTCGCAATAATCTCATCCAGATTTGTGTAACGAGGTTTCCAACCCAGTTCTCTCTGAATCTTTTCGGAACTGGCGACCAGTACCGCGGGGTCGCCCGGGCGGCGCGGAACTTCTTCAACAGGAATGGCGTGGCCAGTCACCCGCCGCGCCGACTCCACCACTTCACGCACGGAGAACCCACGGCCGTTGCCCAGGTTGTAAATCATGCGTCCCGGACGACCCGGCTGGTCAAGCGCAGCCAACGCCATCAGGTGAGCGTCTGCAAGATCGCGCACGTGGATATAGTCGCGGATGCAGGTTCCATCGGGCGTGGGATAGTCTGTCCCGTAAATGCGAATGTTCTTCTTGCGCCCCAGAGCTACATCGAGAATCAGCGGAATCAGATGCGACTCCGGCTCGTGGGCCTCTCCTCGGCCAGCCATGGCTCCCGCCACGTTGAAGTAGCGCAGACTGGCATATCGGAGACCGTGGATGCGATGGAGCCAGGGGAGTATCTGTTCCACCAGCAGCTTCGATTCCCCATAAGGATTGGTGGGGCATAGATCCGCATCTTCTTGGATTGGCGTGATTTCCGGCTCTCCATAGACTGCGGCTGTCGAGGAAAATACCAATTTCCGCACGCCTGCGGACTGCATTGCCTGAAAAAGTCCGAGCGTCGATGCCGTATTATTGTTAAAATACACAATAGGTTCTTGCATACTTTCGCCGGCCTCAATCAGCGCGGCAAAGTGGAGGACTGCCTCAATTTTCTGGCCTTGCAAGGTTGCTTCCAATTTGGTCTGGTCGCGGACATCGCCTTCAACGAAGAACGGGCCTGCTGGCAGTGCGGAACGTTGCGAATGGATAAGATTGTCGTAAATGACAACATGATGTCCAGCTTCCTGAAGCAGCATAGCAACCGTGCCGCCTATGTATCCGGCACCGCCGGTAACGAGAACATTCAAAGGGACCATCTCCTTCTTTTTGGTGGCCTGTCGTTTGATCGATGAAAATGTTGAATTACTGGCCGAATGTAGCCAGAAATGGCATCTTTTGAAACCATATTTTACTGTTTTCGGGCAGGTTTAAAGAATGAAAATGCAGACCATCAGGAGTCAACTCGAAGGATTTCTTGCCTTCTTTGAAGGAAATTCATTCCAAATCCAGTAAGTTGTGGCATACTCAGTGGCAAACATAGTCATCCAATTGGTATTCAGTCGAGGCTCGATGCTCTTGAACATTAGTAAAACGAGCAGTCCTGGCAACATACGGAGAATGGAGAATATAGTTTAAACCTTGCAAAAAAACATACTCGTGCAGGGCGAGTGGCATCTAAACGAAGTAACCGCTCAAAATGCTGTTCTGATTTTATTTTGATTTTTCTGTCAGCAACATTTTGGGTGAAACGCTGTTAAAGAAAACGATCCAACTTTAGGATTACAGCACAGCTCTTAGCAAGCTTGTTCGTAGCATCTGCCCTTAGCATTTCAGATTTAGGGGAGAAGGTTTCAACAGCATTGATTGGAGCTGTCATCAGTTGAATCGGCCCCGAGGTAAAAGCAGTCATGACCAGCTTTGCGACTAAAGATCATCTCTCACGATCAGAATCCGGCCCCCCACCCCGTCGCTCTGAAATTCCTGGGCGTCGTACTTCCAGCAGGGAGACCGCGACTTTCGGCTTGCTTCCTGAACCGGAAGGCCGTAACAAAGCTTTCACAGTAAGTCTGATCATCAACGTGTCTGTGATCGCGCTTATGTTTGTTTTGTCGCTCATTATGGTGAAGAATCAGGTTGTACAACATCAACTGGAAGCGACACAACTCTTATTGCCCATCACTCCGGTAAAAACTCCGCGTCCAATTATTCGACCGCGCGTCCCTGTTATACCTCCTACGCCCGACTTGTTGAACCGGATTGCTCCAAAAATCATGTACAGGCGCGCGCCTACAGAGACACAGCCCAAGTTGGCCCGTGTTCGCATGAACAACTTGCGGGCTCCGGTGCTGCCGCCTTATCGTCCAGACAATGTGGCGCTGCCCCCACAACCCAAGGTAGGAACGTTTCATACAAACATTCCTACAGTTGTCGCCAATAATATGGGCAAGACATCCACTAAAACAGGCGGTTTTGGCGATCCTATGGGCGTACATGCCAATCCAAGTGCAAGCCGTCCCGCTACAATCGCGGCATATGGCAGCTTTCAAAGTGCCGTGGGAGACTCATCTGGCTCCGGATCTGCTCGTAAGGGCAAGGTCGGTGGGGTTGACTTCGGCTCCGGCTATGCGCACGGCGTTCCTGGAGGTGGCGGACGTGGCAAGGTCGCATCCGTCGGGTTCTCTGACGGGATAGCTGGCGGCAAGGGCAATGGCGGCCCGCATGGGACGGTAAAGCAGGGTGCGTTTCGTGACAATGCTGTGGCAACCAGTGCTCCTAAGGTGATGGTGGCCAAGACCAACAACGAAACCACTGTACAGGTAATTTCACATCCAAGACCACAGTACACTGCAGAAGCTAAACAGTTGAAAATACAAGGAGAAGTCGTGCTGGAAGTACGCTTTTCCGCAGATGGACGCGTGCATGTACTTCGCGTGGTGCAGGGTCTTGGTCACGGGTTGGATCAACAAGCCATCCGGGCTGCTGAACAGACACAATTTAAACCAGCAACTCGAGACGGGAAACCCGTCGACATTACCACATATTATCGGATTGATTTCCAGCTAGCGTAATTGTGTATAGATAAACCAAAAACTTAAGTAATATAAGGAACACAATGATGCGACTTGCGAACCTTACCCTGAACTCTAGACGCAACAGAGGCTTGGCCTTCCTGCTGTTGGTGTCCATTGCTCTCCCCGCCTCGGCCAGGCATAGAAAGTCTTCCAATCCCCAAGCCAAGCTAACACCGGAAATGGTGCGGTTGATCGATCAGGCTTCGATGCATGAAAAGGGTGTATTGGTGGCGCTGCAGCAGCGCGCGCCGGTCGTTGAAACCTACATTCAGGATTTCAAACCGGACACACAACTCAGCGCCGTGCCACTCGATGACCACTATTTTCTCGGGCGCGTCGATTTCGGTCGTGTGATCGAGGACAACCGCTACCAGGAAGCTGCAACCAAGAAAAAGATGTACAAAGGTTCGGTCATGTTCGTCAACGGGCTAACCAAGGCCTTCAAGATCGAATATGTTGCCCAGGGCTTCGTTCAGATGTTATTGCTGGACGCGAACCATTTCGACCGTCAGCATTACAACTTCCGGTTCGTCCGTCGCGAATTTCTCGGCGACATCCGCACATACCTCTTCGATGTCAGTCCCAAGCCAGGATCGGGTCCCGGACGTTTCATTGGCCGCGTCTGGATCGAGGACACTGGTGGCAATATCGTCCGCTTCAGTGGCACCTACACCAGCAGGAACGGTCGTCACGTGTATTACCACTTTGACAGTTGGCGCACCAATGTACAACCGGGCCTCTGGCTCCCGACTGCCGTGTACGCGGAAGAACATGGGCCGGGAAAGGTCCCGGATGAGGCGAACTTTTTCCGTGCACAGACCTGGATCTGGGGATATTCCCTGCGTATCCCTGCTTCCAACAGCGACAATGAAACTGTGAAGATCGATGCTGTCAAAGACAACAGCGAGAGCGCCCAGGACGTGAGTCCACTGCAAGCCTCGCGCATGTGGACGCAGCAAGCGGAATCGAACATTCTTGACCGCCTGTTCCAGGCCGGGCTTCTGGCGGCACCCAGCAACTTCGATAAAGTGCTCGAACAGGTCACGAACAACCTGATCGTAACCAATAATATTTCCCTGCCCGAACCAGTTCACTGCCGCGTACTTCTTACTACCCCTTTGGAGTCGCTTACCATCGGCAACACAATCGTGCTCAGCAAGGGCTTGATCGACACTCTCCCGTATGAGGAGGATTTGGCATCCGTGCTAGCATTCCAACTGGCCCACTTGGTATTGGGCCATAAAGTGGACACAGAATTTGCCTTTCCCGATAACCTGATGTTTGCCGATCAGGCGACGATCCGTCGTGTTCCTCTGCGTCATAGCGATGCGGAGAATCAGGTCGCCGCCAGGAAAGCACTGGATTTCTTGACCAACTCGCCCTATAAGGACAAGTTGAGCAATGCTGGGTTATATTTCAGGATGGTAGAGGCGCGGGCCAAGACACTCCCGTCACTTATGCAGCCCCAGCTCGGCGATTCCCTCTTCACCTCGTCTACGAACGATCAAGTGTGGCTGAGCGGATTGGTCGCCAAGGCTCCAAAACTTAACATGGATAACTTAAGACAGATAGCTGCTTTGCCGCTCGGTAGCCATCTCCGAGTAAATTCCTGGGATGACTCCGTCGATCAGATGAATTCAAAGCCAGTGGTCGTCCTTAGTCCCAGTGACAAGATGCCTCTGGAGTTGACTCCTATCTTCTTTCGGCTCCGTCATTTCGGCGATGCTATAACAATTCCTGCATCTACCGGAGCAGCCTCCCCGGGCAACGGTACATCCAACACTGGAGACTCGCAAGGGTCCGCACACTAGCTCGACTCCAAACCGAGGGCAGATGTCTACGACCATTTGCCCCTGGACACTCAGATTCTCTCAATAAGGGGAGGTTTTTACAGTGGGTAAAAAATTTTTAGGTGGCTTTCTATTCCTGCTCTTCCCAATTTTCCTGCATGCCCAGGCGGTGGCGCCAGCTACCCCGAAACTTGCAAGTATCTCCGTGGGAGGCTATTTCTCTTACGGGCAAACGGATTACGGCCAATTCCATGCATACGGACCGGGAGCTTTCGCCGACTTAGACTATCGCGTCTGGCGAAGCGTTGGAGTGGGTGTCGAAGGGGAAGCTCGTTTCCTCGATTTCAACACGAAAAACGGGCTGTTTGAGCAGAACTTCCTTGGTGGCCCTCGCGTCACTTATACGATCGGTCGCCGTTGGGAGCCTTATGTTAAGGCCCTCGCCGGTGGAAGCCGTTTCCACTACCCGGCGTTCATTTCCAAAACAGTGTATGACTATACGACCTATGCAGTTGGCGGCGGTCTGGACGTTCATATCAACGACCGCTGGACCCTTCGTCCTGGGGATTTTGAATATCAGCACTGGGACTTCCCACCCTACGGGCTTTCTCCATGGGTCTACTCGGCTGGTGTCTCGTTCAGGGTCTTCTGAGCTGAAACGTCCTTACTTAATCAATCAAAAGAAAGCCTCGGCGAGTACCGAGGCTTTTTCCTTGCCTGTAGATTCCATGTTCCTGGCGCATACCGTTTAGGATAAGAGATTGACGCCTATGCCAATGAACACCGCTCTCCACGACACACGAGTACGATTTGCCCCCTCGCCCACCGGCTACCTGCATGTTGGCGGCGCGCGCACGGCACTTTTCAGTTGGCTGTTTGCGCGTCATACTGGCGGCACATTCGTCCTACGCATTGAGGACACAGATTTTGAGCGCTCCTCGGAAGAAATGGTCAACGGCATTCTCGACGGCCTTCGCTGGCTCGGGATCGATTGGGACGAAGGTCCTTTTTATCAATCGCAGCGCCTGCCGCTCTACACTGCGACCGTACATAAGCTGCTGGAGAGCGGCCACGCCTACCATTGCTTTTGCACCCGCGAGGAGTTGGAATTGCGCCGCGCCACCGCCGCCGAGGCTGGCAAAACTCCTCGCTACGATGGCCGCTGCCGGACAATCGAGGCAGCCGAGGCAACGCAGCGTATCTCGCAAGGAGAGACCGCAGCGGTTCGCTTCATGGTTCCGCGCGACGGAGTGACTGCCTTCGACGATGCCGTATTCGGGCGCATGGAATTCGCCAACGCGGAGTTGGAAGATTTTGTCCTGCTGCGCTCCGACGGCATTCCCACCTATCACCTCAGCGTGGTGGCGGATGACCTCGACATGCGCATGACGCACATCATTCGTGGAGCGGACCACCTCTCGAACACGCCTAAACAGGTCCTGCAATATCAGGCGCTGGGTGCTCCGCTGCCCATCTTTGCCCATGTACCGCTGATTCTTGGGCCGGACAAAACACGGCTCTCGAAGCGTCACGGGGCCACCAGCGTGATGTCGTACAAGGACATGGGGATTGTTCCAGAAGCATTCCGCAATTTCCTGGCGCTGCTTGGCTGGAGTCCCGGCGAATTGGCAAAACAAGCCGATGGCCCGGACCGCGAGCTGTTCTCGACCGATGAGTTGGTCCGGATGTTTTCCCTCGACGGCATCGCGCACTCCAACGCCGTCTTCAACAACGATAAACTCGCCTGGTACAACACGGAGTATATTCGCGCCTACGATCCCGCGCGCCTGCTTCCTTTGATTGAAGAAGAGTGGCGGCAGGCGAATTACAAGCCCACGCGCAGCCGCGATGAAATCCTTGCAACGATCCCACTCTTACAGCAACGCGCCCGCAGTCTGAAGGATTTCAGCTCCACGTTTCTCGCCTACTTCGGTGACAAGTTTGAGGTGGACCCCGCAGCTCTCCAGAAATTCCTCAGCAACCCCGCTGTGGTCGATCATCTGGCGGAACTGGGTCAACGCTACGCCAGTCTCGAGGTCTTCGACGAGCCGCGGACCGAACAACTCCTGCGCGATTTTGCCGCGGAGAAGGGCGTCAAGGCAGGTGCTCTGATCAATGGCGCGCGCGTCCTGCTTACCGGCCAAAGCGTGGCCCCCAGCTTATTCACCGTCATGGTTTGCCTGGGCCAGCAGCGGGTTGTGCATCGCCTTCAGGCAGGCAAGCAGGCAATAGCTTTGTAAGGCGGGATTGGAAATGCCGATGCTGCTCGAATCCGAAAGACTTTGTTTGTGACTGTGGCGAGACAGTGAGCCTGCTACGAACCAATCGAAGCAGCAGACACGCAACAAGGCGGCACGAAGTAGCTTCGCGCCGCCTTGTAATACCGATATAAAAACTTCTACTTGGCTGGGTCGCTTGGTGGGCCTTGCTCGTCCTGCTCCGCCATCGCTTTGTCGATGGTCTCGCGGCGCTTGGCGCGGGCCTCAGCGCGCTTCTCGCGCTTTTCTTCGAGCAACTTTTCAACACCCAGCATTTCGACGAACGCTTTTTCCGCGCCGTCGCCTTTTTGAAAGCCGCTCCGCACAATGCGGAGGTAGCCGCCATTGCGATCTCCGTAACGAGGCGCGACCGTCTCGAACAAGCGGGAGACAGCTTCGCGTGTCTGCAAATATGCCAGGGCCTGACGCCTTGCGTGCAGGTCGCCCCGCTTGCCCAGAGTGATCAGTTTTTCTACGTGGGGACGCGCGGCCTTGGCCTTCGTGATGGTGGTCTCGACGCGGTCCTCAAGAATGATGGAGGTCACCAGGTTGCGCAGCATGGCGCGCCGATGGCTGGTGTTCCGTCCGAGTTTGTATCCTGCTTTGCGATGACGCATGACGAATCTCTCTTTATCTCAATCTATACGGCGTTGATACAGCGCAAGGCCCCTGATAGAGAGGCCTTGCGCTGCCATTACGTTAGAAGTTCTCCGGCTCTTCCTGCGGCGCGAGAACATCGGCCTCGAAGTCCTCATCATCCTCATCGTCATCGTCGTCGCGGTGACCCATGCTGCTGAGTATGGCAGCAGGCAGAATGCTGGTCGGTCCCGGTACCGGGTTGCCGCTCTCGTCGATGCGCATCCCAAGGGAAAGGCCCATCTGCGCCAGCATTTCTTTTATCTCATTCAGAGACTTGCGACCGAAATTCTTGGTCTTCAGCATTTCGGCTTCAGTTTTCTGGATCAGTTCTCCAATGGTCTGGATACCGGCGTTCTTCAGGCAGTTGTAGCTGCGGACAGAAAGCTCCAGCTCTTCCACGGAGCGGTTCAGGTTTTCATTTTGAATCAGCGGCTCATGAGCGCCAGCCGCGGCTTCGGCTTCCAGTTCTTCTTCAAAGTTGATGAAGATGCTCATGTGGTCTTTCAGCAGCTTGGCTGCCAGACCGACAGCATCGACCGGAAGCACAGAACCATTGGTCCAGACTTCCAGCGTCAGCTTGTCATAATCGGTGATCTGTCCCAGGCGCGCTGCTTCCACCGTGTAATTTACCTTGCGGACCGGCGAATGGACAGAATCGACGGGAATAAAACCGATGCCGAGATCCGAATCGAAATTCTTGTCGGCGGAGATGTAGCTGCGCCCACGCTTGAGACGCATTTCCATCTCCAGTTTGCCACCCTCGCTGACGGTCGCGATGTACACATCCTTATCCAGAATATCGACGTCGCTGTCTGCTTCAATCATGCCGGAGGTGACAATGCCGGGCTTGTCCGCGCGCAAATAAATGGCCTTCGGGCCTTCGCCATTCAGCTTAAAGGGGACCTGCTTCAGGTTCAAAATGATGTCCGTCGCGTCTTCGACAACGCCGGGAATCGACTGAAACTCGTGCAATACGCCTTCAATGTGCACTGCGGTAACAGCTGCGCCTTCGACGGAAGACAACAGCACGCGCCGCAGAGCGTTGCCAATGGTTGTGCCGAAGCCACGTTCAAATGGCTGCGCGCTGAACTTGCCGTATTTTTCGGTCAACGTCTCCATCTCTACGGAAAGACGTTTCGGTTTTTGAAATCCACGCCATAACATAATTTGATCGCCTGACTTGCGCAGCGAACGTCGCGAAGCATTCTGCAACGGCCGCGCATGTTCTCCTGGGTTGAATTATTTACCGCTTTCGCGGCGCATCTGCCGCAGTTGAAGCTTGCGCCACCACTGCGGACTTTGAGAGCTTGTTGCAGTCTGCCAGCTTTGCTATACAGTTCCCTTACTTGCTGTACAGTTCGACGATCAGTTGCTCGTTCACCGGCAACTGAATGTCTTCTCGCTTCGGCAACGAAAGGACCTTGCCGCTCATCGCATTGCGGTCGATCGTCAACCATTGCGGAGAGGAACCCTGTCCGCTGTAATCGCGCGCGACCTCAAATACTGGCAGGGCCTTGCTGCCTTCGCGGACGCGGATTTCGTCTCCAACGCTGACTTGATACGAAGGAATATTCACCTTGCGGCCATTCACTTCCACGTGGCCATGGCGAACAATTTGCCGCGCCTGACGGCGAGAAATGGCGAAACCCAGGCGGTAGGCAACGCTGTCCAGACGACGCTCCAGTTGTTGCAGCAGCAACTCGCCAGTAACACCCGGCGCGCTGTTCGCTTTCTCATAATAGGAGCGGAACTGGCTTTCCAGCGTAAAGTACATACGCTTGGCCTTCTGCTTTTCGCGCAGTTGCAGGCCGTAGCCAACGATTTTTGCCTTGCGGTCGCGGCCGTGCTGGCCAGGAGCGAAATTCCGCTTCTCAATGGCGCACTTGTCGGAAAAACACTTGGGGCCTTTCAGAAAAAGCTTGGTGCCTTCGCGACGGCAAAGGCGGCAGACAGGTCCGGTATAACGTGCCACAAAATCTCCTGAGTTCAGAGGCCGACCGGTTTACAGGCATGTGCCCTTCGTCCCGGTCCCCACAATAAGTTTTGACAGTGCCACAGCAGGATCTCCGCTACAGCCACAGTCTTTTAGTTTACACGCTTTTGGAGTACGCACCGCGTAATTTCCACGCCAATGCATGACTCGACGGCGTAATGCTATACGCGACGGCGCTTTGGCGGACGGCAGCCGTTGTGCGGCACCGGCGTGACGTCGCGAATGGTACGCACGTCAATGCCAGCCGAGGCCAGAGCGCGGATCGCAGATTCACGGCCCGAACCCGGTCCACTGACCCGCACGTCTACCGAGCGCATGCCATGCTCGCGCGCCTGATTGGCGGCGTTCACCGCGGCCTGCTGCGCGGCAAAGGGAGTGCCCTTGCGCGATCCGCGGAAGCCCAGCGAGCCGGAACTCTTCCAGGAAATTGTGTTGCCCTGTCCGTCTGTGATGGTCACGATGGTGTTGTTGAACGAGGCCTGAATGTACACCACTCCATAGGGCACGACCTTGCGTTCGCGCTTCTTGAATTTCTTGTTCTTGGCGGCCTTGCCGGCAGCGCCTGCTTGTGCTTTTGCCATTAGGTCTTCGCCGTCGCTTTCTTCTTGCTGGTCACTGTTCCCTTGCGCGGGCCCTTGCGAGTGCGTGCATTGGTATGGGTGCGCTGTCCGCGGACCGGCAGGTTTCTGCGATGCCGAAGTCCACGATAGCTTTGAATTTCAATCAGCCGTTTGATGTGCATGGAGACGTCTTTGCGCAGGTCGCCTTCGACCTGGCCTTCATTCTCAATCACCTGACGGATGCGATTGACTTCGTCCTCGCCCAGTTCCTGAAGTTTCTTGAACGGATCGACGTCCGCCGCCTTCAGGATCCTGGCGGCACGAGAGTCGCCAATTCCAAAAATGTATGTGAGCGCGATGCGTGCCTGTTTGTTGCGCGGCAGATCGACGCCAGCAATACGTGCCATAAATGTCCTTCTCTTACTTGCCTCGGCTGGTGAAACCATGCCGAAGCGGTTATGCCGACCGATGCATTCCAAAAAACCTTGCATCTACGGCTGTTGTCGGAGTCCGTTCGGGTTCTTCGCAAGCCTTTCTACGGCTAACTAGCCCGACGAACGCCGGCACGCACAGCGGACGGGACTTATCCCTGACGCTGCTTGTGCTTGGCAATTTCGCAGATCACTCGCACTACTCCGCGGCGATGAATGACCTTGCATTTGTCACAAATCTTCTTTACAGATGCACGAACCTTCATTACTTCCTTCTCTCTACTGTTTCTAAAGCAGCCCTCTACTCTTGATGAGGGGGTGCAAGTTCCAACAATATTCGTCATTCTGAGCGAAGCGAAGAATCTCTGCATTTGGCTTTTCTCGAAAATACCGAGATCCTTCGCTTCGCTCAGGATGACGCGCTTGCTATTTGTAGCGATAGACGATGCGCCCACGATTCAAATCGTAGGGGCTAAGTTCCACCGCCACTTTGTCTCCGGGCAGAATGCGAATAAAGTTTTTTCGCATCTTTCCCGAGACATGCGCCAGCACCTGATGCTTGTTTTCCAACTCCACACGGAACATGGCATTCGGCAACGTTTCAACCACCGTTGCCATCACTTCAATCGCATCTTCTTTCGACAATCGCCACTCCAACCCTGGCCCCTTGCACGCGGGACCATTGCATTCCGAAAATCTTGTCCGGCATGGTGCAACCTGCTAGGCGGTCAGGACCTCGGCACCCTCTGCCATGACCGCAATCGTGTGTTCAAAATGCGCGCTCAGGCTGCCGTCCACCGTCACAGCCGTCCAGCCATCTTCCAGCACGCGAACTGAATGTTGCCCCGCGTTGACCATGGGCTCGATCGCCAGCACCATGCCTTCGCGCAGCTTGATGCCCTGGCCTCGCCGCCCGTAATTCGGGATCTGCGGCTCCTCATGCATCACCGTCCCGATGCCATGTCCGACAAAATCCCTCACAACGCTAAAACCCGCGGACTCCACCACTTCCTGCACCGCCGCGCCCACATCGCCGAGCGTCGCTCCGGCCCGTACAACCGCAATCGCAGCCTGCAAGGACTTTTCCGTCGCTTCCAGCAACTGCTGCGCCTGTCCTGCTATCTTGCCGACGGGCAACGTAATCGCCGAGTCCGCATAGTATTTGTCGATGATCAACCCGCAATCGATCGACACAATGTCGCCTTCGCGCAAAACGCGCTGGGCCGACGGAATGCCATGTACCACTTCACTGTTCACCGAGGTACACAACACACATGGAAAATCGTGGTACCCCTTGAACGCGGAGATGGCTCCGGCCTCTTTAATTTTGGCCTCGGCAATCTCCTCCAAATCCATCGTCGTCATGCCGGGCGCGATACTCGCGCGCAACGTATCCAGCACACCCCGCAATGCGATCCCGCTGCGTCGCATCCTGGCAATCTCTTTGGCAGTCCGAATGACAATTGCCATCGCGAACTAACTCCGCAGACGCACGATTGCGTCGATGACTGCCTGGGTAACTTCTCCGACAGGCAACTCCCCATCGACCTCGGCAAACCTGCCCTGCGTTCGGTAGTGCGCCACAACAGGGGCCGTCAACACGTCGTAGGTCCGCATCCGCTCCGAAAAAACCTCTTCCGTATCGTCGGCGCGCTGTGCCAACGGAGTCCCATCCACATCGCAGACGGTATCCTGTAAAGGCGGCTGGAAGTAGAGATTGTAAATTCTTGCGCAGACAGGACAATTGCGGCGGCCAGAGGCCCGACGTAACAGATTAGTATAGCTAACCTGAATGCTGACAGCAACAACCGGCAATGTGTTCGGCCCGCTCGCAAGGGTCGCATCCAGCCATGCGGCCTGCGGCAGGGTGCGAGGAAATCCGTCCAGCACATAACCTTTAACGGTGTCCGGCTGCTGAAGGCGCTCCAGTACTATCGCCTGCACCAACTCATCTGGAACAAGCTTTCCCGCGTCCATTACCTGGCGAATCTGTTGTCCGAGCGGCGAGATGCTCTTCACCGGATCTTTCCGCATCTCCCGAAGGAGATCTCCTGTAGAAATCTGCGGGACAGCCCATTCCGCCATCAGGATTTTAGCTTGCGTGCCTTTTCCGGCGCCAGGTGCTCCCAGCAGCAGGATTGGGCCAGGGTTTGTCAGCATCCCGCGACTGCCAGCTTTGCAGACCGTGTGCATTTCCATCACTGGCACTACCACGACCGCCTTCCGCGAATGCGTCCACTCTTGTTCGAAAAGCCATCATAGTGGCGCATGATCAGGTGGGCCTCCACTTTATTGATGGTATCCATCGCAACGCCGACGACGATCAGCAAGGACGTGCCACCGAAATAAAAGTTGACCCCCAGACCATTGGTGACCCAGGTGGGCAGGTTGTCAAAAAACCCGCCAACCAGTGGGAGATGGTTCAGATGGATGCCACTGATCATGAACTGCGGAATCAAGGAAACGACAATCAGGTAAAGCGCGCCAACCAGAGTAATGCGCGTCAGGATGTCGTTGACAAAATCCGCCGTCCGCTTGCCGGGCCGGATACCCGGAATAAAGCCGCCGTACTTGCGCATGTTGTCCGCAATGTCGTCGGGGCGGAAGATGATCGAGATGTAGAAGTACGCGAAGAAAATGATCGCCACGCAGTACAGCAGTTCATACCAGGGCTCACCCACATTCAATGCATCGAAAATGGGGCCGAAGAAATGGCTGTCATGGAAGGAAAACCCTCCAATGGTCGCGTGGGCAAGCAGGAGTGGGGCCGAAAGAATCGACGCCGCAAAGATGACTGGCATCACGCCGCCGGCATTCACGCGCAACGGCAAATGCGTGGACTGGCCACCCATCAGGCGCCGCCCGACAATGCGCTTGGCATACTGCACTGGAATCCGCCGCTCGCTGCGCTCCACAAATACGATGAAAGCAACTACAGCCAGCATGACGCCGACCAGCAGCAGCAGCGCGGGAACGGTAAATGCTCCCCAGGCCTGGGTGCGCGCTTTTTCCGCAAGATCGGCAATACCATTGGGGATGCCCACGACGATGCCGGCAAAGATCAGCAGACTCATTCCCTCGCCGATGCCGCGGTCGGTAATCTGCTCGCCTAGCCACATGACAAACGTTGCGCCCGTCGTCAGCGTAAGGACGGTCATCAGTACAAAGCCGGGGCCAGGATTGGTCACATAGGGAACGCTGCCGGAGCCATGCACCAGCGTCAGCGCGATGGCAAACGACTGCACGACAGCCAGGACCACCGTCATGTAGCGCGTCCATTGCGTGATCTTTTTGCGGCCCATGTCGCCTTCTTTTTGAAGACGGGCCAGCGGTTCATACACCACAGTCAGCAGCTCGAAAATAATGGCTGCGGTGATGTACGGCATAATGCCCAGCGCAAAGACAGTCAGACGACGCAGGTTGCCGCCGCTGAACATGTCAATCAATCCCAGGGAACTGCCGCTGTTCTGTTGGAAAAACTGCTCCAGCAGGTGAGTATTGATTCCAGGCGTGGGAATGTGCGAGCCCAGCCGATAGATGGCGAGGATGCCCAGTGTGAACAGGACCCGCGTGCGCAACTCGGGGATACGAAAAATGTTGGCCAGTTTTTCCAGCATGGTACTCCTGCTCTTACTCGACGAGGTCCACTCGTCGCGTCTTACTCGCCGATGAGAATGGCCTTGCCGCCAGCCTTCTCAATCTTGTCCTGCGCCGTCCTGGAGAATTTATGCGCATGCACTGTAACTGCCACCGTCAGATCGCCAACCCCGAGCACCTTGACCAGCGCATTGCGTTTCCGCACCATGCCCAGTCCCACCATCTTTTCGTAGGTCAGCTCATGTTCGCCGACTTCGGCGATACGGTCCAGATTCAACACGGTATATTCGGTACGGAAGATGTTCGTGAAGCCGCGCTTCGGAAGGCGCCGGTGCAGCGGCATCTGGCCACCTTCGAACCCTCGCATCATTCTGGAGCCAGATCGGGAACGCTGGCCCTTGTGTCCGCGCGCCGAGGTCTTTCCCATCCCTGACCCCATGCCCCGCCCAACCCGCTTCTTGCCCGAGTTCGCTTTTTTGGGAGCTTTCAAATTGGATAAATTTATCATTCAATGTCCTCAATTCACCATGCAGAGCTTCTCTTGCATGGCAACTATCTTCAAAGTTCGTCATTCTGAGGTCGCCGCGGCGACCTTCGTTCAGAATGACTCCACTTCGATCTATTTACACCAAAGCCACGAAACTACCCTTAGTCGACAATGCGGACCAGGTGCGGAATCACCTTGACCATGCCGCGCACCGAGGGAGTATCTTCGCGCTCCACAATCTGCTGCAACCGCGTGAAGCCGAGACCCTTTACAACTCTCTTATGCTTGACCGGGGTGCAGATGGCGGAGCGGTAATATTCAATCCTGATTTTTGCCGATGTATTTTTTTCCGCCATGACTACAACTCCTCTACGGGCTTGCCGCGCAGCGCAGCCACATCGCGCTTGTCGCGCAGTTGCACCAGAGCGTCGAAGGTGGCGCGCACCACATTGTGCGGGTTCGCCGATCCCAGGCTCTTGGTCAATACGTTTTGGATGCCAACGGAAGTCATGATGGCGCGCACCGCGCCGCCTGCAATGACTCCAGTACCCTCTGGCGCTGGCTTCAACAGCACATGGCCCGACCCGAAACGTCCCAGCACCTGATGCGGGATCGTCGTCGTAGTCATGTTCACGCGGACCAGATGCTTCTTCGCCGCTTCAATGCCTTTGCGGATTGCCTGCGGAACTTCCTTCGCTTTTCCGGAGCCGAAACCGACCACCCCGGCAGAGGCGTCGCCCACCACAACCAGCGCTGCAAAGGACATATTCTTCCCGCCCTTGACCACCTTCGTCACGCGGTTGATGGAGACGACCTGGTCCTTCAGGTTGTACTGCCCAGCTTCCAGCTTCTTCTTGAGTATTGCCATTCCGTCCGTTTTCCTTTCAGACCGTCTCCAGTCTGTGTGCCCTTTTAGAAATCCAGTCCCGCTTCACGCGCGGCATCGGCCAGCGCCTTGATGCGACCGTGGTAGAGATATCCGCCGCGATCGAAGACCACTTTCTTGATTCCCTTTTCCCTGGCCTTCTCGGCGATCAGCTTGCCCACTTCTCGGGCAGCGGCGACGTTGCCGCCGGTCTTCAGCTTGGCCGTCACGCTGGAGGCCGCGACTAGCGTGGTTCCTGACTGGTCGTCGATCAACTGCGTGTAAATCTGGTTCAGCGAACGATAGACATTCAGCCGCGGACGCTCCGCGGTTCCCTGCATCTTGCGGCGGATGCGCGCATGAATGCGCTGACGATTGTTATTGCGTAAAAGCTGCGAAATCATAAATGTACTTCCTTCCTAAAAGCGGAGACGCCCTGCATCCCCGTTCGGTTTCTGGCCATTAGCAGCCAGAGTGGTTTCAATTACTTCGCGCCTGTCTTGCCGGCCTTCTTCTTCAACTTCTCATCAGAATAGCGAACGCCCTTGTTCTTGTACGGGTCCGGCTTGCGCAGCGAGCGCATGTCCGCCGCAACCTGGCCGACCTTCTGGCGATCGATGCCGCTGATGGTGACTCGGGTCTGCTTAGGGTCAATCGCGGCGGTAATGCCAGTCGGCAGTGGAAATTCGATCGGGTGCGAGTACCCCAGCGTGAAGACGACCGTGTTCTTGCCTTTCAGTTCCGCGCGATAACCGATGCCAACAATGTCCAGATCCCTGGTCCAGCCCTGCGTCACGCCGTGGACCGCATTCGCCACCAGGGCGCGCGTCAGGCCATGAATGGCGGCTTGCGAATCGTCCTTGCGCTCAACATGCAGGTGGCCATCCTTCTCAACAAAACTCAGGCCGCCCGGAATAGGCTGCTCGACCTTCCCTTTGGGGCCTTCCACAATGACGGTGTTGCCGTGGACGCTGTACTTGACGCCCTTGGCCATCGGGATCGGCTGTTTTCCAATTCGTGACATCTCGATCTCTTTCTAACGGCTTGCGAGTCCCGCGCTCTCATTGAGCGAGTTCCACTGCAGCCAAACAATCTTTACAAATCCATGCACGGCAATTCGCATCGCCGCCAGAAACTGTTACCAGACTTCACACAGCAGTTCCCCGCCCACACCTTCGCGGCGCGCCTGACGGCCCGTCATCACACCCTTCGGCGTGGTGATGATGCTGATGCCGAGACCACCCTGCACCCGCTTGATCTCATCGCGATGCACATACACGCGGCAGCCAGGGTGAGACACGCGCGCCAGACCGCGAATGGCGGCCTGATTGTTGGTGTCGTACTTCAAATAGACCCGCAGGAAGCGCTTGCTGTTCTCCTCCGTCGCCTTGTAGTTGCTGATGTAGCCCTCTTCCTTTAGAATCCGGGCAATTTCCATCTTTAACTTCGAGGCGGGAACATCGAGCTTCGCGTGACGCGAATGGATCGCGTTGCGAAGGCGCGCCAACAAATCGGATACTGGATCGCTTACACTCATCGTATCTCCTTCATCCCCCGTTCGCCCGCCTGTGGCGGGAACCTGCGGGGATGTTGTTTACGGCCCGAACCATCCAGACCGCTTAAAATCTTTTTTCGCCGTGGCCGAAGCCACAACGCTTACCAGGACGACTTGACGACCCCGGGAATTTCACCTTTGAGCGCCAGACTCCGAAAACAGAGGCGGCAAATGCCGAACTTGCGCAGAAACGCGCGCGGACGTCCGCACAGATTGCAACGGTTATGCTGCCGCGATGAAAATTTTGGCTTGCGCTTGTCTTTAACTCTCTTTGCAGTGGTTGCCATCGATTCTTCTCTCGTCCTCTCGCCTGAACTAGGCCGTCTGCCGGAATGGGATGCCGAAGTGCTTCAACAACGCCCGGGCATGCTGATCGTCTTTGGCCGTCGTCACGATGGTGACGTTCATGCCCTTCAACTTGTCGACGCGTGAATAGTCGATCTCAGGAAAAATCAACTGGTCGCGAATGCCAAGCGTGTAATTGCCGCGTCCATCGAAACTCTTGGTCGAAACACCCTTGAAGTCGCGAACACGCGGCAGGGCGGTAGAGACCAATCGATCCAGAAATTCGTACATCTTCTCGCCGCGCAATGTGACCATGGCGCCGATGGGCATGCCTTCACGCACCTTGAATGCGGCAATGGATTTCTTGGCGCGGGTCACGACCGGCTTTTGTCCGGTGATCAGTCCCAGGTCCGTCATCAGCGGGTCCATCACCTTGACGTTCTGCGTCGCCTCGCCCAGTCCCATGTTCAGGACGATCTTCTCCAGCCGGGGCACGGCCATGGTGTTCTTTAGACCCAGCTCCTTTTGGAGCGCCGGCTTGATTTCCTTCAGATACTTGTCTTTCAGTCTGGCTGCCATAATCTGCTTTGTCCTTAACGTCAACTTCCATTTGCATCACGGTCCCGGATTGGATTTGCTGCAATGTGGTCCGTTTACCGTTGCGTGATGACGACTGCCAATCCCTACTTTTTCGTTGCCAGCGTCTGGCCGCACTTGCGGCAGACGCGAACTTTGGTATCGCCTTCGAACTTGAAGCCGACGCGCACCGGACCGCAATGGCCGCACACCAGCATCACGTTCGAAGTGTGAATCGGGTTCTCCTGCTCGGCGATGCCGCCCTTGATATTGCGCTGCGGGTTCGGCTTGACCGTCTTCTTCACCATCATGACGTGCTCGACCAGCAGCCGATTCTTGTCCTTCAT
>JAKAYS010000108.1 GCA_021826695.1 Acidobacteriota bacterium | reverse complement strand
CCGGAATGGAAACCTGGGTGGCCCCCGGCGTCAATAACTGGCGGCGCGTATATCCAGATTTCAATAATGGTCTCGCCAATATTCAGAGATTTGTCAGCGATGGTCAGCGGCTCGGCGCCGTCGGCGAATTGGATACGGTTTGGAATGACATGGGTGAGGGGCTGTTCAACATGGACTGGTACGGAGTGCTCTATGGCGCGGCTGCTGGATGGCAGCCCGGGATGAGCGACATTCCGCAGTTTCAAAATAGCTACGGCCAGGTCTTCCACGGCGATTCAACCGGCAAGATCAACCAGGCGCAACGGGAATTGATGGCCGCGCAGACGGCGCTGAAAAATGCAGGGTTGGCATCCGTCAGCGATCACTTGTTCTGGGTCGATCCCTGGAGCCAGCAAGGGCAGCAGATATCTGTGAAACTCCTGCCTGTCGTGCATGAGATGCGCTTGCACGCCGAACAAGCCATCGTGCTGATTGCTCAGGCGCGCGCCGCTGGCACACTCCGCGAAGGCGACGCGCTGGACGCCATGGACATGGGTGCCCGGCGGCTGGACTTTATCGGCTACAAGTTTGAGGCCGCGCAGGAAATTGCCACGGAATACGATCGCGCCTATCAGGAGCAGAACGATCCCGTCGGCAAACGCGATGTCGGTCATGAGTTGGGGACCATCTCCGGGGCGAATGGTCAAACACAGGACTTGCGCGACGGCTACGGCTTAACGCGCGATCTGTATCGCGCAGCATGGCTAAAAGAAAATCGCCCGTACTGGCTGGACAATATTTCGGCCCACTACGACATGGCAATGCAGTTGTGGATTCAACGTGGTATTCAATTTAGCGACGCGACCAGCCAGTGGTACACGACGCATACCTTACCCAAGCCAGAGGAGTTGGGATTGCCACCAGCTCCACCTGCCGCGCCAGCCGATAGCGCTACACCAGTCGGCACGCCTCACTGATGCGCAACTACGGAAGCGCATAGAATGGGCGCAAGAGTGGATGCTTTGAGTCTCTCGGTTAGTTTGTGCCAGAAAAATTGACTGTCTTATGCCCATACCCAACAAGGACGTGCCTGTATTGAAGACTGCCCGGCAATTCCCCCATGCCATGCTGCGCGAAATTTATGAGCAACCGCAGGCACTCTCCGACACTCTGGACCATTACACGCGCGGCGGCAGGCTGTCCCGTGAACCGATGCTGGCGGCGCACAGCGCCTTGCTTGGGCATGAACGCATCGTGGTTGCTGCCAGCGGCTCCAGCCGCCACGCCGGGCTGGCTGGCGAGATCATGCTGGAAGACATTGCCGGCCTGGCCGTCGATGTCGAATACGCCAGCGAATACTGCTATCGCTCGACGCACACGCTGCACAATCCCGCGGTCATTGTGATTTCGCAATCAGGTGAGACAGCGGACACGCTGGCTGCATTGCGCGAGGCCCACTCCCGCGGCCTGCAGACGGCCGCCATCACCAATCGGGCCAATTCCTCAATGGCCACAGAAGCGCGCGCCAGCCTGCCCGTCTGCGCTGGACCGGAAAAAGCAATCCCTGCGACCAAAAGTTTTACCGGCCAACTGCTGGTGCTCTATCTGCTTTCCCTCTCACTGGCGCATCAGCGGGGCCGCATGACTCTCAATGTCGCGGAAGCACTCTGCGGAGAAGCGCGGGAACTTCCCGGCCTAATCGAAAAAGCTCTGCCCTCCTGGGAGCAGCAAATCCAACAGCTTGCGAAGAGTTATCGCGAGGCCAACGCATTTCTTTTTCTAGGCCGCGGCATCCATTACGCCATCGCTCGCGAAGGCGCGTTGAAGTTGAAAGAGTCATCGATCATCCACGCGGAAGGCTACCCGGCGGGTGAACTGAAGCACGGACCCAACGCGCTGGTCGGCCCGGAAACTCCGCTGGTCGTTTTGGCCACGCATGACCGCAACGATCGCGATTCCGTCCTGCGCTACAGTAAAGTGATTCAGTTGCTGAAAGACATGCGCCAGCAGGGTGCTTCTGTTTTTGCACTGGCGAATGAGGGCGACAAAGATGTGCCGCAATACAGCCAGCACTGCGTCTTCGTTCCCAAATGCAGCGAATATCTTCTCCCCATTTGCGAGGTGGTTCCGCTCCAGATGTTTGCCTACCAGATCGCCATTCTGCATGGACGCAATGTCGATCAGCCCCGCAACCTGGTAAAAGCTGTGGTGCGGGAATAACAACGTTACATTTGCGCGCGGATGAATCGCTCCCATCACTCCTGCCGGCAATGTTCCCTTTTTCTACGCCGTTCGAGTGCGGAATTTTGCAATGCATTCTGCTCCCCATACAATAGCGCTTAGTCGGGCCTGTAGCTCAACGGTTAGAGCAGGGGACTCATAATCCCTTGGTTGGGGGTTCGAATCCCTCCGGGCCCACCAAATCGATGAATATGGACTGAGAGGCTGGAAAGACGAGGCGCTGCGGATCAGTCCGCTTCAGCAGCACGGCTCAACAGACCTAATGTCTCAGTAGGATTCGGACAATAGTTTCTCGAATGCGTCCGTAGCGCGATCCCATGTAAAACGCTGGATGTATTCATTCCCTTGCGTGGCGATCTTGATTCGCAGTTCACGATCATTGATGAGACGCACTACATTTGCCGCAAGTGCGCCCGAGTCTTTTGGTGGACTTAGCAGTGCGGTTTGCTCGTGAAATGCAAACTCTCGATGCCCGCCAATGTCCGTCGCTGCCACTGCTGCACCGCACATCATTGCCTCGGACGCAGGAAGTCCCCAGCCCTCGCTCCAGCTTGGGGCCAAAAATATCGAGCATTTATTGTAAAGTTGGCGAATCCTCTCCTGCGAAGGGCTGCGATGGTAATCGATCCATCCTGGCAAATCTTTGGGCGGCTTAGGTACGCCGAACATCGAAGCGCGAAGGCCGGGCACCTGTTGCTTTACTTTCTTCAGCGCATTCAAGCCGTCATCTGAACCTTTCCACTCTGACGGGTGATACATCATGAGGACGTGATCTGCAATGCGCTCCGTGAGGCTCAGATCGAGCCCGAAGCGTGTAAAGTCAAGCCCATTGGGAATGTACGCACACTTCTCATTCATGGAATTTGCGGTCCGCTCCAGCCATTGGGCAATCACTATCTTATTAAGTCGGGCCTTCCATGTTGCAAATACCCGCTTCTCCGTTCCGGACCAGGTCTCTAGCCCCTGTATAAGATAGAAGCGTCTACCTTTCGAGGCTGGGTATTGATTTACCCATTCCGCTGTATCCCACGAAGTTGCAATTACTACATCAGCGTCCGGGATGTTTTGTGAGTCTAAGGTCGGCACCCACAACATCTGTACACTCGGATCGATTTTGAACCAGGAATCGGGAGTATATTTCCCACTCGCCCAAAGCTTTAAATAAAAGAGCGTCCGTCTCGGTATTTCGGTTAGAGGTGTATCGATACGTTGAAACGCCGTATGTACTACGGTGACGTTGTGTCCACGCTTGGAAAGGTGGTTTGCGTACTCATAAACAACCTTAATGCCACCCACCGGATTTTTTCCTGAACAGGGAAGCACAAAAATAATTTCCATATATTTATTCGCGCAATGTTCTTTCATTTCCCAACTGCCCGTTGTGGCTGATCATCCAATGGAACAAACATCAGTACCAAATCTCTTATCAGAGATTTCCAGCCGTTCTCATAGCGCTGATAATTACAGGTGTTTCTCAGGATGCGACTTATGCGAAGAAGATAGTTTTCATAGGGAGTTCCGCAATCTGAAAAGAATCGAATTGCTTGCCGCAAGGCAGGTAGGACAGCCTGGCTTTTTGGGTCCCGCCGGGTCACCAGTAATTGGTGCAATATTTCCAGCTCTCGCGCCCGTGCCAGATACTTGGCTGGCTCTTCGCGCTTACCCTTTGTCAGACGAGCGCCTAATGGAGCTTGGTGTGAAAACAAAAGAGGGGTTCCGGTTTGTTGATTCACATGAAGACGATATTGAATGAGTGGATCTCGTATGAAGTCGAGTTTGGAATATAGCACTATCATCCATGCTATCCATGCGTCGTGGAACCATGATTTTGGAATTTCGTAAAAAAGGTGGCAAAGGTCGCTCCGGATCATCAATGTCGCACCAAGAACGACATTCCGACCCAAGAGTACTGATGCCGCCTTTCCAGTTCTAAACTTCTTCTGCCTCCCTGCTGTAAAAAGCCCTACTTGCCATAGTCGTTTCCCTAGTAGCAGTGAACGGTCGTCTACGAGATGTGCATCCGAGAAGACGCCGCCAAGCGTTGGGTCGCGTTCCATCATCTCGGCTTGACGCGCCAGCTTCTCCGGCAGCCAGATGTCGTCCTGATCGCACAGCGCGATTAGGTCGCCGGTACATAGCCCAATGGCCTGCTCAAAATTTTTGGTCGAGCCGAGGTTCTTGGGATTGCGAAAGAACCTCACCGGAAAAGAAACCGTCTTCCCAAACTCAGTCACAATTTCGGGGGTCGCGTCGGAGGAGCCATCGTCGCAGACCACCATCTCATCCGGCAGACGGGTCTGCGCTGCGATACTGGCCAACTGTTCCGGCAGAAACCGGCTGCCGTTGTACGTACACAGCGCCACGGAGATGCGAAGTTTCGGCGCAGTCATTTGACCTGTTCCCTCCCTCCATAACTTGGATGGCAATTATAGAGGACCGTTTTTCTCCTGCAAGTCCACAGCACGGAAAGATAGATGCTTTGTGTTGAAAAGATTGGAAAAAGATCGAATGACTTGTCCGACAGCGGGTTCGACGTAGACGGCCCAGATACTGCTTGCAACCACTACGATGCAGGCGGCGATCACGCGGTAGGCGAAAGCGTCTCCGATCCAGCGCGACAGCAGAAGCGCAAGCACGACCCACGCGGCTGCCCCGATCAGGCGACGGGCCACGCCCCGCAAAATGCCTGCCAAAATAAAAAATGCTCCCGCATCCAGAACGCAGCGTAGCATGACGGCGCACGCCGCACCCACCAGGCCATAATAGTGGACGCCGATCCAGACCGCGGCCAGCAGCAGCGGCGTTTCCACGACATGCAGCAGGGCCACGGCGCGCGGGCGTCCCTGCCCCTGCAACAAGGCATACGGCACGTAGGCCATGCTGCTCATCCACGACCCCAGCACCAGGATTTCTCCCACCGGGCTGGCGCGCAAGGCAAAATTTCGCCCCACCCAGAGACTCATAAAAGGGTAGAACATCAGCGTGGTGAAGGCCATCAGCGGCGCGGTGATGGCGGCCAGCGTGGAGACGGCCCGCACTCCCAGGTCCTTCGCCTGCTGCGAGGCCAGGCCGGAGAAACGCGGGAACAGCGCGCGCGTCAACGCGCCGGGAATCACGTCCAGCCGGAGGACGATCTGGTAGGGCACTGTATACCAGGCCACGGCGGTCATGCCGATGGAGGAGCCAATCAAAAATTTGTCGGCAGAGCTTAGGAATGGATCCAGGACCGCGTTCACTGTGACCCATCCCCCGTAGCCGAGCAACGCCTTTGCCTGCGCCTTGCTGAATGCGAACGCACCCCGTACGGGCAGGATCTTTACGACCGCTATGCCTATGGGAACGGCGGTGATGGCGCGGGTGAGGATGGCCGCCGGAATCAGCCAGCGCAGGTCTGGCCCATGCAGGTAGGCCACGGCCAGAGGGACGATGTGGAACAGCACCGAGCCAGTGACCTGAAGGGAATTGGCGACGCCGAACTCCTCCAGCCCCTCCAGCACGCCGGTCAGCACTCCGGTAACGGTGGCGACGGGCACAATGGCGGCCAGCCAGGGCAGAGTGGAGAGCACTTCGCGGCGCATGTCGGCCTGCATTTTGAAGAAATGGCCGAGAATGACGCCGGCAATCCCATACAGAACGATTGCTCCAACGATGCCAAAGGACGCGTTGAGGCCGACCGCCGTCCAGAAGACCTGTTCGCGCTCTGCCGGGGGCGCGTTTCTCAGTTGCGCAATACGATTGGCGGTTGCGCGGGAAAGGCCAAGATCAAAGAGGCCGAAATAGCCCAGCAGTAGCCAGACGATGGCCAGCACGCCATAGCGCGCATCCCCAATGCGATGGAGATACAGCGGGACAGTGACAAGCGCCACCGCTATTGGGAGGACGCTTCCCGCAAGATTGTAGAGCGCGTGCCGCTTGAGGCTCATTCGCCAACCATCGTACATGCACGAGATAAGCGGTCATGGTTTGGCATCAGTGGAGTGCTCGGGGCATCGTCGCTTTCGATGCCGGTTTCACTGAGTATAATCGACGCGCTTAAGCCAGTGGCACCAATCTACTTGCCCAGTTCCTTCACAAAAAATGAGGCCAAGGTACCAAGAGAAAAATAATCGTTTCTCGGATATCTGAAATTCACAGGCGAGTCGATACTATCTGAAAGTAGTCCATTGGTTCTGTCATAGCCCCGACCGCTGGAAAAACCTTATCGGGCTTGCAGCAAATTGCACCCCACGAACATGCGCTCTTCCCTGGCTGCGTAACGCATGGTTTCGCAGGTGCATGCAATTGCAAGATACATTCACCCGTCGAAAGGACACTTCCATGCATGTTCTTCCACAGGACGTAAAAATCGACGAAAAGGCGCTCGATTACGCAAGTACATTTTTCCCTACCCAGGAATGCTTGCGCCAATATATGGCGGTCCTCCTCAGCTATCCCCTGCCGGGAGAGCTACTGGATGAGGTCACACAGTCCACAATGTCACGATGGAAGATGCTTATGCCGTCATCCGCGATTACATCCAGGCCGTTTTTCTTCGGCCAGACTCGTAGAAGCACATTCTGCACGTAAGATACATCTGTGCAGACCCTGCTTCAGGTGGAACGTCTCTCGGTCGCCTTCTCCTCCGATGCCGGACGACATTGCGCAGTCGATGACATCAGTTTTTCCATTGCGCCCGGCGAGTCCTTCGCGCTTGTTGGCGAGTCTGGCTCGGGCAAGTCCGTCACATCGCTGGCAATTTTGCGGCTGCTCGATCCACGCGCGCAGGTGGCCGGCAATGTCCTGTTCGATCGGGAAAACTGGCTGCAATTGTCCGAGCGGGACATGACTGCGCGCTGCGGACGGGACGCTGCGATGATCTTTCAGGAACCGATGACGGCGCTCAATCCCGTCATGTCCATCGGCAAACAGATTGCCGAAGCAATTCGTATTCATCAGCGCGAACTGTCGAGGGCGGCGGTGCATCGGCGCGCAATTGAGGCTTTGGATTCGGTGTCGATTCCGGACCCTGCCGCGCGATTCGACGATTGTCCGCACCAGTTCTCCGGTGGTCAGCGGCAACGCATCATGATCGCCATGGCGCTGGTCAATCGCCCACGCCTGTTGATTGCCGATGAGCCGACAACTGCACTGGATGTCACCGTCCAGGCGCAGATCCTGGACCTGTTGCGCGAACTGAAACAGCGGTCGAACGCGGCGATGCTGTTTATTTCGCATGACCTGTCCGTAGTGGCGCAGATTGCGGAGCGCGTCGCCGTCATGCGGCGGGGAAAGATCGTGGAGATGGCGACTTGCGCGCAGATTTTTGCCGACCCGCAGCATCCCTATACGCGCAGCCTGCTGGCGGCTGTGCCAACCATGAGGAGCCGACGCGATGCCCCGCTCACAGTGGCCATGGACGGCGCGGTGGCTGATGGCGAACTGATCGAAATTTCCAGCGGACATTGGACGCGGGCACGGCGCTGACGCGGCTGCATCCCAATTTGCTGCGTCGTTTTACAGACTGTTCCGGGCGTCCCATCCTGGCCGCGTTGTTAGGAAGAAGGTTGGCATCTGCATGGCCAAGCGCGTAGCATGTGGCTGATACGCCAAAAGTGGCGCTTTTACTATGCGGGCATTGATACTCTCCGACATCCATGCAAATATTGACGCGCTCGATGCTGTTTTGACATCGGCGCCGCAGCACGATGTTGTCTGGAACCTGGGAGACCTGGTCGGCTACGGGGCAGCGCCGAATGCGGTGATGGACCGCGTGCGGGACATTGGCAGTATCTTCGTGCGCGGCAACCACGACCGCGCGTGCGCGGGACTGACGAATGCGGAACACTTCAATCCTGTAGCGTTGACTGCCGTGCGATGGACGCAGCGCCAACTGAATGCGGCCACGATGCGCTGGCTGCGGGAGATTCCACGCGGCCCGATCATGCCCGATGGACCCCAGGTCAGTTGCGTGCATGGCTCGCTGCTGGATGAAGACCAGTATGTGCTTTCCACGCAGGACGCATGGCGACAACTGGCGCATCCGCATACACGCATTACTTTTTTTGGCCACACGCATGTGCAGGGTGGGTTTGCATCCAATGCCGAAGGGGAGTGGTTTCAACTGAAACCCGAATACTCCGAAGACGCCACTGCGGAGAGCTATGAGCTCCACTTACACGCTGCTGCTACGTATCTCATCAATCCCGGTGCGGTGGGGCAGCCGCGAGATCGCGACTGGCGCGCGGCATACGCGCTGTACGACGATGAGGCCAGGATCGCGACATTTTACCGAGTGCCCTATGATGTGCGTCTGGCACAAATGCGCATTCAGCGGGCTGGACTGCCGGACGTGCTGGGCTCGCGGTTGCGCGTGGGGCGCTAAATTTTCAACAATGTTATTCGCTCAAAAATGATGTTCGCCATTCTGAGGTCGCCCCCTCCGCGGCGGGCAGGCGCGGCGACCTCAGAATGACTCACCTTATCAACCGCGCCTTATTCCACGTCTGCTTCTTTTGAAACTGTGACCTTGATGTGCGCGGTCACTTCGCGATGCAGGCGGACGGGAACGAGAAATTCTCCCAGAGACTTGAGCGGTTCCTCCAGATGCACCTTGCGGCGATCGATCTGGAAGCCCTGCGCTTCGAGTCCCTGCGCGATATCTCCACCCGTTACCGAACCGAAGAGATGATCGTTGTCCCCGGTCTTGCGGGTAAAGGTCAGCGCAATCTGCTCCAACTGCTGGAGCAACAGTTCCGCATCGCCCTTTTCTTTCGCGGAGCGGCGAACGGAGGAACTCTTCATCTGCTCAATGACAGACTTGTTTCCCGCCGTAGCTTCAATCGCCAGCTTTCTCGGCAGCAGAAAATTACGCCCATATCCCTGAGCAACCTTGACAACATCGCCGCGATGGCCGAGCTTGTCGACGTCTTCCTTCAAAATGACTTCCATGTCCTAATCTCCAAAAATCTGTGGCTGCCTCCGGTTAGCGGCCCGTGGCTAGTGGCGCTGCGCAAATGGCAGCAAAGCGATGTTGCGCGCCTGCTTGATGGCCCGCGTGACACGGCGTTGATGTGTGGTGCAGACACCTGTCAGGCGACGGGGAACGATCTTCCCGCTTTCTGCGACAAATCCCTGCAACAAACGCACGTCGCGATACGGAATCGCATCGATCTTTTCCACGCAGAACTTGCATACCTTCTTGCGACGGAAAAATTTACGTCCGCCCTGTCCGCCACCCGCGCCAGCGGCCCGCGGCGGGCGTGGACCGGTAGAACTGGAGGATTCATGCGTGCTGGATTGCGTTCTTTCTTCTGCCATGCTACTGCTCCTTCTCTCGTGCCAGAGACTTGTCTCGGGCGTGCAAACTGCGATGCTGTATGTCGGCGTTTCCAACTGCCGATAAAAATTTGGCGTCGTCACGCCGGATTGGAACTGAGCTACGCAATGGCTGCTGGAGCGTCAACGGCTTCTGTTGACTCTTCCACGCTAGCTGGCTGCGCGGGAACAGGCTGAGGCGCACTCGCCGTAGCTGCTACATTCGCAGCAGGCGCGTTGGCATGGGCTGCCTGTGCATTCAGCGTGCTTTGCTTCACCTTTGTCGAGCGCAGTTTGCGAATCTTGTTGATTCGCTTCTCTTCCTCATCCATGCGGACCGTGATGAACTTAATCACAGGCTCGGTGACGCGCAGGCGACGCTCCAGTTCCGCCACCAGGCTGCCATCGGCTTCGACGGTCAGCAGATTGTAGTTGCCCTCATTGAACTTGCGGACCGTGTAGGCAAGTTTGCGGTTCCCCAGCTTTTCGCTCGACACCAGCTTGCCATTGCCCTTGTTGATGGTCGCTTCAAAGCCGGCAATCAGCTTGTCGGCTTCTTCCGCCACAACGTCGGGGCGCAGGATAAACATCACTTCGTATTTACGTTCCATTCGTCTCTCGTTTCCGGCGGAAGTCTTCGACTCCGCCTATCGCGGCGTTCCAAACCGCGCAATTTCTATTCACCTTGCTGCTCATCTTCGGCATTCAACCGCCGATTGAACCGGTTCATGGCGACGCTTGCGCCTTCCGCCAGAATCACTTCCACCGCAACCGCTACTTCATCCAGCGCAGTGTCCAACACCGCCAGTTCCGACTTGCGAAACGGCGTTAGAACATAATCCTTACGGCCTTGCCGGGCACTTTCCGCCGCCATAGGTGCGTCCGGAGCGATACCGATCCGAATCCGCAACCACTCCGGCGTTCCCAGCGCGCCCGTGATCGACTTCACTCCGTTATGACCACCGGAGCTGCCTCGCTCGCGCACTCGAATGCTACCGAGCGGCAGGGCAACGTCGTCGTAGAGCACGATTACGTCCCTTTCCGGATCGGCCTCGAATTCCCTCACCAGTGACCCGACCGACAATCCGCTCAGGTTCATGTAGGTTTCCGGCTTCACCAGCAGGACCCGCCTGCCTGCAATATGCGCCGAAGCTGTCAGGGCCTTCGAACGCCGATTGTTTACCACTGCTCCGCAACGTTCCGCCAGACGATCGATTGCTAGAAAACCGACATTATGCGGCGTGAATTGATATTCAAATCCAGGATTGCCCAATCCGACAATCAACGTCACGCCACCAGAAGATTCCATGAGTACCCGCGACTACTTCTTCGCGTCCTTTTTGTCCTTGTCGCCAGCAGTGGGAGCGGCAGCATCCGCCGCGTCCTGTTTGCCCTTCTTCGCCACTTCCGGTTCCGCCGGTGTCGCCTCAGCCAATGCATCCGGCGTTGCAACGACTTCCTCACGCACGGCGGTAATGTGCGCCACAGTCGTATCATCGTCCGTGATGAACTTCAGCGTGCCGGAATGCGGCAGGTCGGCCACGCGAATCACCATGCCAAACGCCAGCTCGCTGACATCCACGTCGATGTGACCGGGAATGTCCGCAGGCAAACACTCCACGGTAATCTCGCGCAGCACCTGATCGAGAATTCCACCCTGCGTTTTGACGCCGATCGGAATACCCTGGAGTTGGATCGGGACCTGCACGCGCATTGCCTTGTCCATTGCGATCCGCTTCATGTCGATGTGAATCAGTCCACCCTTGATGGGATCATTCTGCCAGTCGACCACCATTACCTTGGTAGTCAAACCGGCCACGCTAAGGTCGAAAATGGTGTTGTGTCCCGACTCGGAATGAAGGATGCGGCGGATCTGTTTGGGGTCTACCGTTACGGCCATCGAAGGCTGTTGCGCGCCATACACGACGGCGGGAATACTACCGGCCACGCGCACGCGGCGCGCGATATTTTTGGTGAATTTTCCCTCGCGGGGAGTTGCAGTAACAACTTCAGGAGTGCTCATGTTGTTGGTTTCCCTTCGGGCACGGCGGGTTGCGCCGCTCCCTTCTCGTGGCCGGGCATTCCGCCGCGCCACACTGTTATGTTCCATCGGCAATTTGCCGGCGGAAAACTTCGTTTCCAGAAACGCGCTAGTTGAACAAACTGCTGACGCTTGTCTCCATATGGATGCTCTCAATGGCCCGTCCAATTAGACCGGCGATCGACAGCACTTTGATCTTTTCCGCCTGCTGCGCTTCTTCCCGCAGCGGGATCGTATTTGTGACCACCAACTGTTCCAGCCGGGAGTTCACAATCCTTTCAATGGCTGGCCCGGAAAGCACTGGATGCGTCGCGCATGCATAAACGTTCTTCGCGCCCGCGTCCAGCAATGCATCCACCGTCTTAATCAGCGTACCTGCCGTATCGACAATGTCGTCGAGGATCAGGCACGTCCGGCCCTGCACATCGCCAATCACGTGCATCACTTCGGAAATGTTGATGTCGGTCCGCCGCTTGTCTACAATCGCCAACGGCGCCTCCATCTTTTTCGCGAAGAAACGCGCGCGTTCCACGCCACCTGCATCCGGCGATACAACCGTCAGGTCCGGCAGGTTCAACTCCCGGAAATGGCCCACCAGCACTGGGCTGGCAAATAGATGGTCCACCGGAATATTGAAAAAGCCTTGAATCTGCGCCGCGTGCAAATCGACCAGTAACGCTCGATTTGCCCCGGCGGTCGTCAACAGATCCGCCACCAGC
>JAKAYS010000004.1 GCA_021826695.1 Acidobacteriota bacterium | reverse complement strand
TCCGATCTCGCGTCCGCGCGATCGAATGCTCGCGCTGACTCCAAAAACTTGTTCTCAGCGTAATAAACAAGGCCGAGATTTGCATAGACTTCAGGAATGTCCGGCTGTAAGTGGAGGACCTGCCGATACTCTCTCGCTGCCGTCGCCAGATCGCCGGCCAACTGGGCCTGGTGCGCCGCTTCAAAATGCTGACGAATGCTTGTCTCCAATTGTGCCGCTGAAAGTGGACCCGCCGTGAACAATAGTATTGTGCATACGCACATCAACTGCGCGAATGATGAATCGAGGAAACTGATTCGGATCGACTGTATCATAGCTCAAGTTTAAGCCAGCAGGCCTCCCGGGTCGCTCAATGAGAGACCCGGAAGAATGGAAGAGGGTACGTGTTCAGTACATGAATTTCAGCTCGGCTTGCACGGTTCGATAGTTTGCCGTGGTGGTCGCTTGGCCAAACCCTGGAGTTCCAGCCGACGTGTTGAACCCTGTGAAGGAATGTCGATTGGCCACGTCGAAGAATTCCAATTGAAACATCGTTGTCACTTTACTAAGCGACATCATCTTGGCAATACTGAAGTCCTCATCGAGGGTTGCAAACTGCCGAACATTCAGGGCTCTCGGCGCATCGCCAAAAGTAAAGTTGGGCGCGGGCGTAAATGCCGCGGGATTAAGCCTGCGGCTTTTGTTGAAGATGAACCCAGCATTGCCTTTACCATCTCCTTCAAACGGCTCTCCCGGTACCACGTTCGGTCGGCTGCATCCTCCGCAAAGATTTCCGGCAAAGATGCCAGAATCCCAGTTGGGAGAGTTTGTGGCGAGAGGATATCCGCTCTGATAAGTGTTGATTCCCGCCACCTGCCACCCCCCCGCAAGAGCATTGGTGACATGTCCCGAGCTAAGGAATGGCTTATTTTTACCAAAAGGAAGCTCGTAGATATAACTCATGACTACACTCTGGGGAACATCAAACTCACTCAGCGCCTTTTCAACTTTCAGGTTATAAGTGTTCAAGGCGCCAGAGGTTCCATCCCCTACCCAAGCCGCCTGCAAGGGAAACGTTGCATCGGCATTGGTTATATTTTTAGACCAGGTGTAGTTACCCAGAACCGTTAGACCGCTGGAATATCTTTTTTGCACCTGGAGTTGTAAAGATTCATAGGTGTAGGTCCCATATGGATTTGCATCCAATGAGTTTGCGAACTGTGCATTTTGGTACTGTGGAAATGGACGCAATGCCTGTGCCACCGATCCATTGAAGCCCGCATAAGGAGAACCAACTGGGATCTGTCCAGCGCAGGCTGGGTTTCCTGCTTGTTGCGCAATGTTCACGTCGAGACAAGCTCCCCGGACCTGATCCGCTGGATAGCCCTGGTTTGGGTCGTGCATCAATGCCTGCAGGTGGGTACCAATGTCTCCAACATAGGCAAGGCTTACGACCGTGTTCGCGGGCAGTTGTCGCTCCACATCCAAAGTCCAATTCTGAATTGACCCTGGTCGCGCAACCCTCGATTGAATGAAAGTGGGTGATTGATTATTCATGACAGTGGGATTGATAAATGGCGGGGTTGCTCCCGGGTAACTCTGAATTTGTGAAAGGATTACAGCCGGGGTTTGTTGGCTGGCCGGTGTTGGATAGGTATAACTCCCGAAGAAGCCTTGGCTCTCTGTCTCGGCAAATCCCCCGACGTTGATGGTCGTGTAGTAAATACCATATCCAGCTCGAATTACTGTGCTCGGAGTTAGCTGGTACGCCAGTCCGATACGGGGAGCCAAGGACTGGTAGAAAGTACTCTGCGGAGTACTGCCGCCTAGTCTGCCGGGACCTTTTCCTTCAAATACATAAGCTCCCGGTAGCCCGCCGGCACCTGGATTCGGCAAGGTTGGATCGACAAAGGATAAGCGGTTGTGCGCTTCCACTACAGGTTTGGGAATTTCATAGCGGAACCCAAGGTTCATCGTAAGTTTAGGAGCAACCTTCCAGTCATCCTGTATGAACCCAGCGTAATATCTGGTCCGCATCCCTAGCTTTATTGGTAGAGAGATAAACGCATTCGATGCGGCTCCAAGATAGAAGCTGGCAAAACCAAAGCCGGAATTGGTGTTGATATTCGAGGGCGATGGCCCACTGGTGGGACCGGAGGTGAAATTGAATTCTCCCGATGTACCTGTAAGCACTCGTATATTAAACTCCTGTAAGATAACTTCCAATCCTAACTTGATGCTTTGCCGTCCGTGTTCCCAGGCAAGCACGTCATCATATTGGTAAGAGTTATCCGCAAATTCATCCGCGCCATCGCTGGGGAGGTTTACCCCATTCGGGTAGTTGTAGGAGATACGTGGAAATGTTGTATCTGAGACACCCTTCAGGCCAAGCTTTGTAGGCCAGTTTCCGCCAAAGCTTCCTTCCCCGCTAAGTTCCTCGCGAAATCTTCGGGAAAATCCAAAATTGAAATGATTCAATAGCGTAGGTGTGAGCACGTAATCATACCCGAGTCGAACATAATGGTTGATCTGGTTCGTTCCGCTGGTATCGAGAGGAATGCCTCCGTAATATACAGTGTTCGTGTCCGGGTTGTAGTCGTAACTACCATTCAGCTTCTGCTTATCGCCTATATTCTGATCGATCCGAACCGTATAGATGTTGGCTGAAACAGGGTTGGTCGCTGTTACTGGAAAATTGAAATAAGGAACGTTGGAGGTGGAATGCGGCATGACCTGCGCAGCAGCCTTAAAGACCGGATCTTCGGACGTTTGCGGGATTTTGTTCCCGGGATAGGGCTGACATACCTGGCCTTGGTTTGGGCCTGTGCAAGTCTTATAGTTATAGAGGATATGCGCGGGGAAAGACACGCCATTGACAGTTGTCGGAGTTAGCAACGCGGAAAAATCTCCATTCAACATGGCCGGGGTGGGGGCCGAATTCAAGCTCACTCCACCAGTGGTGAAACGATAACCCTCATAATTGAAAAGGAAAAACGTCTTGTTCCTGCCGTCGTAAATCTTCGGAATAAATACAGGACCGGAGATCAAAGCGCCAAAATCATTTTGCGTGTCGAATGCTCGGGGAACGCCATTGTAGTTGTTGATCCAACTGTTTGCGTCCAGCGCCCTGTTTTTATAGAAGTCATAAAACGATCCATGCAAAAGGTCCGTACCTGATTTCGTCGCCAGATTGACAAACCCACCTCCCAGCCGGCCATATTCAGCACTGAAGGTGTTCGTCGTTACTTTGAACTCTCGAACAGCTTCGACGCTTATCCCATAACTGACCTGAATGTCCGGAGACGCAAAGTTGAGAGAAGCTCCGTCCAGGATCATGTTGGGGCCGCCCTCCTGTCCGCCATTCAACTTGAAACCGCCCTGGGTCTCTGGGGAATTCGTGTTTTCTCCGGTAAACCCCGGTGTTAGCTCTAAGAATTGAACGGGGTTGCGAATGTTTCCACTAAACGGCAAAGGAAGATCTTCCATCATTGCCGGGGACACTGTCGTGCCAACGTCCGATGTTTCCGTTTTTAACTGGGACGCGTCTGCAGATACAGTGACCGATTGAGTGGTGACTCCAACCGGAAGCACAATATGCAGCACCGCAGTATCACTGACTGATATGGTGATCCCGGTCTGGACAACTTTCTGGAATCCGGGCGCGGTAACCGTTACCTGATATGTGCCAGGCGGGAGTTCCGGGAAGCGGTAGAGTCCCTGATCGCTCGATATGGTGTTATATTTGCTACCCGTATTGATTTCGGCCAACCCCACTGCCGCTCCAGCAACGCTGGCCCCTGAAGCATCATGAACATCTCCGGTTAATGCGCCTTCTCCCTGCTGCGGCCATGCCACGTTCCCGCCTATAAAAAATAAAAACACACATAGCAGCAAAGAAAACACATATCTTTGCACAGCCAGTTTTTTGATGATTCTGATACTTCTCACGATGCTCTCCTCTGAAATCTCTGCGATTGGCAGTTTTTGTGTTTCCACTGCTCAAGTTTTTTGCCTGCGGTTGCCTGGGTGATTCTCAAGAACTGCGAAGAGGTCCTCGCCTACTCAATCTGCACCAAAGATCCCGAAATACCTCTCGATGGTTCGATGTCTGAGATCATCTCTCGATCAACTCCGCACGATGTTCCGCCCTTCCCTGCAAATTTGCAAAGGGACTTACCTGATAAATCCTGAGAAATCTATAGGGCTTAACATGTTAAGCCCCGAAATGTTCCAGCAGTTCCACGCGTAATCCGTGTGTTATCATCACCCTACGGTCGTGCGAATGGGGTATTCCCGCCGATGCCTGTGCATACCAGCAGGAGTTGTTGTGTCCATCAAGCCGGTAGAAAACGATCTCAAAACAGATGAACGTTGGCTGTTGATCGAGCGTATCGTCTCTACCGTTCCATTTCAGAAATCCGTTCGATTGCGAGAACTGCTGCGTTATCTGGCGGACCGTTCTATTCACGGCCACGCCGCTGAACTTACGGAACATCATATTGGGAGCGCAATTTTCGGTAAGCCAAGGGACTATAGCCCGGTCGAGGACAGTTCCGTTCGTGTGCAAGTCCGGCAATTGCGACTAAAGTTGCATGAATATTTTGATGGCGAAGGCCGCGATGAAGTTTTGATCGTGGAAATACCCAAAGGCGCATACACTCCCATCTTTCGCCATGTCCAGCCTTCGCTTCCTCCCCCGCTTCCTACAATCCCTCCTGTTGAACCACGACAGCCTTTTCAAACACCTCCTCGCGGAATGAATCGGCCGCTTGTCTCGTGGGCGGTTTCGGCAATTCTGGCGGTTGTATGTCTTGTACTTTGGCACAAAATGATCGTGATTCAGAGGGCCGTCAACAATCCGCCTTGGCCGCTTTCTGAAGTTTTTTCCAATACGACGCAGACCCATGTGGTGCTGGCCGATGTCAGCTACGGGATGCTCCGGATCATGGAAGCCAAACCGGGATCTTTGGAAGAGTATTTAAGTCCAGACTTCGATGAAACATTTATGCCGCACGATATGAGCGAAAGAGAGCAACGTCTGGTCCACTACCTCTCGAATTCGCTTTTGACTTCTTATGCGGACGCTGTGGTCGTCAATGCGATTTCCAGCGCAGCCCGAGCGAAGACCGACCAGATTCTGCTGCGCTCCGCGCGGGATTTACATTCACGAGACATGCAGGAGGGAAACTATATATTTGTGGGCAGCACTGGCTCCAACCCCTGGGTATCACTGTTTCAAAGCAAATTGAACTTCATTGAGGGCGAAGGGATCGTTGGGCAAAGTGTCAAATATTTTGAAAATAAGCATCCTTTGGCGGGCGAGAGCGGGACATACCAGGAACTGCAACCCACAGGGTCCGCTGGCGACGATTATGCCACGATTGCCTTGTTGCCCATCGAGGGAGGGAGCGGTAGGGTACTGATTCTACAAGGATTACATGAAGAGGGAACGGAAGCTGCTGGGCTGTTTCTCGCAGACGCGAACGACCGTCTTCTATTGAAGAAAGCGTTGGGAATCCAGCGCGACGACGGACGACCCGTATATTTCGAAGCTTTAATCCGGACACGAGCAGTCGGCGGAGCTTCCAGCGATACGACGATTGTGGCAACGCGCATTATCCATTAGCAGGAGTCCATTGCTCGATATCTGTGGCCCTCAAGCCTGTGGCTGATAATCGATTGGAGTCCCGCGAACTTTAAGTGTCCCGTTGTCCGCTTCTGGCTTCGCGCCCGCAGGCAATATGACCAGGACTTTCGCGCTATCTGGCGCCAGTTCGACAGGGAATGATCCCTGCACATTTTTGCGTAGCATCCGATGGTGGGAAAGATCATAGACATCGCACTTCGCACCTTTTGCGATCGGATGCAAAGCAAGTGAAACGACCCGCTTCTGTCCCCAGGGATTGTAGTAAAGGTAGGTTGGATAGGAGACCCCAGCCAGAAAATCGCTGCTGGAAGCATCCAACTGTAGGATGTAGTCCTCGTTCGTTGGCCGCACCAATGCGCCCCACCACAAGCTATATGCGCCTCCATAGATGGAACGATGACTTTTATAGTCGCCGGTGGCATAGGGGCTCAATCCATCGTGTACTCGATCGATTCGCTCATAGGGGACCGCTGGGGTGAGGTCAGGCCTGCTTTGCTGATTCGCGGGTAAGTACTCGGGAAAAAACCAGCGAAGATTTGCGCATACGTTGAGTGCATACCGACCTACAACATTTGCCAATTCAGGGCGATATCGAACCATGGGTAGCAGATAGGGAAGAACGACCATGGATTCCATACTGTAGGCCTCATCCGGCGGTTCGGAGTGGAAGCCCTGCATCAGTCCATTCACTTCTCTGTCGTTCCAGACGCCAATCTGCATCGCCCCTCCTCGCGAATCCAGCGCGAATGCCAACTCTCTACGAGCATCGATGGTGGGACCTTCCAGAGACAGCCGTGCTGCAGCCAGACATGCCATGGCCCCACTGGGAATTTCGTACCAGGGATTATGAGAAAAGGACTGGTAGTGCTTGATTCCGGTTTTAGCCTCTTCTAAATACCTTGGATCTTGAAACATCTCATAAGCGATGAGCATTACATATGCGTACCCACCGACAGTGTCCGGCTGCCGAAATCTATCCTGGTTTGTGAACGGGACATGTTGATCGAATTTGTAGCCTTGATCGTTGAAATCATAGGAAATCCGATGCGCCAGTTCGATCAGGCGGTCCGCGCTGCTTCGCACCCGTTCGAGAGCGGTTTGATTGTTTCGCATGCTGGTGCGTGTGATGGCCGCTGCCATTGCATTGATGTTCATGAGATACCAGTACTCGCACAGCGTAGCATTCGGCCCATCCAGAAAAATTCCCGCCTTCTCGCTGAAGTATGCCCCCAGGGAGGGTAATAGCGCGCTAACATCGTTGCCGCGAAGCACCTTGCCGAGGACCAACGGGGCAAATGTCGTCATACCTCCATCCTCATTGGCTTCTAGCGCGGAGGTAAAGTATATATCTCCGTTTGGACGCTTTCGGAGTACACCATTCTTTGGATCCATGACGCATTGCTCGAAGGCGTCGGCCATGGGGCCCCACCGCAAGGGCTTCTCGATTGGCCGCGCAGGCAGGCGAAACGTTGAAGCCTCTTCTACGCGGGTGCTGGCGTAGTGTGGCCCCACAGGTGTAAATGTTTCAGCCGTTAGATTTCTCATCCACGGCGCAGGCAACATAGCTGCGATTCCAGATGCTGCTCCAACTCCTATAAATTTGCGGCGACTCACTCTCGTGCTATGACTCACGGCTGTCGATCCAACCTTTCTTCCTTACAATTAATACACGTTTCGTCGAGATCGGTTATGAAACAGCCTTCCGTGTACAGCCACCTGAAAGCTATACCGGAATTGCTTTCACTTACCTGTACAGATTACACATGAATCGGCATGTGAGACGAACTCGCTGCGCGCCATGGCAGCAGTAAGTTCAAGAAGTGAGATGCGATGTTTTGGAACGATGGAGTCCCGTTGGGGAACTATAGATATAGGTGCTGTCCTGGATAACTAGAGAAGAGGCTAGAGGTTTAGGATGGCAGGGATGCGGAAGGGCCGTATCAGTGCGGAAAAGCAGAAGCGGTTGATGGTTTTTCCCCAGCCCGCGATATTTCACCTTGTCGAAGCCGAAGATGCGCTTCAAGACACAAAATGGATGTTCTGTTTTCGTCCTTACTCGCGACTTACTCCGGTTCTTCTTCCTTTGTAACTCGTTCACGTAGTTTTTATACTTGGATTCGACGCAAGCAATTCTCGGCCAACAGGTGTAATTGGCTGCGATCTAATAAAGGCATTCAGAGACCTGCTCCGCAACATCTTTCGCTTTCTCACGCTGCGCATTCCGTGCCGCCGTTGGAGCATTCCTCGTTGAAGCACTGACCTCCACGATGAAGGCCCGCTCGCGCACCCTCCCTACCACCCGAGCGGATTGTCCCGTCTTGCTCTCCACAAGGCATTCGATGGCCTCGTTGCCGATCGCTTTCAACGGAGTTGGGTCCGGGCCGCATTCTTGTTTGAAGGATGCGAACTCCTGGTTGGGGGAACTCATGGTCTTGACTGCGATGTGCAGGCCATAGACCACTCCCCGTTCCTGGAAAGAAAAATTACATGTGGCGTCGTCGGAATTTTTATTTGTGCTGGTTACGGTTACATTTACCGGTCCGCCCAAAATTCCGCTGGCTGTCGCCGAGTTTATCCACGGACAATTCGCCTCGGCCCAACAGTCCGTAAAGGTTAGCATGGCAGCACAAAGGAAAAGCCATCGTAGGCATCTAAGTTTACGAATCATGCACATCATTCTTCAATTGGCGAGGGGTCAGCCTTGCGCTGGCCTTTGGTTTCCGCGCAGGCTTCAGCACTTCCGCTTTCAAAATTTTGCCGCCTTCCTGCAACACGTAAAGGCGGTTCACCTCCAGATTTTTCAATCGGTCGACCTGGCCGCTCAGCCATCGGACCTCAACCAGGTCCACGACCTTCGCCTGGTCCAGGCCGAAGTGCATACGCAAATCGTTCTGTGAGAAATAACTGCCTCCGCTGCGCAGTTCGTCTATTTGTATCAGTGGCTGTTTCGAATCGAGAGCTGTCCTGGCTGTGACACTCACGCGGCTGCCAATTCCGGTGCGGTTGGACTTGACCCCAACCAGCTTGATCTTGATCCAATTGCGGGTCAGCGTGGAATCGCAGCGAAGAAGCTGCGGGACCGCGTTGACGCAATTGACCACAATGTCGATAACACCGTCATTGTCATAATCGCCGAAGGCGCATCCGCGGGCCGACGCGTGTTCCATAATTCCCGGACCGCTCTTTTTCGTTACATCTTCAAATCGCCCATTGTGCAGATTGCGATAAAGATATTTGTGCTCGGCATACGTCAGGTCGGCGTTGGATTTATCGACCTCCGGATACACATGTCCGTTGGACATAAGGACGTCCAGCCAGCCGTCGTTGTCCATGTCGAAGAAACCGACACCCCAGCCGAGCAGTCGAGTATTCATGCCAAGGCCGCCGGGGTATGTGCGGTCCTCGAAACTGCCGTCTCCGAGGTTGGCGTAGAGGGAATCCGTATCCCCTGAGAAATTCGTTTTTACAATATCCAAAGTGCCGTCGCGGTTGTAGTCGCCGATCGCCACACCCATGCCGGCTTGAGGAAGGCCGCTCGGCGAGAGCGCAGCGCCCGAATCGACGGCAACATCTTTGAACGTTCCGTCCTTCTGGTTCTGATAGAGTGTGGCGGCGGCCGAGTCGTTCGCCACATAGATGTCGGGCCAGCCGTCGTCATTGAGATCGGATGCGGCAACGCTCAAGCCGTAAGTGCCGATGACATTCCACATCCCGGCCTTCTCGCTTACGTCAGTGAATGTGCCGTCTCCATTGTTGTGATAGAGGATGTTTTTGCCTCCGGGAAGTCCAGGCGGCCCACAAGCAACGAGGATCCCTTTATAGGTGCATGGGCCGGCCTTTGGCAGGGGCCAGTTCGCAAGCTGCATATCCACGTAATTGGCGACAAACAAATCGAGGTTTCCATCGCGATCGTAATCGACGAACGTGCAGCCAGTATTCCAGCGCGTTTTCGGGCCGGGCTGGATGAGACCGGCCTTCTCGGTCATATCGGTAAACGTTCCATCGCCGTTGTTGCGATACAGCGCATTTTGCCCGTAGTAGGTGACGAACAGATCGTCGCGTCCGTCGTTGTTATAATCGCCGACGCAACAGGCTTGCCCCCATCCGGTCCGGTGTTCCAGGCCAGAGCCCTTGGTGACGTCGGTAAACGTGCCGTCACGATTGTTCTTGAAGAGATGGCAGTGCGGCGCGTCATCCTTGGAAAATCCCTCCAGTCTCCAGCCATTTACCAGAAAAATGTCCACCCATCCATCGTTGTCATAATCGTAAAAAGCGACGCCACAGCCCGTGGTTTCGAGCAGGTACTTGTTCTCGCCCATACCGCCATAGATGGTCTCTGCATTCAGCCCCGATTGCCGAGCGACATCCACAAAGCTGACGCCGAGCGGAGTGCCCTGGATCGGCGATTGAGGCCCGGGAGGCGGAGGCATTGGCTTGGCGTCATAACTGCGCTCGGTTGGGCCAATTGACGGTGTTCCTGTCTGTGTTTGTTGACCTCTCATCCATGGTGGCGTGGCCATGGCCAGCACATCCGCAAAGGGAACCACAAGAGCTGTGCGGCCAAGCGAACCAAGAAAACTGCGTCGGGTCCAATTCATAATCAATATTCCCTCAAACTACTGCGGTGTTGGGGTAGGCGCGGTGAGTGGAACTATGTCCGTATGGAGATGCCACAAATCGCTTTCGATGCCGAGTTCCGGGTGCTTGCGGAGATAGTCCAAGGAATAGGTGGGTGCCCTGGGGTCGATTACTTTCGTAGCATAAAGCGCGGCTTGCTTTGCCGCCTCGCGCTTCATGCCCATTCGCCGATAGAGCAGGGAAAGATTGTAGTGCGCGGCCACGTCGTCGGGGTCGATTGCCTGCAACGCCTGAAACTGAAGCATGGCCTGCTCGTCATTGTGCTGCTGCGAATAATAAATGCCGAGTTCCCGTCGAGCATCGCGGGATTGCGGGTATTGCGCGACCACTCGCTCTAAATCGGCAAACTCCGCTGCGGGATCTCCGGCGCGTTTTTCAACGATCGCCAGATAATACAGGGCGCGCGCATTATTAGGGCTTAATGCCAATGCTTTGTCCAGTTCGGGACGGGCGGCAGCGTACTTTTCCCACTGTATATCGGTCAGGGCGATATTGGTGTAACCATCCGCATAATTCGGACGCAGCTTGAGCACTTCTTGAAAAGCGCGGACGGCGTCCGCGTATTGCTGTTCATCCAGAAGTCCGATGCCGTAGTTGTTCCAGCGCATCCATTCCGGATTGTCCCCCGGCTGGGGCGCCGTTGATGGATTTTCACCAATTTGGAGCTTACGGGTGCGCGATGCAAGCACCACCACGGGATAGGCGGGATGGTCCTTGCCGAAAATGTTGTTGAGATAGCTTTGTCGCAAATGACGGTAGTTCACCTGGGCGGTCACGGTCAGCGGTCCTGTCACGCCGGATGGAATTTGGAATTCATAACGCACCAACGCCGACCGGCCCGACTGGATGGTGTTGTCATAAGCAACCGAGTGGATCGCCCATACCTCATGGTTGTCCACGAAGTTTCCATAGATGTTCACCGGACGATTGGTGAAGCTGTGCGCCCGCTGATCCAGTGTTCCATCGGGGTTCAGAAAGCCGCTGTGGTAAATGTCCTTTCCACTTGCATCCTTAACTGTGAATTCAACCCACGCCTCGTATAAGTCGCGCACTTCCGGGACCAGAGAGTGACCGATGTTCTTGTTTTGAATGACCACCCGGATTTCCACGACTTCGTTCGGTCTCAATTGAAAAGGCCGCGTGCCCAGTGGGGCGACCAGGGTATTTCCGTTTGCAGCCTTGAGCGCAAACAGGTCTACATTCAAGTAGTCCCCCGATTTTAGAAAGTCGATCGTTTTCTGCAACTGCTCGTCGAATCCGTAATAAAAAGGCACGGCCGTATTGCCAGCCAGCCAGCGATGCGATGCCAAAGTCCCGTTCTTGGCGCCGTAGTCCGGCACCGTGACGGGGGCGCGCTTCATGTGACAACCCTGGCATGTGGTGTAGTCCGCGGTATAGAAAGTCAACGGATTACGCTGCGAAAACTTTGAATTCTGCCACTCATCATAAGTGGTAAAAGCGCGAATGAACTTATAGTCGTTCAACGATTTCGTCAAGCTGGCTTTGTGGCACGAGGCGCAAAACTCCGGCGTGCGGTAGAGGTCTTGCATCACCGCCCGCGCGTGCCTCTCAGGGTGCTCCATGATTTTGTAATACGGCACTTCGCCGGGAATTCGATTTCCCTTGGCATCTACCATTACGGCGGGAATGCCCATCACATACCCCCCGTTTCCACTGGTCGATTTCAGGCGCAGGATGGAGTGGCAGGTCATGCAGGTGATCCCGTCATCGTCGAAATTGCGGTCTACGTGCGAGTTTTCGGTCAATGCGCCAGCGAACACTCCGACAGGGTTATGGCAACTGTCGCAGAAACGAGTGTATTCGATTCCTTTCGTGTTCATCAGAGCGTTGACGCTAATGCGATAAAAAGGGGTCCGAAAGGAGTTGGAATGGAGTGCCTGCCGCCACTGACGATAGGCCTCCTGGTGGCACTTTCCGCAGTAGCTGGCGGGGGGAAATGCGCCGGGCTGAATGAAATCATTGCCCTCGATGGACGCATTTCCTGGAGCGGAGAGAGTGTCTTTACCGAAGCGAAAGTTGTAACCCTCGCGGACCGTGTTCGCGTATGCACTGTGTTGGGCTGGGTTGTCCAGCGGTTTCGCTTGCGCCCGAACGCGCGCCGGGCCGAGGGCCATCCAACTGAAGGCGAATAGAGAGACGAGCACTGCTAGGACGATAAGTGCCCTGAAACAATAATCGCGGTGAAGCTGTTTTGGTGTCGTTTTCAAGACAAATTAAGGACGATCATGCGCGCTCGAAAAATCGCGCATTGCTCCCATTCAGAGTGTACGACTGTGACCTGACTGGATGATAGCGAATTCTCGGGCTGGAGGTATGCGTGCCGATCGCCATGCTTCCCGTGCTGTCTTCGGCGCGATAGTGTACGTCGATTTTCCCGTTTCGCACAATGGCCGCTGGATTGAACGTGTGCAGTGCCTCCCAATGCGCACGCTGTGCGGCGATTGGATCCATAAATGTCGCGTACGGGTCTCCGTTCATTTCGTCTGTTGGCATCGAGGCATGACGCGATGCCATTGATTCAATGCGTCGATGTCTTTCCATCTTCTTCCAACCCATCCTGCAATTGTGCGGAGGCGCGTGTGATTTTTGCCTGGTAGCCCTGCATCTGCTGTTGCAGGCGATCCGAATGCCAGTTGGAGCCAATGGTTTTGACCAATTCCGCCTGCTTCTCGGGAGTGATCGCGGTTGCCATGGCATGGACCTTGTCGATCACCCGGGGCAGAGCAGCGTGAAAGCGCTTGAGCTCGGCGGAAGCGGTCTCAGGGTGATAGCTCAGGCGGTCGCCTGTCTGCATGACGTCAATCAACTCATCGGGCGACCAGGCGAGCGGAAAGGTCTGGTTCAGGGTGTCATAAGCTTCACGCAGGCGGGTCATGCTGCCGGCAAACCCATCCAGCTCCGCCCTGCGTTGCATTAACTTCATGGGCCTGCGCACATGGACGGTCACGGCTTGCGTCACCGGCGTTCTCGGAACGGTAATTACCGTGGTCAGCGTATTGCCTTCAAACTGCCAGCCGGGAGCGTCGTTTGTTTTTGTAAAGACCAGCGGTTTCCCATTGGCGGTTACGGTGGCCGGGGGCCAGTCTCCCGGCAGACGCAATTGATACGCGCGCGCCTGCACCATCCCAGGATATGTGCCTTGCGCGGGATCTATCGTTACCGTCAGGTCGCCATTGGACTCTTCTACATTGATGGTAGTGCGGGCCGCCTGGTCCTGCTGATAGGCGCGGGTGTCTCCGGCATCCTCATAAAGCGTGTATTGCGAGGAGGTCCCGTTCTTCAGAGGAAACACCGTGAGAATAAGGGGATCGAGTGGCTTCTGACCGGTCGATCGCATAGGCGGCGCCATCGGTACGATGGCCCCCGCGGACACATAGACTGGAATCTGCCGGATGGAAAATTTCCGCTGTAGCTGGATTGGGCCGGTAAAGTGTTTTCCCGTTTCCCATTCGATCCATTCTCCGTTCGGCAACCATACAGGTTCCGTCGCCAACTGCGACGACGCGTCTACAGGTCCAGTCACAGGAGCAACCAGCATTTCGCTTCCGAACTGATATTCGTTTTTCGCGGTGTACGCCTGGTTGGCCTCCGGCCAGTTGTAATACAGCGGGCGCAGGAACGCGACGCCGGTATCGTAGGTGCGGCGCGCTTCTGTATAGATGTACGGGACCATCGCATAGCGTAGATGAAAGGTGTGGCGCAGGATGTCGGAATATGGCTCGGGATAGGCCCAGATGCGCCGCTCCGCTTCAGGATTGTTCGTTGTGTGGGTGCGCAGGACCGGGCTGAACGCCCCGAACTGAACCCAGCGCGTGAACAGTTCCGGCCCGACCGCTCCCGGCATGTGACCACCGATGTCGTGGCTCCAGTAGGCATAGCCGACATTGGCTGCGGTCGCGGTAAACCAAGGCTGGAAGGCCAGCGAGTCCCACACCGAGATGGTATCGCCGGAGAAGCCGATCTGATAGCGATGGTTGCCCAGTCCGCCCCAGCGATGGAAGAGGAGCGGGCGCTTGCCTTCTCGCGCCTGATCGGTGAAGTGGACATAGTTAAGCCACCAAGTCGGATTTACGCCGGGCGTCTGGGTGTTCGCCTCCTGCTGCCAGTCCAGCCACCAGAAATCGACCCCTTGTTTCTCCAACGGATGGTGCATGATGTCCATGTAATTGGTCGCGAATTTCTTGTTGGTGATATCGAACGGGACGTATTTTTTCGTTGCCGGGTCGATGCCCATGGCGCGCGCCATTTCCGGATAGCGGTCCTCCCAGGGTTGAATGCCGGAGGCGGGATGCAGGTTGAGCGTTACCTTCAATCCTTCCTGATGGACGTGTGTCAGGAATGCCTGCGGGTCGGGGAACAGCAGCTTGTTCCAGCTATAGCCGCTCCAGCCCAGCGTGTGGCCCGACTGGTCCAGTTTGTGGTTCCACCAACTCTGATTGAACGTCGGATGCCAGCCCATGTCGATCACCAGCACATCGAGCGGCACATCGTTTTCATGGAAGCCGTGAATGAGGTTGTCGAGTTCCCGATCGCTGTAGGCCCAGTAGCGCGACCACCATGCGCCGAAGGCAAACCTTGGCGGCAGAGGAATGCGGCCCGCGACTTTTACAAAATCTCCCAGCGCCTGTTTGTAGTGGTGGCCGTAGCCAAAGAAATACCAGTCCTGGCGATCACCGGCCGGGCGTTCGATGACCCAGGGCCATGGGCTGTTTTCGCCTTTCGTAAAACGAAAGTCCGCCGAGTCGAACAGGGGACGCGTGGAGTCATCGATGAGCACCCAGCCATTGCGCGAAACCAGTCCCTGCCCGATCGGCTCCTTCGTCTGGCCGCCGCGAGCGCCGTCCAGGGTGCGTGTCGTGCCCTGCAGATTTCCCGTGTTCGCCATACCCGGATGCCACACCACAGCTTTGCCATCCACCTGCAAAGCGATTTGCAAATCATTCGCGGTGAATTTTCCATCGCTCCCGGAGGAGAGCGTGTAGGTAAGCTTCAGTGCATCCGTTTGCAGAATGAGCACCCGGTCCACGCCCTGCTTCACAATCTTTTTCGTGAAATGCGGCACCGGCATCCTGCGATTCAAAAAGACGAAGGAAGCATGGTCCTCAAATTTCCCATTCGCGGCCCATTCCATTCGGATGAGCCGCGATGTCAGCACAGTAAAGCGCGCATGGCCATCGAGGACCACAGCCTCAGGATTGGCCACGGGATATTCCAGCCCAGCGGGACGGGACGTGGCTGCGGGGCCGGCAGCGGCATTGGGGGAGGCTGTTTGCGTAGTCTGAGCGCCGGTTAATATGGCCCCATGCTCAATTCCACGCGCAGACGGCAATGCCAGCAAAAGCGAGAGCAGCACCAGACGACATGAAAGAGTTTTGCGCGAGGAGCTGCCGGAATTCCTAAGAAGTTTGAAGTATATTTTCATCGGCCACCCGTAAACCTGCAAAGTATACGCCGTCACTGCAACGCTTCACGATCCAGCTTTAGGTCGAGGCGTCCCCTATGGTACTTTGTCTCCGAGGTCTATTATCAAAAATCCTATGCATTCCGATGCCCGAGCGCGTCTCCCCAATCTCGTTGCGGTGCGCGGGAGAAGCCTTCTGCTTATTCTGGCGTTCGGGTGCGGTCCAGCGTGGTGCGCCAGTTCGCTGGGACAGGACCTCACACCCATCCCGGCGTTTCCGTTGGTTCAAAGTCCTTTGGCGCTGGTGCAACCGGCGGTCCCACAGATGCCGCTGACGGTGGTGGGGCCGCGTGGCGCACTGCTGGGGCAGCAGAATGGCGTTATTGAATCCTGGATTTTTCCCGTCAAGCTGTTTACCAACTTCCGCATCTCGGCGAAGTTGAAAGACTATGCGGTCCCCATTGACGTGAATCGACTTGCCGCCGTTGTGGATGTTCAGCCTGATCGCACTACCATCACCTATTCGCACGCCGCTTTTACCATTCGCCAGATCATGTTCACTCCGCGCGAGGCGGCGAATGGCACAGGCGCCGTTGTGGTGTTTCAGATCGATTCCGTTCGGCCCTTGAAGCTCATTTTCAGCCTGACGCCGGAGGTGAAACGCGCATGGCCCGCGCCGAACTATGGCCCGCCGTCGCCGGAGTGGGTCCCGTCGAAAGATGATAGTGGCTTCTACATTCTGCACACGGATTCCCCCGATCTGGCGGCTGGACTGGCAATTCCAGGGGCACATCCCGGCATTCTCGCGCCGTATCAGGAGCGCCCTCATTCTTATCCGCTGCAATTTATTCTCGATTACGATCCACAGCGCGACCGCGATTCGTACTTTCCACTATTGATGACGGTCGGCAACACTGCGGCGACCGCTACAAAATCGGCGTTAACGGCGGCTCTACATGCGCTGGACGGGAATGTGGCCCAACTATACCGCGATACCGCCAGCTATCACTCCCGCTTCTTCGACCATCGCGTGACCATTGAGACGCCCGATTCCAGGTTGGATCTTGCCTATCGCTGGGCCCTGATCGCCATGGATGACGATCGGGTGCGTCTCTACACCGATGGTGAAATGGGGCTGGCCGCGGGCTTTTATCCCTCGGGCGATTCGGCCCGGCCGGGCTTCGGATGGTTCTTCGGACGCGATGCGCTGTGGACGGTCTACGCGCTTGACGCGGAGGGCGATTTCTCCACCGCCCGCGAGGCCATGGAATTTCTCATGAAGCGTCAAAGGGCGGACGGGAAAATGATGCATGAGTATGCGCAGACAGCGGAGGCGGTCGATTGGAAGAGCTTTCCGTACGAATATGCGGCGGCGGACGCGACGCCGCTGCTGCTGATGGCGGCCGCCGACTATCTGGACGCCAGCGGCGACCTCAAATTTGTGCGCGGCCATTGGCCGCAGATCCAGAAAGCATGGCGGTACGAGACCACCCATGACAGCGCCGATGGAATTTACAATAACTCCAATGGCACTGGCTGGGTGGAATCCTGGCCGGGCGGCATGCCGCGGCAGGAGATTTATCTGGCGGCACTGGATGTGCAAGCTTCCACCGCGATGGGCCGATTGGCGGCGGCGGAAGGAGACCGGACGACTGCAGACCAGGCCCGGACACGCGCGGCGAAAATTGGTGGCGCGGTCCAGAAAGAATACGCGATGGAGCCGGGCTTTTATGCCTTCAGCCGCAATGCGAATGGCTCTCTGGACACGACCGCGACCATCTACCCAGCCGTGGCCTGGTGGGACGGAAGTTATGCGCTGCCGAAAAGCGATGCGATGTTCTCGCGCTGGGCGTCGCGGGAATTTTCGACCGATTGGGGCACGCGGGACCTCAGTGAAGATGCCGCGTTTTACGATCCCATCAGTTACCACCAAGGCTCGGTATGGCCGTTGTTTACCGGCTGGGCATCGGTCGCTGAATATCGCGCCGGACGCAGCCTCTCCGGATACGCGCACCTGATGCAGAATGCCGATCTTACGTTTGCGCAGGACCTGGGAGCTGTGACCGAACTGTTGTCAGGCGCGTTCTATCAGACGCTGGGCCGTTCCACATCGCATCAACTCTGGTCTTCGGCGATGGTGGTGTCTCCGATGCTTCGAGGAATGTTTGGTTTGGAATGGGATGCGGCAGCCAAAACACTGTATGTGACGCCGCATTTGCCAGCGGCCTGGGACCACGCGGTGTTGCGTCACGTTGCGCTTGGAGCTTCGTCCTTCGACCTCGAATTCCAGCGTCATCTGGGGCAAATGGTTGTTACCGCGCATGGTGATTTGCAGGGTGTCCGCCTCGCCAGTCACGCCGATGGCGTGGAAGTTCGCGAGGGTGGCGTTTCTCTCCGCATACCGCTGCCGCCGGTGGAAGTCGAAATTTCCGCGGCGCTGCCCGAGCCCGGCAGCCGCACTGCAATGGCGAAGGTATTGGCCGAAACCCATACTCCGCATTCGTTGCGATTGCTGTTGCAGGGCCAGAGCGGATCGACGCTTACCATGTTATTGCGCCGCAATGGCATGGACGGAAAGATTGCCACCCAAGGCGGCGACTTGAAAACCGACAGCGCCGGAGAGCACCTGATCGTGCAATTTCCTAACGGTGCGGGGTATCGGCAGCAGCCGGTCGAAGTTACCTGGTGATGGGGCCTTTGATCGATGCTTGGGGCGCGGCGGCTGGCGATCTGACGGTGCTCGAAGTCAATTCTGGGAAAATGCAGAATGCGGTCCAACTGTGGCGCACCGCATTCGACGAAAATCCCGGAGCCACCGCCGCCGGCTTCAATTTGGCTGTGGGAGAGTGCATGCTGGGTGACAAGCAGGCCGCGATTGCGGCATTGAATCGCGTGCTGCTGTTTTCGCCAGATGACCGGAAGGCCCGGGAGTCAATGCAAGCCGTGGTCACGGGCGGCCAGCCGTGCGGCACGCGCTAAAGAATTATGGCTTCGCATGACCAGACCCTTCGCGCAGAGTCACGAAGCGGTCCGCTCCACAGCCGTCGAATGTTTCGATACGCCCGTTAGTCCAGCGCACTTCCAAACTGTCCACTTTCGACAGCGACCCCAGGCCAAAATGCAATCGAAGATCGTTGCTGGAATCATAGCTGGAACCGCTCCGCACCTCCTCCACCCATTTGCGGCCGCCTGCATAGAGCGTCACGCGCGCGCCAATGCCGTCGCGGTTCGACTGCGTTCCGACCACGCGCACACCCAGCCAATGATTTGGGTTTTTCGCGATATTCACCAGCAGCATCGGCTTGTCGCTGATGTTATTGATGACGGCCTCCAGACGGCCGTCGTTCCATAGGTCGGCTATGGCAAGCCCGCGACTGGATTCCGGCGCCGTAATCCCAGGCCCGGAATCCTTTGAAATGTCCTGAAATTTTCCATTTCCGAGGTTGTGATAGATAATGCGCGGCTCTTTATATGTGGAGCCGAGATTGCCGCTGTCCACCTCCGGATAGACGTGTCCGTTCACCAGCATCAGATCGGGCCAGCCATCGTTGTCCATGTCCATAAACATTGTGCCCCAGCCCAAATACTGTGTATTGACGCCGATGCCTGCGGAAGTTGTTACATCTGTAAAAGTGCCATCGCCTTCATTGCGATACAAGGTGGAAGTGTCGTCGGAAAAATTTGTTTTGAATATGTCCGGGCGACCGTCACCATCGTAGTCGGCGACGGTCGATCCCATTCCCGCCTGTTCGCGGCCGTCCTCGTTGAACGCTACGCCCGCATCCGCGGCCTTGTCGGTGAATGTTCCATCGTGATTATTGCGATACAGAATCGAAGGCGTCGAGTCGCAGGCTACAAAAATATCGGGCCAACCATCGTCGTCGTAATCGAGCGTGGAAACGCTGAAACAATAGTGGCCGGGGGTGTTTTCAATGCCGCTGGCTTTACTGACATCCGCGAATTTTCCATTGCCCAGATTGTGATACAGGATGTTGGGCGCGCTTGCGAGTCCTCGCGGCCCGCACATTACCGCGACGCCTTTCCACGTACAATCCACGGCCTCTCCCGGCGCGGGTGTATCGGCAAGATTGAAATGCACGTAGTTGGCAACCGCAATGTCCAGTTTCCCATCGCGGTCGTAGTCGACGAAGGCGCAGCCCGTCCCCCACTCTTTCCCGGTCCCGGCCACGCCGGCGGTCTCCGCCACCTCCTTGAATGTTCCATCTCCCTGGTTGTGATAGAGCCGGTTCTTGCCATAGCCAGTGACGTACAGGTCGTCATGGCCATCGTTGTCATAGTCTCCAACGCAGACGCCCTGTCCCCAACCTATGTCCGCAAGTCCAGCTTTGGCCGTGACATCGGTAAACGTTCCGTCATGATTGTTGTGATACAGGTGGCTCGTCGGACGCTTTTCGCCGGAGGGAACTTGTCCATCCAAATAGGTGCCGTTTACAAGGAATATATCGGGCCAACCATCGTTGTCATAGTCGAGAATGGCGACACCGCTGCCGGTTGCCTCAACGATGTAACGCTTCTGCTTGGCGCTTCCATTCACGTCCACAGTTCGAAGCCCCGCCTGCTCCGCAACATCTATAAACCAGGCCGGGGAAGGGTGTTCCAAAGTTGCTGGATAGGGGTGTGTTGAGGATTTCATGACGGATTCACTTGCAGCATTAAATTTCGGTGGCAAGCGCGAAGCGGTTTGGCTGGCGGAAGACAGGGAAAGAATGGAAGAGGTGAAAACACACAGAGCAATTTGAACGGCCCGTTCAGCGCATTGACATATGTTTTTCTGCAAGACTGCGCCAATCATTCGATGCGAAAACCCATTTTTTTAGATACAAATGAGATATTTTTAAAACTATTGAAATTATCGTTGACAAGTGTTCCCTGCGGGAAAGATAATTCGCTTCGGGTTTAGTAGATCGATTTTGCGGTTCTGTACGACGACTCTAATTCGACTGAATGGTCATTGTCCATCCAGAGCTGTGCATAGATTTCAAAGGTCATAATGCAAGACAGGAAGATATCAATTGCCTGACGGGATGTGATTTTGCAAGCGACACGTTGCAAATCCAAGTCCTAAACCAATTAAACCCTAAACCAATTAAGTACCAGAAGAATACAACAGTTTTGGCAACCATTTAGCAGGAGGCGAACAATGAAGGTCAGGCAGATCCTTTCGGGGATTTTTAGCGCAGGTCTGGTAGCGTTCCTACTCACACCAACCACTTCCCATGCACAGGCCGTATATGGATCGATCTACGGCACTGTCACAGACAGCACGGGGGCCGCCGTTCCCGGCGCGACCGTTACCGTCACCGATGAAAGCAAAGGCAACGTTGTCACCGCGACCACCAACAGCAGCGGCGTGTACACCATCCAGAATCTCATTGTGGATTTTTACGATGTGAAGGTCGCCGCCCCCGGATTTAAGACGGCGGACAATCCGCATGTCCATGTGTATGTCGATACCGCGCCAAAGGTGGATGTCGTGCTCCAGGTGGGCACTACGTCCCAGACCGTGCAGGTCACCTCGGCAGCCCCGCTTCTCAATACCAGCAAAGCGGACGTCGCCATGATTCTGAACGAAAAATACATGACCAACCTGCCAGTTCCCAACCGCAACTTCACCAGCCTGGAATTGCTGTTGCCCGGCGCGCAAGTCCTTGGCTGGAGCCACGCTTCGGATGAGGATCCGCAGGGCAGCCGCCAGATCCAAATCGACGGCCAGTACTTCAACGGCGTGGGATACGAACTGGATGGCACGGACAATCAGGACCCGATCCTGGGCATCATCATCATCAACCCGATTCTGGATGACGTCAACGAAGCCAAACTGACCACCCAGAACTTCGACTCGGAATTCGGCATGGCTGTCAGCTCGATGATCACCGTGGACACGAAGTCCGGCACGAACCAGTTGCATGGAAGCGGCTATGACTATCGGGAAAGCGGCGCCAACCTGGCCCGCGAGCCTTTTTCGGAATTTACCAAGAGCGCGGTCCCGGCCTTCCTGCAGAACCAGTTTGGCGGCTCCATCGGCGGCCCCATCAAGAAAGACAAACTCTTCTATTTTGGCGGGTATCAGGGGTTCCGGGAACGGGTCGGAACTTCGAACCTTGTTTCTGTACCCACACCATTGGCCAAGAGCACTTGCTCCACGCCGGGTGGAAATTGCAATCTGAGCGACTACCTGAACCCCACCACGGGATATGGACCTGTGGCGGGACAGATTTACGATCCTACAACTTCGGGAACGACGGCGTTCGCGGGGGACATCATTCCGTCCGGCAGAGTGAACGCTGCTTCGGCTGCCTTAATCAAACAATTCCCTGCCCCGAACGCGGGAGCGACAGGCGCGGTCTTCAACAACTACGCTGCATCCGGCAACGGCATTTTCAACAGCAACCAGTTCGATGTCCGCCTGGACGATGTGACGAGCCAGAACCTGCACGCATTTGGCCGTTATAGCTATTTTAGCGACGTCCTGTCGGGGGGCACCATCTTCGGCCCATTGGGGGGTATCGGCTTTGGAATCAATGGATATGGTGGCACCTCGAATGGCCGCAATCAAAGCTTTGCCGGTGGTGCCGATTATGCCATCCACCCCACACTGTTCACGGATCTGCGGTTCGGCTGGCACCAATATAAAATCCTGACCAGCAAGTATGACGGACAGCAACCTTTCGCCACGGACGCGGGGATTCCAGGGCTCAATATTGGAGGGCCTGGGCAAACTGGCGGCGCTCCGGGTTTCTATGTCAATGGCAATGGCGGGTTCCAGTTCGGCTCCAGCCTGGGCATCAACCGTTGCAATTGTCCTCTAACGGAGAATGAGCAACAGTGGCAGATCGTGAACGACTGGACCAAGATCGTCGGCAACCACATCTTCAAATTCGGCGCGGACCTGCGGTACGCCACCAACCTTCGTATCCCCAGCGATAGCAACCGTGCTGGCGATCTGTCCATCAACTCCGGCGAAACTGCGGCATCGAGCGGAACCGGCGGTCTGGGTATCGCCACCTTCATGCTGGGCGACGTGGACCAACTTTCGCGCTACGTCAGCACGGTGGGAAATGCTTCCGAGCAGCAGAAGCGCACCTTCTTCTATGCGCAGGATACCTGGCACCCAACCTCCAACTGGACGATCAATTACGGATTGCGGTATGAAATCTACTTCCCGGAAACTGTGAACGGCAAGGCGCATGGGTCCCTTCTGAACCTCCACACTGGCAATTTGCAGGTGGCCGGCGAGGGGCCGTATGGCACCAACATGGGCATCGCCAATAATTTCCATCTGTTTGCCCCCAGACTCGGCGTGGCGTATCAAGTCAATCCCAAAACAGTCATTCGGGCCGGGTACGGGCGCAGTTACGATATCGGCGTCTTCGGTTCCATTTTCGGTCACGCATCCACGCAAAACCTGCCTGTTCTTGCCGCGCAGGACTCAGTGGGTCCCAACAACTTCACGCCCGCCTTTACCTTCGGGAACGCTCCTCCGACGGCATTCTTCGGCAATCTGAACCCCACGACTGGCACCATTCCGTTGCCCAACGGGGTCAACGCCCACTCTCGCCCAATGACAGAGCGGCTGCCCCAAATCGACGCCTGGAACCTGTCTCTGCAAAACCAGGTCACCAACACGGTCGCGATCACCCTGGCGTATGTCGGCAACAAAGGCAGCCATACGTTTACAAGCGGTGGCCCAGCAGTCAATCCCAACCAGCTTGCGATCACTGCCAACGGCCTCACGTTTAACCCGCCTTCAGCCACCAATCCCGCAGTAGGAGAAAACCCGAACCTGCCCATCAGCAACTCCGGCGATGTCCGGCGTTTGCCGTACTACTACAAGTATGGCTGGACGCAAGGCATCACCTACTATGCCGATACCAGCAACACGCACTACAACGCCCTGCAGGTTACGGTGGAGAAGCAGTTGTCCCATGGCCTGCAGTTGACCGCCAATTACGCATGGCAACGGGCCCAAAACTATGGCAGCAACTACTATTCGATCGACCCGTCGGTCACGTATGGCCGTGACGGCAATCTGCGCGAGCAGTCCCTTACCTCCTTTGCGACCTGGCTGCTGCCAATTGGCCGCAAGGGCGTGATCGGCACCGACGTCGGGCCAGTCATGAACGCCTTCATCAGCGGCTGGGAGCTGGACACCATCCTGACGGTGCAGGGCGGCGAGCCGTGGACGCCTGGCTACCAGGACCAGGGCCAGGATCGCGATACCGGTCCGACGCGCGGTCCGAATTTGATCCAGAATGGCCATTTCTCGCAGCACTTGACGGGATACAACCCAGCAACCCATACCAGGACCTGGTTTACCCCAGTGCCGACGATGAACAACCAGGGTCAGGTTTCCGGCCCCTTCCAACGTCCTTTGCTCGATCAGATCGGAAATATCCAGAGAGATGCGTTTACCGGCCCGACTTATTGGAACGACGATCTCACCTTGCAGAAGAACGTCGCCATCAAGAGTGACGCCATCATAACGCTCCGCATGGATGCGTTCAATGCATTCAACCACATCAACCCTGGCAACCCGGGCAACAGTTGCATCGACTGTACGCTGGGTTCCGGAGCTGGACAGATTTTCGGAGAAGCACCTGGTGCCGGTCCTCGCCAGTTGCAATTCGCTCTCCGTCTATCGTACTAATGGCAGTGGAACTGTTACAGGGAGGGCGCGTGCAAGCGCCTTCCCTGTAAGTCTTCGATTTACTGTGCCCTCCATGCTCAAGCCGCAATTTTCCCTCATCTTTCTGCTGGCGTTCTGTCTGTCATCGGCCAGCGCCCAGCAGCAGCCCCCTGCGCCAACACCCGCCCCTAGCGCGACATCCATCGCTCACATTCAGCAACTGATCGATAGCAACCACTTTGCTGACGCGCTCCAGCAGTTGGATGCACTCGCCAACCAGCATCCTGAACCGCCCGGTGTCGAACGGATGCGCGGCATGGTCTACTACGAGCAAACAGATTTGCCCGCCGCTGCATCTGCCTTTGCCAAGGCCGTAGCGCAGAATCCGGGCGACCTTCAGGCCATTCTGATGCAGGGCGTATCTCTTTTCAGGATGGGAAAACCCGCCTTGGCGATTCCCTTGCTGGAGCAGTCCCATACTTCGATGGCGAGGACGAATGTAGATGCCAATTACGTCCTGGGCCTTTGTTATATGGACACTCGGAGATATGACGATGCGCGGCGGGCCTTCGCCGCCGAATACGGATTTCCCCCGGATTCGCCATCCGCATATCTGCTGGCTGCGAGGCTGATGCTGCGGCGGGAATATCTCCCGATTGCGGAACAGTCCGCGCGCAAAGCGCTGGCCCTGGATCCAAAGTTGCCGCTGGCGCACCTGCTGCTGGGAGAGATCGAATTGGCCCAATCGAAGCTTCCAGACGCAATTTCGGACTTCGAGCAGGAGCGCGCACTCAACCCCCTTTATCCAGGTCTTTATGACCGCCTGGGAGACGCGTATATCCGATCTGGAGAATTCGATAAGGCGCAGCATTCCCTAGACCGCGCCATCATTCTGGAGCCAAGCTCCACCGGGCCATTTATTCTGCTGGGAAAGGTGTTGCTGAAACAGAAAAACCCGGCCATGGCTACCATGTATCTGCAACACGCACTCCAGATGGATCCATCCAACTATATGGCCCACAGTCTGCTTGGACAGGCGTATCGCGCTGTGGGACGCACAGAAGACGCGTCTCGCGAATTTCAAACCGCGGAGAAAATTCAGGCCGCGAACATGCCAAAGCTTCAGGCCATGCACTAAGTTGCAATCGCATCCAGCCATGTATTTCGCATTTACAGTTTCGCGCAAGCACCTACGAATACTTTCCTTGCTTGGATTGTTTCTTTTAGCAGCTTCCCTCCCATACTTACTCGCGACTCAGGTCACCCAGGCGCACGGAACAACGACGCAGAATAATGCACGCTTGCATCAGGCGGATGTGGCATTCCGTGCCGGCTATGCGGCATTCGCCAGAAACGATTTGCAAACTGCGCTCCTGAATTTTCAACGGGTAGTGCTGCTGGCCCCGGGTCTGGAAGAAGGCCACAGCGCGCTTGGCGCGGTCTTTGTTCAGATGGGACAATACCCCAGAGCAATTTCAGAACTCAAGCGCTCCCTCGCGCTCAAACCCGGAGACCGCTCCGCTCTTATGAATCTTGCTATGGCATACGCGCAAAGCGGGGCATACTCGAAAGCTGTCCCCTTGTTCCAGAGGCTGGACCGAGAAGACCGGTCGAACGCAAAAGCTGTCCCGCTGCCCCAGGATGTAACATTGGCTCACGCCCGTTCTCTGGTTGCGACTGGCCGCGCAACCGAGGCCATTGCGGTCTTGCAGCATGCCTTAAACCACGAGCCGAACGTGGCCGCCTTGCACGATGAGATGGGCTCGCTCTATGCGCAGCAGAAACGATGGGCGGAGGCGGAGCGGGAATTCAGGCAAGCACTTGCTTTAGACGCGAACAGTGGAACGGCCCACCTGCATCTCGGTGTCGCGCTTTTTGCAAACAGTCAACCGCAAGATGCACTCCCGGAGCTGACGCTTGCCGCAAAACTTTTGCCCCAGAGCGTGGAGGCTCAACTTGAGATGGGGAACGCTCTGCTGGCCATCGGCGACGATGAAAAAGCCGTCTCGCCCTTGCAGCGCGCACTCGCGTTGGATCCGGCCTCTGTCGATGCAAAGAACCAGCTCGCCATTGCACTTCAGGGCACAGACCATGAGAAGTCGGCGATCCCGCTTTTTCAGCAGGTCCTTGCCGCCCAACCTTCTAACGTTAGCGCGATGATCGACCTAGCGCTTGCCATGGTGCAGACAGGGGATGCGAAAGACGCGATCGGGCTTTATAAGCGTGCCATTCAGCTCAATCCGAAGGACACGACCGTTTATCAGGACCTTGGAGCTGCTTATGTACAGGAAAGCGACCTGGACGATGCGATCGACAGCTTCAAGGCTGGCATCCATTTGAATCCTCAGGACGCTCAACTTCACTACGACCTGGGTTTGGCGTATAAACTTAAAGACAATGTGGCGGCAGCCTTGACTGAACTTGAACTGTCTTCGAGCCTCGACCCGGATTTATCCGAGCCACATTACACACTGGGCATTCTCTACATGCAGGAGGGCAATTTCGATGCAGCGGAGCAGCAATTGCAAACCGCGCTCCATATGCGGCCGGAAAATGCCGATGGATGGTCGATCCTCGGCAGCGTGTATCGTCAGCAGAATAAATTGCCACAAGCGGTAGCAGCATTGAATGAATCCATTCGCCAGCGACCTGACCAGCCCAGCGGATACATTACATTGGCCAGCATTCTGGCGGCACAGGGCAATCGGACCGCAGCGGCAATTGACCGCAAGAAAGCGGCGGACCTTATGAGAGCTGCGGTAAACCGTCAGCATGCGCTGTTCTCGACGAACGCGGGAAACCAATTACGCGAAAAAGGAGAAATCAAGCAGGCCATCGAGCAGTATCAAGATGCCATCCGCAGCGACCCCAATTATGCCGACGCGTATCGTGGACTGGCCGCCGCTTTCGACCAGGAAGGAAAATCCACCGAAGCAACCGCGGCACGCCACAGCGCGGAAACTCTAAAATCGCCCGACCATTGAGGCCCCATGCAACCAAGCCAGTTTACATTTCGAGATCTGCAGACGCGCGGGCCGCATTCGCTGAAGGACACAGCATGGCTTTGACCCGCCGCCGGTTCCTGCAATCGCTTAGCAGGACCGCCTTGGTCCTGCCGTTGGCGGACGTTCTGCTTTTGAGTGTCCCGCCGTGGAAAAGAGAAGCGGTCGTCTCAGCGCAGCAATCTGCGGCAGCCGAACGCGCTTACGATGCTGCGCCGAAGCCGGCCCCGCCCGGACCGCCCTCTCCCATCGCCGGAACTCCTCTCGGGGTCAGCTTTTTCGATGAAGCCGAGCGGGCTGGTCTGAATACGAAAACTATTTATGGTGGAGAAAAAAAAGATAAATACCTGCTTGAAACAACTGGCTGCGGAGTTGCCTTTTATGACTACGACAACGATGGATGGCTGGACATATTTCTTGTGAATGGTTGGCGGCTGGAGGGATTTCCCAATGGAGATGCCCCTACGTGTCACCTCTTCAAAAACAATCGCGACGGCACCTTCCTGGATGTGACTCACAAGGCCGGCTTGGCCCGGAGCGGCTGGGGCCAAGGCTGCTGCGTAGGGGATTACGATAATGACGGTCACGATGATTTATTTGTCGCTTATTACGGACAAAATTCTCTGTTCCATAACAACGGAGATGGAACATTCCACGACGTGACCGAGCAGGCCGGCTTAAAGCAATCTGAGACCAGATGGAATACCGGGTGTGCCTTTGTAGATTATGACCGGGATGGCCATCTCGACCTTTTCGTCGCCAATTATGTCGATCTCGACCTGAAGACTGCGCCACCGTCGGGGTCCCTCGCTTGCGCCTACAAAGGCATCCTCGTCGCCTGTGGCCCCCCCGGACTTCCCAGCGGCAAGAACCTTCTTTACCACAATAACGGGAATGGCAAGTTCACCGACGTCAGCGAGAAGGCCGGGATGTGGAACACCATCGGGACTTATGGATTAAGTGTGGCCGTCGCCGATTTCGATAATGATGGCTGGCCCGACATCTATGTGGCAAACGATTCAACTGCGGCCACCCTTTACCACAACCAGAAAGATGGAACGTTTAAGGACATAGGCATCGAATCTGGAGTGGCTTTTTCTCCCGATGGCAAGCCGCAGGCGGGCATGGGAGTGACGGTAGGCGATTACAATCGGGACGGCAATCTCGACATTATTAAGACCAACTTTGCCGGGGACACCGATTCCCTATATACCAACCTGGGAGACGGGACGTTTGAAGATGACACATATCTTTCTGGGCTTGGAATTCATACCCGCTATCTGGGGTGGGGAGTAGGGTTCTTCGATATGGACAATGATGGCTGGCTCGATGTTTTAATGTCGAACGGCCATGTTTATCCAGAGGTGAACAGTTCAAAAACGGAAGCTCCGTATGCCGAGCAGAAGTATCTATACAGAAACCTGCATAACGGGCGTTTTGAAGATGTCACTACACTGGCGGGCCCGGGTATAACTGCAGCCGTGCCAGGTCGTGGATGCGCTTTTGGCGATTATGACAACAATGGCGTCATCGATATTGTGGTGAACTGCATGAACACATTTCCACAACTGCTGCGTTGCGAGTCGCAATGGAACAGGAACTGGATCAAAGTGAAGACGATTGGAGTCAAGTCGAACCGCACAGGAATCGGCGCCCGAATCCGCGTGATAGCGAAGATGTCAGCCAATTCGGCACAGCCACTGATACAAATCGATGAAGTCCGCAGCGGAGGGAGCTACTTCTCTCAGAACGATCTGCGTATACACTTCGGCCTAAATGAGGCCAAAACAGTTGACCTGCTGGAGATCAAGTGGCCGTCGGGGCAACTCGATACCTTCAAGGACCTTGCTGTAAACAGGCTCTATATCGCAACGGAAGGCAGTGCGGATTTGAAGGCGAAAATCCTGGACAAAATTGCAAAACGAACCAGTATCCCCAATCATTCAGGTCTTTGATCTGGAGGCCGGCAAAACTGACTGTGTTCCGTAGTTCATGAATATCCGCCACGGCCATGCGGACGATTTCCGCGACGCTCCGAAGGAGAATCGCTTGGCAGCACTCCCCGAGCATGCTTGAAGCGCCAGTTCGACCAATGCTTCAGGCGAACCCGCGTTGCCCTGGGCCAATTGCGTCCGAGAACGTAGTGTCCTGAGTCATAAATTCGTGAATGAAATAATTTCAGGTCTTGTATCGGGGCACGACTTTCCGCCGCGGCGGACGGGCTTGACGCGGACCGGCACAGCAGGGATTCCCTGACGGGCCAGTGGAGTGCAGTTGGGCGGCGGCCCGCTCGTGATTCAGCGCGAGGAGCCGCGCCAGAATCTCCTGCTTCGTCATGTCGGAGGGCCAGCCGTAGGCGGCAAAGACGGCCTCGTCCAGGGTGCGGTGAGCGTTGGCGAGCCATTCCGGACGCTGATTGTAGAGATTCGTGAGGGTGCGGGCTTTCAGGTCGGCTTCAGAGGCATCCGGCGGGTTGAGCCATGCGTCGCGCAGACGGACAAGCTCGCGCGCGGCGTCGGCGATGGCCTTGACGCGAGTGTCTTTGTCTTCAGCGGGTTCGGTTCCGGGAGGCCACGGGAACGGAAAGGCCAGGAACACCGTGTCTGAGTTGTATGAAGGGTCATTACCTTTCCCAATCCAGGAGCATGTCGCGAGAGTCCAGGCCTCGTGTACGGATGAATGTAAAACGCCAAAAAAGTAGTCGTCCCCTCGGGCAAAGACATGCAATTTGTGATCTGGAATAACATCACTATCGACCCAGACAAAGAGCCGATGCTTCGCTACTTCGGGAGTAACGATGCAGCGATTCAAATCCTTTACAGCGCGTCTAAGGCCAGGCCGGGCTTCTCCGTGAATCCACCACCTCCGCTGCATCCTAAGGCGCCTGTTCACGTCTCGGAGAGGCTTGACGTGTTTCTTCACGTACTCGAACGGCCACTCATAGAGTGCTGCTTCTGTTTCAGGCATATTCACGCCAAAGTCGATGATCCATCCGCCGCCATCTCTCCCGGTAATGTCCTGACCTCCAAGCCGTCGCTTTACCACGTCGCTGTTTGGACGCCCATTTGGGTTCGGAGGCCGCGACAGCATCTTGCGCGCTTCTTCGCCACTGATGTCGAACGGGCCACCCTTCATGACGCCGAGAAAACATAGGCCCGCATTTTCTTTCAGGGGGAGAGCACTGACAACGTTCGATTCGGCGGTCAGGTCGGCATGAATCTGGCCAACGCTGTTGCCGTCGAGCGTGTGTTCCTGCTCCGATCCGTCATCGAACCCAATCATGGAGACGCGGACCGCTGCGCCGTCGAGGAGCCAGGGACGATCGCTCCACGCCATGAAAATGTTTCCGGATGCTTTGATGCGTTCGAGCACGGGGCGGTTTCCAACCATCCGAATGGAGTTGGTGGCAAGTAGCCCGACGCGCTTCGCTGCGTTCATTTCCACCTGACGACGCGCTTTTTCAAACCAATAGGTGACAAGATCGGCGCCGCCGGGCACGCGTCCTTCATATAGCGCGCGCACGTCGTCCACATATTTGTCGCCAAGCTCGCTACGCATTCGTTTATCGCCGAGGAATGGAGGATTGCCGATGATGAAGTCGGCTTTAGGCCATTCAGGTTCATAGGGTTTGCCTTCGGCGTCGTAACGAAGGATTGCGTCACCGTGTTGGATATTGTCCAGCTTCTGGAGGACAGGTTCGCGATCTTCCTGGACGCCGTGCTCATGTTTCCATTGCAGAAATCCGATCCATACAACGATGGAGGCAAGCTCGTGGGCATAGAATTCTGTCTCGATGCCGAAGAGTTGCGTGGGCGAAACCATTTTTGGGATGACGAGGGAAATACCCTGCTCGGCTGCGAATTTTCTCGCCTCCAGCCACAGGTCCAACATGCGGCGTAACGCGACGTACAGGAAGTTGCCGGAGCCGCAGGCCGGATCGAGCACGCGGACCGAGGTCAATTCGTCGATCCAGTCGGCAAAAAGTTTTTGCGACGGAAGATCCGTGCGAAGGCGCGCCTGACGGCTGTTGCGGGCGGCCTCTTCGGCGCGCTCGATCTCCAGCGCCTCCAGAATTTGCTGTCGCACAATGGCCCAGCGCTGTTCCAACGGGCGCATCAGGACCGGTTCGATCAGCAGCAGGATGTCCTCTTCGCTGGTGTAGTGCGCGCCGATGAGGGAACGGCGGGCCGGATCGAGAGAACGCTCGAACAGTGTGCCGAAGATCGCGGGAGCGACGTGGGACCAGTCGTAATTTTTTGAGACCTCGTACAAGATGCCGAGATCGGCGAGGTCGAGCTGAATGATCGAGGGGCTATCGAAGAGGCCGCCATTGAAATACTTGATGCTGTGCTCGCCGAAAATGCCCTCAGGTTGGCTCATCGCCTCAAAAAGTAGCTTGAGCTTGCGAAGGAATTTGGTGGGGAGCAAACGATCTTCGCTTTGCAGAAGGTTGCGGAAGACATGGTTGGGCAACAAGCCGATGGAATCGGCGAAGAGGCAGAAGAGCAGTCGCACCAGGAAATGAGCTATTTCAGCGCGGCTGGCGCCGAGATTGCGTTCCTCGAGTTCGAGGCGTTCAGCAAGACGGCTGAAATGCGCGGCCGTTTCCTTGGTGACCTGGGCATCGGTAAACTCCGGACGCAGTACGTTGTAGTCGCCGAAGAGCGCGCGCAAAACTTCCAGCGGTGGAAGAGGACACGTCGCTGTGACTTTGTTGTGATTGAGGTCGTCCAGGTTAAAGGCATAGACGCGCTTGTTTGTGGCGGTGAAATTCGTGTGGACTTCGAAGCGGTCGAGATCGCAAACCACAAGCAGAGGAGGATTTCCGAGGTCTTCGCGGTAGTCGTTAAGCTGCTGGTAGGCTTTCTTAAGGTCCTTGTGCTTTCCCTTGTACTCCCATGCGAAGTGGTCGCGGAGCCATACATCGGCGTAGCCTTTGCTTCCGTCGGTCTTGCTGACGGGCTTTTCAAAGGCGTAGCGCTCCCCGGCGGTGTCGCTTGCGGCCGGGTTTTTCTCCCCAAGCATGTCGCACAAATCGTTAAAATGCGATTGCGCTCCGCTGCGTTCAGATTGGGAGTTAATTTTCCAGCGATTGACAAACTCGGCTACGGTTAGCGACATGGGCCCATGGGCAGTTTACAGGTACGCTGAGGATGAGGAGCGATCAAAATAAAATCAGGAACTACTAAGTTCAAAAATACACAGTTCGCCTGCTGCTGAACTTTTTCCAAGTTGCACTGTCCTCGATATATTCATCACCGACGAGCACCTGAAAGAACTCAACCTCTCACCTAAACGACCACCGGCTGAAAGCCGGTGGTCGTTTAGTTTGTTTTGGCTGCGGGGGGTTGGATTTGAACCGCAAACTGCGCACCGAGGCCGGACGGTCTATTCACAAGATGAGGAAGGCGATCATCGAGCCGGTCTTCGGACAGATCAAAGAACGACGAGGGTTCCGGCGCTTCAGCCTGCGCGGCCTGGACAACGTCCGGTCGGAGTGGAAGTCCTTTCCACTGCTGACCGCCTTGGAGAACGGAATACCTCATGCACGACCTGGTAGGAACCCGTCCCCGATAGGCACGACCATCTGGATATCACGGCCAACTGCTCTGGCGGAAATATAAAATTCCGACGACGAACCTGCTATCTCCGACACACTCCTAGGAGGATTAGGGTTTCTTTCTCCGCGCCTCACCCACCGGGTCTTTTCAGTCTGTTGCGGCCCGGACAGATAAACAGCTAGGGATTTTCTGTATTTATCGGATGTTAGATGTTATTGGATTTCCTAAAACAAGTAGATGGCGGAGGGAGAGGGATTCGAACCCCCGTTACCCTTGCGGGTAAAGCGGTTTTCAAGACCGCCTGTTTCAACCGCTCACACATCCCTCCGCGTCGGCGGACACGCTCGCTCCTTCCAGTGTACGACGGCCCAATACGGCTGTTTTCACTATTCTTATGGTGGTGCGGCCACGGCCATGCAGCAACCAATTCTTAATTTGAAACGCACGACGCTCTCGTGTCATCTCTTGTTGTAAGGAGAATATCGATGTCCGAAACCACCCCCTTAGCTATCGAGTCCCTCAAGCACGCTCCAAAAACGTCTGGCGTGGAGGAAATGATTTTGCGTCGCTGGAGCCCACGAGCTTTTACGGACCGCGCCGTCAGTGCGGAAGACCTGAAAAAGCTGTTTGAAGCAGCCCGCTGGGCCGCCTCTTCCTATAATGAACAGCCGTGGCGCTTCCTGATAGGCCGCAAAGGCGATGCAACCTACAACAAGATTTTCGATGCGCTGGTTGAATTCAATCAGTCGTGGGCGAAGAGCGCGCCTGTACTTATACTTTCTGTGGGGGAAAAGACATTCGCCAAGAATGGCAACCCGAACCACCACGCCTTGCACGATACCGGCGCGGCTACGGCGAACCTGGCCCTCCAGGCCACTGCGCTCGGTCTCCACACCCATTCGATGGCAGGATTCGATAACGAGAAGATACGGAAAAGTCTGGCCATTCCCGCAGACTATGAGATAGGTGCTGTAACAGCCCTGGGCCATTTCGGCAGCGTGGATACGCTTCCCGATCCAATGAAGGCCATGGAGACCGCGCCCAGAGAACGCAAGCCGCTGAAAGAATTTGTTTTTTCAGAATGGGAGCAGCCCGCACAATTCTAACTGCCTCTTTCAAACGACCGTAGGCGGTATGCTAAATATGAGTGCGTTTCGTGCAGTGGGGACAGGACAATCTATCTCTCCCTCTCCACTGCTTTGTTACGCGCCACGGTTTTATTGAGCGATGGTCCCTGCCCGCCCACACAATCCGTCCTTTGCCGGTACACTGGCCAGCGCCAAGAAGACCATGGTGCTCAGCGAGATCCTTACTCTCGCGCTGGACAGTTTTCGCGCCAACAAGGTGCGCTTCGCGCTGACTGCTCTGGGCATGGTAATGGGCGCGGCGTCAGTGATTCTGGTCGTCACCATCGGGCTGACGGGCAAGCAGTATGCCATCAACCTGATCCAGGGTATCGGTGCCAATATGATCATCGCCGATTATCAGGCTGGAGGAACGGGCACGCCGAATGCCGACCAGGACTATTTGACCAAGGACGATTTGACGGCGGTCGAAGAGCAGGTGCCCGGCATCGTCGCCACCTCGCCCATGCTGGAGATGCATGATCGAATCAGCTTCGGCGACGGACAGGTAAAAGACATTCTGGTGCTTGGGGTTTCTCCCCAATATAAGGAGGTGCGCAACCTGATTGTTCTATCCGGGCGCTTTTTCGACGATCAGGACGCTCTCAGCCATGCCAAAGTCGCCGTAGTGACGGTGCCCTTCGCTGTGAACTTATTTGGCAGCGCCGATGAAGCAATCAACCGGAGATTTTCCATCAAGGGTATTCCGTTCACCATCATTGGGACGTTCAAAGAAAGCGTGAATACCTATGGAATGTCAGAGGTCGCGAAGCAAACGATCTTGATTCCCTACCCTGTCGCGCGATATTTCACTGGCACAGATGCCGTAAAACAACTCTTTTTTTCCGTTCGAGATTTCAGCGACACGCCGCGCGTGCGAAGTGCGATCGCGAAGGTCATCCAGTCGCGTCACCGGGCCAACTCTGTCTATGACGTGCAGGAATATACCGCGCTGGTCAAGACTGCCGGGCAAATTGCAGACATTCTCACGCTGGTGCTTTTATTGGTTTCCGCGGTTACACTTGTCGTCAGCGGCGTGGGCATTATGAACATCATGCTGGCAACGGTCCGCTCGCGGATTCGTGAAATTGGAATCCGCAAGGCAGTGGGGGCGACGTACCGGGAAATCCAGTTGCAGTTCCTTGCGGAAGCAATTCTTATTTCGCTGAGCGGGGGACTGGTCGGCACGATGCTTGGTCTGGCCCTGCCGCTATCCATTCGCTTCTTTTTTCCCGCCTATCCCATCCCGATTTCTTACTGGTCGGTCGTGATTTCTTTGGGGACGGCCATGCTGGTAGGTGTTTTATTTGGCACCCTGCCAGCAACGCGCGCCGCGCAAATGGACCCTGTGGAAGCATTGAAATACGAGTAGGGATGGGGAGTCATTCTTCACTCCGGTCGCTTCGCCGCGGCGAACGAAGGATGACGGACCGGACTTTCAACTACAGCATCTTTGAAACATCGCTTTAGAGGACTGGTAAAATCGCGTTCGCCATCTCTCGCGCTGCATTTCTGGCTGCGTAAATCAGGTCCGGCAGTCCCACTCCGCGATATGCATTGCCAATCAACCGGACATTCGGTATTTGTGCGACGCGTGCTTCCAGTTCCACGATGCGCTCCAGATGGCCAACGGCATAAAGTGGCAGCGAGTCTGGCCACCGTCGAACCAGTGAGATTACAGGTTCCGGCAGCTTGCCTAAAAATTTCCCCAACGCAATATGCGCGAGCGATATGAGCGTGGCATCGTCTTGCTGCAAGAGAGCAGGCGCGTGCGGACCACCAAAGAAAGCGCGCAGCAGCACCGCACCCGGAGGAGCGCGATATGGAAATTTCTGATCGACAAAGGTGCAGGCCAGCAACGCCCTCTGCGCGATGGCTTCGATGCCGCCATCGGAGTCGACTGCGCTACGCTGCGGCACAAGAAATCCGAAACCGCGCGGAATCCGTAGCTCCTGGGCCTGCTCTGCGGAAAACGCGAGCGCTACGACGATGGCCGAAGAAGCCTCCTGTGGCAGCAGCTCCGGCAGGCGCGCATCTACTGGAGCAAGCAGCCGGGCCGTTGTTTTCGTGGGCGTCGCTGCCAGAATGGCGTCGAAGTCTTCCGATACTGGTTGCGCGGAATCTTGTAAAGAAGCTCCGCGAACCCGCCAATGCTCTTCCACTCGTTCGATCCTCTCAACGCGGATTTGTCTCCGAATGCTCTTCGCCGGAATGTGAGATTCCATTTCCTCGATGAGTCCACCAAGGCCGTTTTGCAGCGTGGAGAAAATGGGTGTCGGTGGAATCCCCGCCTGAATTCGTTCTTGCAAACGCTCTTGCAGGCCCAAAATTAAACTGCCATGCTCTCGTTCCATCGCCACGAAAGCAGGCAGCACCGCGCGGGCGCTAAGGGTCGCGATGTCTCCGCCGAACACTCCAGCAAGCAAAGGCGCCGCCATCGTATCGGCCACCTCTTCGCCAAAGTGTCGGAAGACGAAGTCGCGCACCGACTCATCGCGAGCGGGATGGGAGGCATCGAGCGCGCTGGCTTTCAACGGCACGGCCAGCTTCGGTTCGCGCAGATAGGCGAGCTTGGCCTGCCGACTGAATAGAGGCGAATGCAGCACGCTGGCCCACTGCGTCGGCACCATCATGCGCATGCCGTCCGGCATGGCTTTCAGCGTGTCGCCTTCGGCGAGATAGGTTCTGCGGCGGTCGTCCTGAGAAAAGATGATTTCATTTTCCAGGCCAAGCTCGACCGCCAGATCGCGCGCCCAGTGCTTCTCCGCCACCCAACTGTCCGGGCCGCATTCCAGGACGAAACCATCCTGACGCACGGTTTCTACAATGCCACCCAGACGAGGCGATGCTTCAAAAAGAGTGAACTCCACCGGAGCGCCAGCTCGCTGCTGAAGCGCCAGTTCATACGCCGCGGAAACTCCGGCAATGCCTCCGCCGATGATGGCGATATGTTTCATGATGGAGTGGAAGTCGATGTGGGTGCGGTCGCAGACATCTGTTCCATGCCGCGCGCGCTCAAGTCTACGAGTGCTTCGATCAGCAATGGCGACGCGTTCAGTGACTCCGGTCGAAAGAGTTGCAGATTCAGTTTGTGCGCCAGTTTTTGAAAGGCGATGTCGATGTCGTACAAAATTTCCACGTGGTCGCACAGAAATCCGATCGGCTGGATGACCACGCCGCGATGTCCTTCCTGCTGGATGGCCCGGAGTGTGTCTTCCACGGTCGGGCCAATCCATAAATTGCCGGACATGGAGCCGCCGGACATTCCCTGGCTTTGATATGCGAAATACCAATCCTGCTCAGTCAGCCCATCCGCGGCAAGTCGTTGGGCAACCAACGCAGCGGTTTGTTTGGTCTCGACTGCGTATGGATCGGGACCAGTCGACGAACTGCCCGGTACTGCATAGGAACGCTCCGGCGCTGTTGGCCTGATAGTCCCTGAACTTGCCGCATTCAGTTCCGCGCGCTCAGGACGCGATGCGTTGGCTACCTGCGTCTGGACAGTACGGCAGGGAACGCTGTGCGCCGTAAACAGTACAGGAACTTTTGCGCCAACAATGGAACATGCTTCCCGCCAGACCGTTCGCAGCCGCTCGGCAAAGGCATCGGCCAGAAGCGGATGGTCCGCCCATCCGTCGATGAAGTGAAAGCGCAGCCCTGTCCCCGCCTCCGCATACGCGGCACGGCGATACAGCCCGACGCTGGTTCGTGAATTTTGTGGCGCCAGGCAGATCGCAACAGCGTCCGTAACGCCGTCGGCCCGCATCGCGCGCACGGTGTCGGTGATGTACGGCTTCCAATTGCGCATGCCAACGTACACGGGCAGATTGATTTTCTCCTGTAGCAGAGCGGCCTGCTGCATGGTCCATTCGGTCAACGGGCTTTTGCCGATTTGCGCATAACGATGCTGAATTTCTTCGACGACGTGTTGGGGCAACGCGCGACCGCTGACGACATTTTTCAGGTATTCGGGAATCTCTTCGACTGTCTCCGGCGTCCCATGCGCCAGCAACAGGACGGCAAATTTTCGGCCCTCCACTGTGAGCACAGCAGGTTCGGTCATACCTTCCTCGCTGTGGTTGCGCCGATGCTCCGGGACTGCTCCGCTTGCATTTGCGCGCTGATTTCTCGCACCCAGCGGACGACATTCCGCACATTTTCTACCGGCGTGCCCGGCACAATGCCATGACCGACGTTGAAGATATGTCCAGGCAGTCCCGCCGCCTGGCGCAGAACTTCTTCAACGCGCGCGCGCAGCAACGCTTCCGGCGCAAACAGCGCAATGGGATCGAGATTGCCCTGCACCGCGCAATGCTCGCCGACGACGCGCCGGCCAGTGTCGAGCGGAATCCTCCAGTCGAGGCCGATGACATCTGCGCCAGTTTCCCTCATCGTAGGCAACAGGGTCGCAGTATCGACGCCGAAATAAATGACAGGCACTCCAAGGGCCCGCACTTGTTCAACCAGCAGGCGCGTGATGGGCAGCACATACTCGCGATAGTCCGTGACGGAAAGCGCGCCGGCCCAACTGTCGAAGATCTGGATGACGTCCGCCCCGGCCCGCACCTGCTGTCCGGCATATTCCGCCAGCACGGTCGCCAGCTTCTGCATCAGTGCCTGCCACGCAGCCGGGTCGGAGTACATCAGGCGTTTCGTTTCGATGTAGTTGCGGGAGCCGCCGCCTTCAATCATGTAACTGGCCAGCGTAAAAGGAGCGCCGCAGAAGCCGATCATTCCCATGCGGTCGCCAAAGTGTTTTTCGACGCGACGAATAGCTTCCGCCACATAGCCAAGGTCGGCGATGCGGTCCGTGCGTAGCGCGCCGATGTCCGCGGCGCTGCGAATCGGCTTGTGCACCACCGGTCCTTCCCCTGCGAGGAATTCAAAATCCAGCCCCATGGGTTCGAGCGGCAGCAGCAGGTCGGCGAAAATGATCGCAGCATCGACGTCGAGCTTTTCCGCGGCCGTGATCGTCACTTCAGCAGCCAACTCTGGCGATTTACATATCGCCAGCAGCGAGTGCTCCCGCCGGACCGCCTGATACTCCGGCATGTAGCGGCCTGCCTGGCGCAGAAACCAGACCGGCGTGCGATCCACGGGCTGCCGCAGGCAGGCGCGCAGAAAGCGGCTGCCCCCGGTCATGGGTGCTTCCTTTGAAATGTCCACAGCCAATTGCGTGGCGCGCTTTGTTGAGAGAGATGGGATGGAACTCTTCAAGCGTTCTCCGAGTACTTTAAATAAAAACCGTGAAAATTAAGACTAGCACCGTGTACGGGGGTATCTTCGCAGACGACAGGGAAGAGTTTCAAGCGGATGGAATCGGGCCGGTCGCAGGTGCTACCATGCCCTCGATGAGAAATTTCACGCGCCGCCAATTTTTGTCGGGTCTAGCTGTGCTGCCGTTTGCCAGCCATTCGCTGTTGGCACTCGATGCCCGGGAAAAACGGATCTTCATCGGGACCTACACCAAGTCAACCAGCAAAGGAGTCTACGCGTATCGGTGGCTGCCGAATTCCGGGGAACTGGCCGCGATGGAATTGGCCGCGATAACCCCCAATCCCAGCTTCCTGGCACTGGCTCCAAATCACAGGGCGCTCTATGCGGTGAATGAACTGGACAACTACCAGGGCGCGCAAAGTGGCGCTGTTTCCGCCTTCGCGATCCATCCCGCGTCTGGGAAACTCATGTTAAAAAACATGGTCCCGTCGGGCGGAACTGGCCCCTGCAATGTTACGGCAGACCACACAGGTCAAACATTATTTGTCGCGAATTATGACAGCGGCAGCCTCGCCAGCTTCCGAATCTTGCCCGATGGCAGCCTTAGTGAGCACGTCTCCAATGTCTATTACAAAGGTCACAGCGTCAATGTCGATCGGCAACTTGCGGCGCACACGCACTGCACTACGGTCTCGCCCGACAATCGTTATCTGCTGGTCAACGATCTGGGTCTGGACCGCATCATGGTCTACCGCTTCGACCCTAAGACCGCGAAAATCACGCCGAACGATCCGCCTTTTTACAGCGCCATCCCAGGATCGGGTCCGCGCAATCTGACATTTCATCCCAATCGTCGATGGGCGTATTCCGTGAATGAAATTGTCAGCACCGTCGATGGAATGCACTGGGACAGTTCTCGCGGCACGCTGACGCGGTTCCAGAACATCTCCACACTGCCGAAAGGCTTTCATGGAGAAGATGCCGCCGCCACCGTCGCAGTCCATCCGAATGGACGTTTTCTGTATGCGTCCAATCGTGGCAACGACTCGATTGCCGTTTTCATCGTCAATCCTGCGAATGGATATCTCACGTCGATCCAGCACATCTCCTGCGGAGGGAAATTTCCGCGGCATTTTGCGCTCGATCCCACGGGCAGATGGCTGGTGGTCGCCAATCAAAATTCCGCAAACATTGTTGTGTTACAGTGCGACACTCATACGGGAAGGCTGTCGGAGACGGGCAGGCAGTACCCGCTGGACTCACCCGTTTGCGTGGTCTTCGCTTAAACCATTCGCAACCAACACCTGATTCAGAACGGAGGCCCATGAAGTTTTTGCCAAGCTTCGATCTGGAAGGACAAGTGGCGCTGGTGACAGGCGCGGCTCGCGGCCTGGGACGCGCCATTGCGCTTGCTCTCGCGGAGGCTGGCGCGGACGTGGCTCTGGGACTGCGCAAGCTCGACCATGATGGCGGTTTGGCGGAGGAGATCAAAGCCATGGGCCGCCGCGCGTTATCGTTGCAGATGGACATGACAGACTTGTCGCAAATCACGCGGGGCATTGACGATACGGTCAAGCATTTCGGTCATCTGGATATTTTGGTCAACAACGCAGGGATTGCCCCCGACAATCTGGCGGAAAATGTGCGGGAAGAAGATTTCGATCGCACGCTGGCGATCAATCTGAAGGGAACTTTTTTCGCCAGTCAGGCAGCGGGCCGCGTCATGATGCAGCAGAGGCGCGGGCGCATCGTCAATATGAGTTCGCAGGCCGGTTTTGTCGCGCTGCCTACGGAGTCTGTGTATTGCATGACCAAAGCGGCCATCGCGCATTTGACGAAGTGTCTTGCCGTGGAATGGGGCAAGTACAACATCAACGTGAATGCAGTAGCCCCGACATTTATTCACACGCCGGGCACCGAGCCTGCGCTGGCCGATCCAAAATTTCATGCCGAAGTCGTCGAGAAGATCGCGGCGTTGCATCGCATTGGCGAGCCGATCGAAGTAGCTGGCGCGGTTGTGTTTCTCGCTTCTCCCGCTGCCTCCTTGATTACCGGACATACCGTATTGATCGATGGCGGATGGACCGCAAATTAGCTGTATCGTATGAAAATGCTGAACTTTCGTCACTTGCAGAACATGAAGGGAATCAAGAATGAAGATCGGGGTATTTACGCCACTGTTGTCGCAGCTTCCGCTGGAAAGCGTACTGCAAAAATTGAAGACGCTCTCCATCGATACCGTGGAACTGGGCACCGGAGGATTTCCCGGCGATGCGCACTGCAAGCTCTGGACGATGCCTCGGCCTTGAAAACATTTCAGCGCACACTGGCGGACAAAGCGAGGACAGCCTGATGTCTCCCGAAGAAGGGCTGATTAAGGCGGCGCATTTTCTCAATAACATAATAATTAGCGAGAAGTCCGATGGAGCATGGTGGGTATAAAAACCTATGAAAAATATCAGAACAGCAATCTTCGGCACAGGGTTTATGGGACGCGTTCACCTGGAAGCGCTGCGGCGCGTCGAGGGCGTGGAGGTTGTGGCCATTGCTGGACGCGAACTGGAGTCTGCAAAACGGCTGAGTGCGGGCTTTGGGATTGAACACGCAGAGTCCGACTATCGAAAGATTTTGCAGGACGCGAGCATCGATGCCGTCCACATCTGCACCCCGAACGCCATGCATTATCAAATGGCGAAGGACGCGCTGCTTGCCGGCAAGCATGTTCTCTGTGAAAAGCCACTTGCCACATCCGTGGAGCAAGCGCGCGAACTTGTGAATCTTGCCCGCGAGCGCGCCTTGCGCAACTGCGTATGCCACAACCTGCGCTACTACCCCATGGCGCAGCAGATGCGCAGCATGGTGGAGGATGGTGAGCTTGGCCGCATACTGGTGGTGCAGGGTACGTACTCGCAAGACTGGCTGCTGTATGAGACAGACTGGAACTGGCGCATCGATGTGAAGGCCGGTGGTCCGGCGCGCGCGATGGCCGACATTGGCTCGCACTGGTTCGACCTGGCCGAGCACGTCACCGGGCTGCGTGTGCGTTCGTTGTGCGCGGACCTACAGACGTTTTATCCCACTCGGAAGAAACCGAAGCGCAATGTGGAGACCTTCGCGGGCAAATTGCTGTCCGGCGAGGACGTCGAGGACATTCCCGTCGAAACGGAAGATTACGGTGCTGTGATGTTCCACATGGGAGAAACCACACGCGGCTGCATGACGGCCAGCCAGGTCGCTGCTGGGTGCAAGAACAGCCTGAATTTTGAGGTCTTCGGGACCAAATCTTCATTGCGCTGGAACCAGGAGCGGCCAGATGAACTCTGGATCGGCAAGCGGGACAGCGCGAACCATGTCATGCTGAAAGATCCGGCGCTAATGCAGACGCAGGCACGCAGCTACGCGGACCTGCCCGGTGGCCATAGCGAAGGTTACGACGACACGTTCAAGCAGCTTTTTCGCCGCTTCTACCACTCGATTGCCAACCACAGCGCGCCAATAGAGTATCCGCAGATGGTCGACGGTCTGCGGCAGATGGTGTTGTTAAGCGCTGAACTCGAAAGCCATCGCAAACATGGCTGGGTCGAGATCGCGGAGCGTTAGGTGGATTCATTGTTAACGCGGCGAGTATCAAAACGAGACATGTAATTTCTACGCAGAAAAAGGAAGCATGTTCAAAGTTCAATTGCTACATCCCGAGGCCAAAGCGCCCACCGTTGCCCATCCCGGCGCCGATATAGGGTTCGATCTGTATTCCATTGAAGACGTGGTGTTGCAGCCTGGCGTTCCGACACGCGTGCGCACTGGCATTGCCGTCGAAGGCCCACCGGGATGGGGATTTGTTCTCGGCGATCGCTCGTCGATGGCGATGCGTGGCGTGACGTATGCGGGCGGAAGAATTGACGCTGGCTATCGCGGAGAACTGATGATCTGCCTGATCAACGTCAATCAGCCGGTCTACACCGTGAAGATAGAAAAAGACTCTGGCGAAAATATCGAATGTGTATCGCTGGAGCGGACGGACGTGAGCGTGCGTATCGCAAAGGGAGACAAGATCATTCAGATGTCGCCCTTTCAGGCAATGACGAGCGAGGACATCGAAGTCGTGACAGAACTGTCTGCCGCAGAGCGTGGCGCAAAGGGCTTTGGCTCCAGCGGGCGGTGAACTGTCGGCTATCCACCAGCATGTTACCTCGCGTTGCATATCGACGCGTGCTATTGCAGTCTAATGAAGGGAGGTAACACGCGATGCAAACTCGAACTCTCGGACATTCCGATATTTCTATCGCTCCACTTGTTTTTGGCGGAAATGTTTTTGGCTGGACTGTGGATGCGCCAACATCCTTCCGCATCCTCGATGCTTTTGTGGATCGCGGCTTCAACTGCATCGACACCGCCGATGTTTACTCCCGATGGGTCCCCGGTCATCAGGGGGGCGAGTCGGAAACGGTCCTGGGCCAGTGGTTCAAGAAGAGTGGCAAGCGCGACAAGGTTGTGCTTGCCACCAAGGTCGGCATGGATATGGGCGATGGCAAACAAGGTCTTCGCAAAGAGTACATTCTTGAAGAAGTCGAGACCTCGCTCCAGCGCCTCCAGACCGACCACATCGATCTGTACCAGTCGCATAAAGATGACGATTCTGTCCCGCTCGACGAGACCCTTGAGGCATATCGACAACTCATCCAGCAAGGAAAAGTTCGCATCGTTGGGGCGTCGAACTATAAGGGTGCGCGTCTTGAGGAAGCTCTTAAAGTGGGCCAGGAACGCGGCCTTCCGGTCTATCGGACGCTACAGCCGGAGTACAACCTATATGCCAGACAAGCCTACGAAACAGATCTGGAACCTGTTGCTGTAAAGCACGGACTCGCTGTGATTCCATATTTCTCTCTGGCCAGCGGATTTCTCACCGGAAAATATAAATCCAAGGAGGACGCGAAGGGCGCCAAGAGAGAATCTTTCGTGGGCAAATATTTTGATCGGCGCGGAGAAAAAATCCTGAAAGCGCTCCATGACGTTACGCAACAAGCGCATGCAACACCAACTTCGGTTGCGCTCGCGTGGCTGCTGTCGCGTCCCAGCATCACCGCGCCGATTGCCAGTGCTACCTCCCTCGATCAAATGGAAAGCCTCTTCGCTGCTGTCGATCTCAAACTCGATACATCGGCGATAGATAAACTCAACCTTGCGAGCGCATACTGACGCGTCAGCAGGAGCCAATAGCTTAGGCATCCACGGGGGAAAGCATGCAAAATAAAATTGCTCGTCGACAATTTCTAAAGACCGTTGGAGTGAGTGCGCTGACAGGCGCGGGAATCGAACTGCTGGGACCGTCGATGGTCGAAGCAGCGCCGCAAGATGCCACTCCCTACGAATCTAAAATGCCACGCTTCTTTGCCGGCTGCTGTGCGTATTCCTACCGAGAAGAACTTACCCGCGGCTCGATGACCATGGAAGATTTCATTCGCAAGGCAGTCGATCTTCGACTCGATTCCGTGGACATGACTGCGTACTACTTTAAGTCCACCGATGCTGGCTATCTCGATGGCCTCCGGCATTTGGCGTACAAAAATGCCGTCCTGTTTTCCGGAGCCGCTTGCGGCGTCAGCATGGTGCAGGCGGATGCCGCGAAACGCGCCGACTCACTGAATGAAATCAAGAAGTGGGTGGATGTCACCGACAGGCTTGGGGCCTCTCATCTCAGGGTATTTGCTGGCAAGCTGCCACCGGCGGCAACTTTGCAGCAGGCGATTGATTGGGTCGTCGAGACGATGAAGGCAGCCAGCGATTATTCCGGACAAAAAGGTATTACCTTGGGATTGGAGGACCATCAAGGCGTCTCGCAAAATGCGGATGTTTGTCTCGAAGTGATGCACCGCGTCAATTCGCCGTATGTCGGCATCAACCTCGACATCACCCATTTTGTTCCCACCGCGACGCGGGATTCTTACGCTCAGATTGCAGCTTGTATTCCCTATGCAACGAATACGCACATCCGGGACCATTTCGATGACCACACGCCTATCGATATGGATCGCGTATGGCGGATGTTCGCTCAGGCGGGGTTTCGTGGCTACATGTCTGCGGAATACGAAAGCCACTTTTCCGATGATCCTGTGGCGAGTACCGGCGTACCGAAGCTGGTCGCGCAAATCCGTGCGCTATGCAAAAAGTATTCGACCGCTTGAATGAATCGCCAATGCATTTTCAGGTCAGGTGTTAACAAAACTTGCCCCATCCTGTGTGCGTCCTTTGCACACAGGATGGGAGAGCGCGACTCTTTCCTCGACCGTCAACACGCCGACATAAAATTTTCTAAACAGGTTTCATCCATGCTTCCGGCTTGGCCGCCATCGCTTCTTCCAACGTGACGCGCCGCTTTTGAAGATAGGCCAGGTTCGACATGTGCGCCGCAATCGCCGACAAATATCCGATTTCTACCGTTGCATTCGGCTGTTTGCGATCACGGATGCAGGCCATCCAGTTGGCCATGTGGTTGACTCCGGGATTTTCTCCCTTGTGTGGAGCGCCGTCCGGGTTGTTGATCTTCTCGGGGTAGTAATTGATTCCTGAGCTGTACTTGCCCGTCACCATGTCTGTGGAGCCGCTGACATGCTCGATGGATCCTTTGCTTCCTAGAAAATGCTCGCCCAAACCGTAACGCCTGTTATTGAAAGTGGATTGCCACAGAACAAGCACATCATTCGGATATTCGAGCGACACGCCAATCGTATCGGGAACCTGACGGCCATCTTTCTCGGAAAATACCCCACCCATCATGGTGGCGGCCTTCGGCAGTTGCAGGTCCATTGCACTGATGATCCAGGAAATCTGATGGACCATGTTCTCTGTGATGTTGCCACCAGAAAATTCCCAGAACAGTCTCCAGTTGATGAATTTGTATCCATCGAACGGGACCTTCGGGCGGCCATCGAGAAACAGGTCCCAATTCACGTTCGCCGGATTGCAGTCGCTTGGCACTGGTCGCACCCATTGCCCCTGTCCCAGGGGAGTGTTGCGGCTCATCCACGATTCAACCATGGTGATCTTGCCCACGGACCCATTTTGTATCCATTGTTTAGCGTCCGCCAACTCGCCCGAGCTTTCATGCTGCAAGCCAATCTGCACCACTTGCTTCGATGCCTTGGCGGCATTGCGACAGGCCACGGCCTCGGGAATGTCCCACGTCATCGTTTTTTCGGAATACAGGTCCTTCCCCGCCGCCAGGGATGCCAGGAAATACTTTGCATGTAGATGCAGTGGAGTCGCGTTGATGACTGCATCGATGTCTTTGCGGTCCAGCAAACGCCGGGGATCGTCATAGGTCTCAACATTCGGCAAATAGCTTTTTACCTGTTCGCGGCGCTGCGAGAAGACGTCGGCCACAGCGACGCATTCGACATTCGGCTGCTTCAACGCATCCTTCAGGTCCTGCTGTCCCCGGTCACCTGCGCCAATCAATCCAATGCGAATCCGATCATTCGCTCCAATTGCTCTTCCATTCAACCCAAACAGTTCCGTCGCTGGCAATGCTCCGATCGCGGCCACTCCCATGCCGACTTGCTCCAGAAATTCTCGACGATTGATTTTCATTCCTTCATTTTCCATTTCGCATGATCTCCTTCGCCTACTTCGGCGCGCGGCGCATTGGTTTGGGCCATCTGTTGAACGAACTGACGGACGTACCATTTAGCAGGTAATTCCAGCTTTTTGCAACGTTGCCTTCAGGCCTTGCATGCTGATGCGCGTGGAAGCCTCAGGAGTTCCCGCGCCGCGCCAATGCGTTTCCAGGCTGACGGCATAGTGATAACCAGCCCGCTTGAGCGCGCGGAACTGTCCTACCCAGTCGATGATTCCGCTGCCCACGGGGGCCCAGGCGTACTTCCCATCCGGTTTTCGCACTACGTCTTTGCAGTGGCAATGTCCAATGCGATTTTCCGGCAACAGCTCGTATCCGTTCGGATATGGCGTACTGCCAATGGCGGCCGCATTTCCAGGGTCCCAATTCAACATGAAATTCTTGTTCGGGATTGCATGAAGGACCGCCGCCGCTTCTTCCCCAGTTGCGGTGTTGCAATCCATTTCATTTTCCAGCAGCAGAATTTTATTGCTCTTCGCGCAACGCGCTGCGGCTTCGCGTAGCTTATCGTTGATTGCTGCCCGATAGGGCTTTTGGTCATCCAGTCGCCAGAAATCGAAGCAGCGAATCCTGTCCGTCTGAAAGACGTTCGCCAGTTCGATGCAGCGATCCAGCAGTTGGTCCTGTTGCTTGAAATCGAAGGCGGCGTGAAATTCGTCGCGGTGCTGCCTTCCTTTGGGTAGTGGCGCGCCCGGCCAATCTACTTTGAAAAGCGGGCTGGCAATGTCGGTCACGCGCAGCTTGTTTTTCTCCAGAATTTTTTTCGCTTCCGCCACTTCGCTGGAATCCAGATCTGCAAGGTTCTTGTTCCACATTCCGCGCAGCTCGATCCAGCTTAGTCCAAAATCCTTCGACGCTATTTCGCAGGCACGGCCAAAGTCCTGCGTGATCTCATCATTGATGACTGCGAGTCGAAAAGGACAGCTCATGCCCGCGCCTCCGACTCCTTCTCCGACTGCCATTTCCGCGGGGGCAGACAGCAACGCTGGCCTTGCAAGAGCGCCCAGCGCTTTACTGGTGACAGAAGCGGCAGCGGTCGCCGCACCCATGGCGACAAGAAAATCGCGACGTGAATAGGACATGGAGAATTACTCCTTATTGAGGCGCTGCTACTAGACATGTTTCCATCGAAAAACGCGGTTACTTCGGCGGGTTGGGCGCGAAGTATCCCTTGCTGACGTGTATTTTATATTTGCGATCGAAGGACGTCAGGAATATCGGACGAAATGCGCCATCCGCCTTGAAGTCGGCAGGCTTGTAGACCAGGGAATACTGGCTGCGCAGTTCATCCTGAATGCCTTGAAACGCATCCGACACCTGTTCGATACGCGGCGGGTAGAACACGCGTCCACCCGTAACCTGCGCCATTGCACTCAGGACGGTATCGCCACGGTCGCGGCTGGGACTGTTATTGGTGCTGATGGCGTAGATGATGGTGTCCGCGCGCTGGCACATCTTTACCGCATCGTCGAGCGTGGCATGGCTCTGATTGTCATCTCCATCGGAAAGAAGAATGATCGCTTTGCGAATCGCGCCAGGACCGTAGAGTGGCAGCAGTTCATCGTGACAGGCGGTATAAACGGCGTCATACAGCGCTGTTCCGCCGCCCGGAGCAAGCTTGCGTATGCCTGCACTCAGCAGGTCTCCATTGTTCGTAAATCCCTGGGTAATGTCCGGCGTCACATCGAAACCCATCACGAACGCCTGATCCAGTTGCGGACGAAGGACTTCCAGCAAAAACTCGATCGCCGCGCTCTGTTCAAAATGAAAGCGCGAACGGATGGAGTTGCTGGAATCGATCAGAAGCCCTACGCGCAGCGGCAGATTGGTCTGCTGGGTGAAACTGTAAACGTCCACTGGAGGCATGCGGTCGTCCAGCAGCGAGAAGTCGCTTTCCTTCAAATCGCGAATGAAGCGGCCATGCTTGTCGGTCACGGTAAAGATAAGATTTACTTCATTCACGACGCTGGTGATCGTATATGCGGGGCCGGTTTGCGAATTGGACTGCACGGCAGTTTGCGGTGTGGTGTCCGGAGGCGCCTGCGTTACCGGCGGAAGCTTTGGTTGCTGGGCTTGCGTAGGTTTGCTATTGGTTCCAGCCTTGCCACTTACAGACGCCGCACTCTGAGCGAACGCGGAACTCTGCGCAGCGACAAAAAGAACGGTCAGCATCCAGCCGACCGCCGTGACTCCAATTGCTCTACCGATCCGGTGTTCCCGCGTCCATCCCATCATCGTTTTGATTTTAACAGTGCGGGCACTGTTTCCTTGCCGGTTGTTTGCTGCAACGTCTGCGATCGGAGCCGTTGCAGCGCCTGGAGCAGATAGAT
>JAKAYS010000107.1 GCA_021826695.1 Acidobacteriota bacterium | reverse complement strand
TTCTCCAACCGAAGCCGAGTCTCTTCTGATAATGCAATCGTAGTCGCCACACGCATATCGAGGTCCCCTCATCTTATGAGATGACCTTCGATATATAAATGATTCTATTTATGGCGGACTACACTAGATCGACGTACCATCCTCGTCCGCATCGCCACCCGCATTGGCGGCAAGAGCAATACCGCTGGATGCCTCCTGCATCTGCCAGTCGTCACCCTGCAATTGATGTATATGGGCTTCCACTTCCTTCACCTCTGGCACTTCATCTGCACCCACGCCGAGTTCGTGCAGCTTGCGTGATTGCGTAAAGATGCCACCGCGACCTTCCACAACAGTGCCAACCAAATAGTTGTAATGCGCGGTGCTTGTGGCCAGGGACTTTCCCAGCTTGACGAAATACTCCTGCGCTGTGGACAGCTTCTTGTAGAGCTTATCGGCCTCATCTCGGATTGCCATTGCATTGCGCGTGATCTTCATCTGCTGCCAGCCATAAGCAACCGCCTTCAATAAAGCAATCAACGTCGTTGGCGTGGCCAGAATTACATCGCCGTTGCTGCCATATTCGATCAGGCTGGGATCCTGTTCTAGTGCCGCGCTAAAGAGAGCCTCGCTTGGCAAAAAGCAAACGACAAAGTCCGGCGAATTACGGAAATTGCTCCAGTAGGACTTGCTGGATAGGTCGTCCAGGTGTTTGCGCACCTGCGTTGCATGCCGCTGTAGGAGCGCTTTCTTTTCAATCTCATCAGTACTGTTGATTGCAAGATAAAAAGTTTCGTAGAGAACATTTTTGGAATCAATAACAATAATTCGCTCATTTGGCAGCTTCACCACTACATCCGGCTGTTGCGCCTTATCTTCGGCGTTACGAACGTATACCTGCGTATTAAAATCGCAGTGCTTCACCATGCCTGCGAATTCTAAGCAACGCGTTAGTTGCTCTTCGCCCCAATTGCCACGAACTTTGGGAGCCCGTAGAGCTTGTACCAGTTGGTTCGTCTCCAGTCTTAATCCCTCGTGCGTCTGCTGGATATTTTTCACCTGCGCCAGCACGTCGCTGTAAGCACCTTCGCGCTTCACTTCCAACTGGTGGGTCTGATCCTTGAGCTTGTCTAGCGTTTCGCGGACCGGAGACAACAGTTTCTCGATGGAGTCCTCCTTCGCAGACAATTCCCGATTCGCCAGCCCAAGAAACTGGGAGTTATTATCCAGCAAGGCTTTCGCCGCCAGCCCTTTGAAGGTTTCCGTTAGCTTCTCTTGTGCCTTTGCAAACGATTCCTGCTCGCGGGCGACCGAGCGTTGCGCTTCCTCCACCTGGGCCTGAAGACGCGTTGCCTGCTCACGGACCTCAGCTACCTGTGCACGGGCGGTGTCGAGATCGGCCTTCTGTTCAGCCGCCACCTGTCGCAGCTCGTCTGCCTGGGATTGAAACCGGGCGCGGTCGGCTACCAGAGCATCCCACTCTCTTCGTAGACGCTCAACTTCCGCCTTTGCAGCGCGGCTTCCAAGCCACCAACCGGCCAGCAACGCTACCACACCCACCCCGACCATCCCCATGACCGCAACGATATTCATCCAAATTTGCCTCTGACCTACTGTAACCTTGACGGACAGTGGCGCGGTAAATCCAGCCAATTCCAGCCACCCTCGTTCTGAAAATATTTCTACCGCTTTACACGGACATAGCGCCTCAGTACACTCGAATTTCGAGTCTGAGAGTCATCCCCAGGATCATGTGCATCCTGCGGCCATTGCCTGTACTCTTAAATGAGTGTCGGAGAGATTGCGCAGTGCGGCAGTCTCGATCGCGTAGCGCGGGGATGAACGGCCTGCGAGCCCATATGGGTTCCACGCTGGAGCAAGTTAAGTTATGTAGATTTTGGGCTGTCCAATATAAAGGGATTTCAGGAGAAAGACATGGCCGTTGAAGAAAAGGTAAAGCAGATTATCGTAGAGCAGCTTCAGGTAGATGAAGCGGAAGTCACACCCACCGCATCGTTTCAGGAAGACCTTGGAGCGGATTCCCTCGACGTCGTCGAACTGGTGATGCAGTTTGAAGAGGCCTTCGATCTGGAGATTCCTGACGAAGAGGCCGAGAAGATCAAGACCGTGCAGGACGCGGTGGATTACATCAAAAAGAACGTTAAAGGCGGCAATTAGTCTTGAAGCGACGTGTTGTTGTCACGGGTATTGGCCTCCTTTGCGGGGTGGGAAAGACTGCTCCCGAGGTGTGGAGCAATCTGTTGGCGGGCAAAAGCGGCATGGCCCCCATCGCCGCCTTTGACACGACAGGCTTTTCCGTCACTTTCGCGGCGGAGGTCAAGGATTTTGACCCGCACGTTTTTATTGAAAAGAAGGAAGCGCGCAAGATGGGGCGCTTCATCCACTTCGCGCTTGCCGCCGCCCAGGAAGCGATTGAGTCTTCCGGCCTGAAGATTACGCCGGAGAACGCCGAACGGGTCGGGGTCCATATCGGCTCCGGCATCGGCGGGTTTGACATCATCGAGCGCGAACACAGCGCCATGTTGGCCGGTGGCCCACGCAAAATCTCACCGTTCTTTATTCCCGCCGCCATCGTAAACCTTGCCGCCGGGCAAGTCAGCATTCGCTACGGGGCCAAGGGTCCGAATGAAGCGACCGCGACCGCCTGCACCACCAGCGCGCATTCCATCGGCGACGCGTATCGAATCATTGAGCGCGATGACGCCGATGTGATGTTTGCTGGCGGAGCGGAAGCCGCGATCACCCCCATGGGTGTCGGCGGCTTTGCCGCCATGCGCGCCCTTTCCACGCGCAACGACGACCCAACGCACGCCTGCCGCCCCTTCGACAAAGACCGCGACGGCTTCATCATTGGCGAGGGCGCGGGCATTCTGATTCTGGAAGAACTGGAACACGCCAAAGCGCGCGGCGCACACATTCTTGCCGAGATCATCGGCTATGGCATGAGCGCCGATGCCTACCACATGTCCGGCATGGCTCCGGAGGGCGAAGGCTGCGCGCGCGCCATGCGCAACGCCATTAAAAGCGCCGGCATTCAACCCCACCAGATCGACTATGTGAACGCACACGCCACTTCGACGCCATTGGGCGATGCGCTGGAATCGGCGGCCATCGCCAACGTCTTCGGCGAACACGCCACCAGCCACAAGCTCAAGATCAGCTCCACCAAGTCGATGACCGGTCATCTGCTGGGCGGCGCTGGTGGACTTGAGGCGGGAATCACCATCATCGCGATGCAGAAGGATGAATTGCCGCCCACGATGAACCTGATGGATCCCGACCCCGCCTGCACGCTGGACTATGTGCCCAACAAGCCGGTAAAAGCCAAAGTGGATATCGCGCTGTCGAACTCCTTCGGCTTCGGAGGCACCAACGGCTCGCTCATTTTCCGCCGCTGGGAGAAATAAAGGCTACTCCTTATCGCAGAAATCCGGTTGCCCACGTCTCGTATCGGAAGACGTGGGCGAAGCGCGCTTTTCTGAAGCGGCTTCTATGCCCGGACCGCTTCGACATCGATCGTAATCTTCACCTCGTCGCCGACCATCACTCCGCCTGCTTCCAACGCCGCGTTCCATGTCAGCCCGAAGTCTTTGCGGTTGAGCTTGGCCGTCGCCGAAGCGCCTATTCTCTGCTTCCCCCATGGATCCTTCATTTCCGCTGTGGGGCCCTCTACGTCCAGGGTGATTTCGCGAGAGACACCGTGAATCGTCAGATCGCCGGTGACTTTCCCGCCGCCTGCCGCGACTTCAATCTTCTTGCTGCGGAAGGTCAGAGCCGGAAATTTTTCCACGTCCAGAAAATCCGCGCTCTTTAGGTGGGCGTCGCGCTGGGCGTCGCGCGTGCTGATCGAGGTGGCGTCAATCGTGGCTTCCACGGTGGAAGTCTCGGGCTTCTCTGGATCGTACTTCACGGTGCCGGAAATCTTCGCGAACTCTCCCCGGACATTGGAAACCATCAGATGGCGAACGCTGAAATGAACGGAAGAATGGGCTGGATCAATTGCATACAAAATCGGTGGCATGGGCAGTTCTCCTTTTCTGACTACTATAGATGCTGGAATCCTGGAATCGATGCTCGTTATCACAACTAATTTTAGCTGGTGATCCAGTGCTTTTCCGTTTGGCCCTTCCGGAGCGATCTCCGTAACAAAATCGATCCAGGGCTGGATGTCGCAATGTGAGGTCCAGGCGAGGTATACCACGCCATTCAGCAGCAGGAGTCCGGCGCGCTCATCGTATTGCCCCGGATCAAAATTTACCTGCCCGTTGGAACTGCCCGCACCCGATCCCGGATACGTGGCCTGCACATCGACCGGACTGCCGGACTGCTCTGCGCCTGTCGTCAGGTCGAGTGCATGAAGGCGCTGATGGTAGTTGCCGGAACTGTCCTTGGACATTGCCGAGAGATAGATCGTCCCATGCGCTCCCGCATTCGGATCGATCACCGGCGTCGAGGTGATGCCAATTTCCGGCACAACCTGCCCGCAGTTGCGTGGGTCGCTCGTTGTCTCATTCGCACCCAGTGCCGAGACATGCCACAGCACCGTTCCTGTATCGGCGTCGAAAGCATAGGCGGAGTCGTGCTCCGTCACCACATAGAGAACATTGTGCGTCGCGCCAGCGATAGAAAAATTCTGGAGATAGAGCGGCTCGGCATCGACCTTGCCGTCCACAGGATAGAAGCCCACCTTGCCAAAAGAGGCTGTGTTCACATTGGCCGTCGTCAGCGTGGTTTCCTGCGTGTTCTGCCCGCTGCGCATGTTGTCATCGTGATAGGTCGTCACCTGAATACTGGGACCCGGAGGTGTGGTACCACCGGAGCCACCGTTTCCCCCGGTCGATGCGCTGCTTGAACCAGAGCTGCTGCAACCCACTGTAAATACGGCGGACCACGCCACAGCCAGAATGCAGAGCGCAGGAAAAACTCGGACACACCAGGAGGACCGCAGGACCATGAATCATCCTTTTACTACCAATAATTTGGTAGTGTGCAAATGCCGCCAAGGCAGAGGTTGTATGCAAAATTTCAGGGAATCTTTTGTGCTCTCAAATAGCACAATACCTTCAGAATACTGGAGAACCTTTGCACGCAAAATGGTCGATTGCAGCCGGAGCGAATGTTGCTTTCATTGCATACACCATCCCACTCAAACGGCAATGGCATTCCTCGGGCTGCTGTGCCAAGCTCCACTATGAGACGATGATGGGTGATGAAAGCTAACCGTTTTGCAATCGCAATCATGGCCGCGGGCAGGGGAACGCGGCTCAAGTCCAAGCGGGCCAAGGTCCTGCACTCCATCGGCGGCAAGCCACTTTTACAGCATGTCATCGACGCTGCGCTGCAAAGCACGCCGCCGGAGCGGATATTCGTCGTAGTCGGCCATCAGGCGGAAGAAGTGGAGCGCGCCGTCGGCCATGCCGGCGTGCAGTTCGTCCATCAAACGGAACAACTCGGCACCGGCCATGCCGTGCAATGCCTGCGCCAGGCCGTGCGGCAAAGCAGCGATCTGATCGTGCTGTCCGGCGATGCGCCTCTCATCCGTCCGGCAACCATAGAGCGTCTGCGCGACTTTCATCTTGCGCAACATGCTGCCATGACCATTTTGACGGCGCGTCCAGCGAATCCATTCGGATATGGACGAGTCCTGCGCAAAGACCCGACCAGCCCCGAAGTGGCGGCAATCGTCGAGCAGAAATCTCTTACTCCAGAACAACAGCAGGTGGGAGAAATCAACTCCGGCATGTATGCGTTTCGCACGGAAACTCTTTATCGTCATATCGATTCGCTCCAGGCCAACAACGCCCACGGCGAGTATTACCTGACGGACATGGCGGCCATCCTGCGCGCGGCAGACGAGCGTGTGGTTGCGCTCGAAACCGACGATGCAACCGAAGTGCTGGGGGCAAACACCATCGCAGAGATGATGCAGCTCGACGCAGCGATGCGGCTGGCGACGGCCCGTCGCCTGATGGCCGAAGGCGTGACCATCTTTCGGCCTGAAACCTGTGTCATCGATGGAGACGTGACGGTTGGGCCGGACACCATTCTCGAACCTTTTGTCCAGTTGCTTGGCAGCACGCGCATCGGCGAAGACTGCCGGATTCGTTCCTATTCCGTGATTCAGAATTCGACGCTTGCAGATCGCGTTCTGGTGCGCAACAGTTGCGTGCTCGACGAAGCGACCGTCGAGGAAGGGGCGCAGATCGGACCGTTCGCTCATCTTCGCCCGGAGAGCCACATCGGTCGCGGGGCGCACGTGGGCAACTTCGTGGAGACGAAAAAGACGCGTCTTGGCGACGGCTCCAAAGCCAACCATCTGGCCTATCTGGGCGATACGGAAATCGGTTCGGGCTGCAACATCGGCGCGGGCGTCATCACCTGCAACTATGACGGCACGCACAAACATCCCACGAAGATTGGAGACAGTGTGTTTGTCGGCAGCAATTCCACGCTGGTCGCGCCAGTGGCTCTGGAAGGCAACTCGTATGTCGCCGCAGCCTCCTGTATTACGGAAAATGTTCCCTCAGGGGCACTTGCCCTTGGCCGCGCGCGCCAGGCCATCAAGCCCGGTTGGGTGGAAAAGCGTAAGGCGACGATGCAGAAAAAGAAGAAGGATTAGCGCCGCGAAGCCGCGCAGCCAGATCTCCACCGCGTTGGCATCGGCCTACGAGCAGATTAGGTCACGCGATACATCGACTACCGACTGTTTGGCATCTAAGTTTGGCATGCAATGGACAGTCATCGCGATGATCGGTCTGCTAAGCCTCAGCGGTTGCTCTCCGGCAAATCGAAGTCCCGATGCGATACGCCAGGACACCGCGAAAGCAACCGCGGCGGCCGCCCGCGATACCAAGGCCGTGGCCCAGGGCGTCTTCGATGGGCTGAAGGCCAAGGGGCCATTGAACATTAACAGCGCAACCAAGCAGGAGCTCGAAACGCTGCCCGGAATCGATAGCGCCGCGGCGGACAGAATCATCTCAGGCCGACCCTACAAAGATTCAGCAGAGCTGCCGCGTCGCCATGTGATCTCGAAGGCCGAGTATGACCGGATAGCGAGCCAGATCAAGGCCCAATGACATGCATGTGCTCGCATCCATGCGAAAAGGCGTCCGCAACTGGACGCCTTTTCATTCGTGCAAGAAAGAACCAACTTCTTAGTTAGGCAATAGAACTGCGTTCACCACCTGGATCACGCCGTTCGACTGGATGACGTTCGGAATGGTGATGGTCGCCATGCCGCCCTTCATGGTTGCAGTCAAAGTTCCGCCACTGACGGTCTTCAGTTCCGCTTTGCCGTCGCCCTGCTTGGTGAGCTTCTTCAGATCCTTGGTGGCGATTTTTCCCGCAACGACGTGGTAGGTCAAAATCTTGACCAGTGTCGCCTTGTTTTCTGGCTTCAACAGATTGCCAACGGCCCCCGCAGGCAGTTTGCGTAGGCATGGACGCCCATAAAGCCGGACGACAATGCCATGAGAATTGTGAATATGCTTTTCTTTATTGTGGGTATTTCCCTTTCAAACCGATGAGTAGCAGTTAGTCTGCATCGTGAGTACGCGGTGCAAGCACCATTGGATTGCAGACTTGCTGTGGGATGCAGCTTGATGTGGGTGCAGGGGTGTCAGAACGAGCGCAAAATGCACTGTGACTTTAGACAAGATACTGGGCGGGGTTTACGCTTCCGATGCAGCGCGTTGCTGCACCAACAGCGCGCGTATTCGCAGCCGGGATGAGAGCACGGTACGCTGCACGAAAGACTCTGAAATGTTCAGTACACTGGCGATCCGCTCCGGCGTATATCCTTCCACATCGCGTAACAGGAAACACAGTCGTTCCTGAGATGGCAATTGCCAGAGTGCTTCTTCCAGATCGGTGCGGCGGACGTTTCTGTTCCCCAAGCCTGCGGAGGGAGCCTGTTCCGGCTCGAATGGGGCCACTGGAGTAAACGACATGCGGCGATGCAACTCCCGCATCAATGCCTGATCCAGAACCTCCACGGACGGTTGCGGGATTTCGTCGAATGCTTGTGTAAATGTAGACAACAGGATCGTTTCCGCTTCGCACTCGTCCCCGGTCATGTAATACGCAACGGAAAAAATGTGGTGTCGGTGACTCTCAAAAATATCGCGTTGCTCATCGAGAACGCGATATCGCTGGGTGGCTTTGACAACGATATTTTGGGTGGTCGTGTTAGTGAACGGCAGCATAATTTTAGTGTGACGCTATCTGGGGGGCAGAAAAATAGAAGAACCTGCAAACACCTGTAGCACGCGAAAGACCACTTGCTGGAATCCGTAATTCGGGCGACGCGTTGCATGTGTGCATGCCCCTTTCCCATTTTGATTCCCACAAGTCAACAATCCATTTTTTGGTGTGGAGTAAGCGTGGATTTGTACTTGAATTGCTTCCCGCTCCCAGGTGGCATTGCAATACTACCTGTTGGCATACCGTTGCCATTTCTAAGTTCAATGCCTGCCGAAAATAACACGCAAACTTCCTTGTATTTCTTGTTTTTTGCCCAGACTTAAGCGTTCTCAACGCTTTGCCGATGAAAAAAGGACACGTGCCAAGAGTTGCGGCAAGGGGATATTCTCAAAAGTTGATGGCCATTGCTTTTCCATTTCGCGAAATTGGGCCTGCCGAGTCTACCCTTGAAATCGCAGGACGGATACTCCTGCTCGATTGTCATGGTCAGATGGAGGATGTATTTTCTACTGAGCTGAATGCGCAAAAATTCTCGATCCTGACGCCGAGCAACCTGGAGGCCGCTGTCCAATATTTGTCTGGCGCGTCTGTGTCCTCTGGCAAAATGATCGATCTGATTCTCATTCCAGTTGGAGAGAATTCGGGGCAGCTTTTGTCCTGGGTCGAACAACTCCGCATGGCGCGAGACCAGACACCTATCGTGCTGCTCATAAATGCCGATCAGGTTCCCCTGGCTATGCAAGCGGTCCAGGCGGGGGCGTATGACTACATGATCCAGCCATTTTCTCCACAGCAGGGTATGGCGGCAGTGCGAAGGGCGGTGGAGTATCGCCGACTCCGCGTACAAAACGATATTTACCTGCACCATCTCGAAGAGGTGATTTCTGTACGCACGGAAGCGTTGCAGCATACGATGCAGCAGTTGGAACGCTCGTATGATGTCACACTTGAGGCGCTTGGGGACGCGCTGGATCTAAAAGATGCGGAAACTCAGGGACACTCCAAACGAGTGACGGCGTACACGCTGGCCCTGGGCCGTACGATGGGATTGAATGGCTCGGAGTTGCGCACGGTGGGGCGCGGGGCCTTTCTGCATGACATCGGCAAGATGGCGATTCCAGATGCCATTCTGCGCAAGCCCGGGAAATTGACTGCCGCGGAGCAGGCGGTGATGCGCACGCACAGTGAGCTTGGCTACCAGATGTTGCGCAAAATTCCATTCCTGCGCGAAGCCGCGGAAATCGTGTACTCGCATCAGGAATGCTATGACGGCTCCGGCTACCCACGCGGACTTCGCGGCGAACAAATTCACATTGGGGCGCGCATCTTTGCCCTGGCCGACACGCTCGACGCGATGACCTCCAACCGTCCCTATCGCAAGGCCAATACGATTGCCTCCGCGCGGCGCGAGGTGCTACGCTGCGCTGGAACTCAATTCGATCCCGCCATCGTGGATGTTTTTGTGGCGACGCCCGACGCCATCTGGCAGAATCTGCGCGAAGGTATCATGCGCGAAGGCCCCGCCTTCTCTCCGTTCAGCTACACGTTCGACAATGTCACGTAGGACCGAAAATCCTCGCAGAACAGGAAGTATTTCAATATGGCAAAACTGACAGAAACCCAAATACAGGAAAAGCTGCACACGCTTCCCGACTGGAAGTATGAGGGAGGCGCGCTGGTACGCGAGTACATCTTCGCCGACTTCGCCGTGGCCTTCGCGTTTGTCGCGCGCCTGGCCATGCTGGCGGAGAAAGCCAATCACCATCCAGACATCGACATCCGCTACAACAAGGTGCGCGTGGCCCTCGTCTCGCACGATTCTGGAGGAGTGACCGCGCGCGACATCTCCATGGCAGAAAAGATCAGCCGACTGTAAGCGTCGTGTGGTTAGGTCTGGACAGAGTCATGAATGTGGGCAATCCGCCAGTAGAAGCCTTCTCTTCCTGTCATCACAAACACGGTTAATACTGCTCCATTTCCGGATAGACCGGGAGCGCCACCAGATTGACAGTGGCCGGTTCGTCGCGCAGTTTCAGATACAGCGTCGTCCCATTGGGGCGCGGAACCTTCATGTTCGGGCCTGCGAATCCCATGGGGACGCTGCTGGGATTCACAAAACGTTGTGTGTCGGCGACAGAATCAATCAGATATAAATTGTCACCGATCAACGTGCATGGCTGGAGTGGGCTGGCCGGGCAACGCACTTCTTTCAACGACGGCAGGCGGACAAGATTCGCCAAAGGCTGCCAGTCTCCGGTAACTCCCGCGCCAGTCACCGGTCGAAAGCGAAGCTGGCCAAACGCAGACGGACCGAAGTTCTTTGCCGGATCGAGCACGGCCAGCACAGTCTGCGAGTCCTGCAAGGTCAGACTCGCGTCCGACAGACCCAGCATGGTATCGAAGCCGCCATTGGCCGCAGCCACTTCAATTTTTTCGTCGCGAGGAAATTCCGCCGGAGCGACAGACTTGAGAAAAAATGTCATTCGCCCATTTTGCGGCAAATCATTCTCATTGCCCAGGTGGATTGGCGAAGTCACGCCCGTCGTACTGAGCGCAATGCTCTTGTTGAGCAACTGCACCTGTGGTCGGGAGGGTGCAATGGTAACGGAAAGATCCAGCACTCGGCCATCCTTCAGGTGAACGTGAGCGGGAAGAGTGTCGCCTGCCTGCAAAGCTGTTGCAGACGATTTGCCCGGCATCGTAAAGTGCAATTTTTCTTCTGTTCCCTCGTGCAGTAATTTGCCTGGGTGGAAGACCACACCTCCCATTTCCATACTGCTCACTTCGTCCAGACGGCTTCCTGTCATTACGCCGTCGGTATCGCCCGCGTGCAAAATCACACCTGTAACGGCTGCGGACGGCGGATACGCATGGACCTTCACAGAGTCCGATTTATTTTGGCCATACTGCGCCACTGCTACGGTATAAACACCTTCCGAAGACTTTTTCAGTGGAAGATTCACTTCCAGCAGCCGGGGCGGGGCCGGTTTCCAGTCCGCCTTCAGAACGCTGCCCTCGGGCGTGGTCACGCTCACGCTCTGGACACAGACGACGCTTTCCCCCTGAAGCCGCAGTGCGGCTTTGTCCCCTGCCATCACAGAATTGGTCTCGCCATCTGGAAATATCCAGGTTTGCGGATGAGAATTCGTAAACGCAAAGGTCGGGCCGTCATAGGAATCGAAGCCCCATTGTCCCCGCAGTTGTCCGGTCACTCCCCCGGTCAGTGGAGAGGACTGAAGCGCTTTGGCATCGACAACGAAGCCGCCCCGCTCGGCATCGGCGGTGGTTGGCAGTTCGATGACGCGCCCCGCAGTGTCCTGCACGCGCAATGAAAGATCATGAGCGTATGCCGTGGAGAACACCAGCGGCGCGCCCTCTACAGAAAGCACCAGCGACGGACGCTCCAGGCACAACATGTCCTGCGGATGCGCCGCCCGCAGCGAAGGAAACTGGGCCGCGGCGATCGGCGGCAGAGTCGAAACCATGACTGACTTTGGATTGATAAACGATGGCGGGCTGCTCAGCCTCAAATCCATCCGATCGTCTCGCATCACCGCGATGGCCGGTATATACGCGTACTGCGCGGTGTGGAGACTGCCCATGATCCGCACCATGTCCACAATTGCACCCACATAAGGGCTGTACACTCCTCCACCCGCAGCCGTAGAAACACTCAACTGGTTGATCATGTCGCTGGCCGCTCCAGATGTCAGCGCAGTCACCATCGACTGGCTCTGCGCATCGTTCAACACCACGCTTTCCGGGTTTTGGATAAGGCAGGACTCCTGCTGATCGGTGGGCAGATCGAAGCACGAAGCATCGATCTTCAGATACAGAGTCTGAGCCAGCAATTTGGCGCGTTTTTGCAGGCCCGCCGGATCGGTAGCTGCGATCGATTTGACGGCTTCGATATAAGCGTCCAGCCGAGAACGGGTCAAGTCCGCGGCATACAGGTCCTGCGCCGCCCGCACGAACACACCGGGACGCGCGCGGACTGCCGTTCGCACCGTCGTGTAGCCGCCGCCAGTTGCCGGGGCCCAGAAGATCAGCGCTTCCAGCGCGCCTTCTGGCACAAGAATATGGACACCGTCCCGCCGAACATGAGGGCGCCAGGTTTCCACC
>JAKAYS010000106.1 GCA_021826695.1 Acidobacteriota bacterium | reverse complement strand
TCCGATCTTCTCTGCTACATGGAGATGGGGCAGGCTTCTCAAGCCGAGAAGACGCTGAAGCAAGTGGTCCGGGACGGAAATAAAAATCTCGCCGCACTCGGCAATCTGGCTTTGGTGAATTTATATCAACAGAACGGCCATGCCTCCGACGCAATTAAGCTGCTGAATCAGCTCGCGAGCCATCCCACAACCGCCGTCCCTGCCAGCGAAGCGAAGTTGGAACTGGCCTCCATGTATGAGAAGACAAATCCGCAGCAAGCACAACAGATTTACGCGCAGTTGAAAGACAAGGACTCCAAAACAGCAGCCGGCCAGATCGCAGCCCAAAAATTACAGGAAATGAAGTAGCAATTACCTTTAGAGATTTCGAGTCACCAAAATGGCCGCGCAAATGCGTGGCCATTTACTTTGTGGTACGGTCCTGAATGGCGAGAGACTTGTAAGAAATTATCGTCAGACTTTGACTTGGACCGCAGGTGCAGTATTCCGCATATGTTTCCCGACTTCTAGAGCAAGAGCACAGATACTGTGATGTGACGAGTTGTAATGGTGTGCAGCCGTTCTTTGAAGGAACGGCTGCGTTGAGAGCGGCTTTCCATCTTACACCCTCAGTGCTCTTGCTCTAGCCGCGTCCCCAGAATTTCTCGTCGAGGCTGAAATTGCCCGCGCCTGTAAAGATCAATGCCAGGAACCCAGCCATATAGATGAGGATGAGTTCTCCATGCTCCGTTCGAAATGCAAGATGATGGACAAAGTAAAAGGCGACGCCAAGATTTGCAACGATGATGAAGGCAGCCACGCGCGTTCCCAACCCTACAGCGACGAGCAGAGAGCAGATCGCGTCGGAAATGAGCGCGATGACCAGACTTGCGTGCGCTCCTATGTGGACTGGATCGGGGAAGCGGGCCGCCATGTGAGAAAAATGCGTTATTTTTTCGACGCCGTGTTTCAGGAAAAGACTGGTCCCAAGACAAACGCGCAGGACCAGCAAACCAAAATCAGTCGTGCTGGATCCAGAGCCCATAGATTTTTTCATTCTGTAATTTTCGACGTGACTGCGTGCGACGTCAATCAAATTAGAGGCAGGGGGCTTTCCCAACACAACAACCGCACATTCCCTCGCTCTAATTTGGCCTGCCAATCGTGTGCATCGTGCCCAAAACCTTTAATTCGGCCTGCACGCGCTTCCATGCTTTCGAATCATTTTTCGTCGCAATGGGAGCATTGGGATCCGAGTAATAATCAAGAATATTTTGCTGTAGACTCCACGGTAGCCTCCCACTTGGATCGGCTGTCAACTTCTGTAACAATTTTGCGTAAGTCTCATCGGTCAAGAGATAAGTGCCGGGCACCACACGTTCGCCTGTATCCAGATCGCGGTCGGGCAAGCCAAGTGGATGCAAAGGATGCTCCGCCTCCTTCTGCAGCATATTCTCGTAATCGTCCGCAGCGCGATTGACGCTTTCGATATACCAGCGATTCGTCTCGGCGCTCGGCCCGCGAATGGAGAGGGTGGAAAGTGCCCCAATCTTCGGTAAAATACGGATCGCAAAAGCGATCATGTGTATTTGAAATCCTGGCTTGCGATTCCACTTTTGCCAGTCATTATCGAGAGTTGCCTGTTTCTGGCGTGTCTCATATTGATGAACCGCCTGCGTGTCGCCTTCAGGAGGAAAATCGTTCCGGTGGATAAGCGCTTCCGCCGAGACGACCTTTGGTAGAAATTTTTCAACTGACGAGTGATAGCTTTGAATGGCTGGAATCGGCTTACCAAGCACCGAGCGGAGTGACAATCCGTAGGTGTCAAAGAAGGCCCTCTCCAATAGCCTGCGCGGCACTTTGAAACCGACAGAATGCAAATACCCTGGGGGAGCAAAATGGTCCTGGCTAAGCTGCTCCACGTCGTATGCAAACTCCGTGCGAATATGGGCATATGGAGCTTCATCATAGGTAACAACGGGGCCATATTTCTTGCCCAGCCCCGGAAACTCAATCGCCGTGGAGGGATTCGTCGCATAATCGTGCCCGATATTGTCTCCGACATAATGAGAGAGTGCTCCGATCGCAAACGCATATTCATCGACTGTCTGGGAGTCGATGAATAAGTTGTCAACGAAGGCGCCCGACCTGACGTAATGTGTCAGATTGCTGAACATCTGGTGCCCAAATGGGTAGTAGCCCATGTCCTGAATGGTTGCGCCGCCGTAGGCATAGGCCCGGGCCTCCAGCAGTTGCGCACTGGTGGCAGTAGGAAAACGCGCCAGCAGTAAAGGACGAATCGATCCCTGCCACGCGATATCAATCAAGTCTTGATGCGTAAGAAAGGAATAGCCGACCGCGTACTGCGGCCAGTTCCATAGACAAAGCAGTGCGATCAGCAGACGAGCCAGAGACATCCCTGCCCACCCGCTAACAATTTTTGGTTCCCGCAATCGTGCTCCCCTTGCTTTGTCCAAATCTTCCATTCTTCCAACTATTATTCATTCTACTTAGAATGCACCCGCATCCTCCTTTGCGGACCCTGCCAGTCCTCTTGATACACTGGTTCCATGCTCGATGAAATCACTTTCCGCCGCCATGCTGATGCATCTCTGGAATCATTGAAGAAGACGCTGATCCAGGCCGAAAGTGATGCGGATTTTGAAGTGGAAGAACAGAACGGGGTGCTCAATATTACGTTTGAGGAACCACCTTCCAAGTTCGTTCTGACGCCCAACACTCCCGTACGACAAATCTGGATCTCCGCGCTCTCCACCAGCTTCAAGCTGGACTGGGATGAAGCCACCCAGTCCTTCATGCTGCCCAAAACGGGCGAGTCACTCAAGCCTCTCGTCGCTCGCCTCATCAATGAGCATCTCGGTGGTAGCGCAATCGTCCTGAAGTAAGCCTTTGAGAACTAGCAAGCCTCGAGGCCGCCGCGCGCGTTACGCATCCAAAGAAGTAAGGAGTAGACGATGCCAAGCCACGATGACATGGTTCGCGCACAGCTTGTAGATTTTCTGAAAAGCGGAAATGCACATGCCACCCTGGAAGATGCGGTGAAGGATTTTCCATCGTCGGAATATGCGAACAAACCCGCGGGCGCACCCCATAACGCATGGCAGTTGCTGGAACACATTCGCTTCACTCTGCATGACTTGCTGGATTTTTGCACCAATCCTGCCTACCATGCACCCGAGTGGCCGGATGCCTACTGGCCAGCGCAGGAGACGACAACCAAGCAGGGCTGGAATGCATCGGTCAAAGCGCTGCGCAAAGATTTCAACGACTTCGAAAAACTTCTGCAAGACCCCGCAGTGAATCTCTACACCAAAATTCCATGGGGAAAAGACCAGACCATCCTGCGGGAAGCACTGCTGGCGATCGACCATACCAGCTACCATGTCGGCCAACTGCTGATGCTGCGGAAACAATTGGGAGAATGGAAAGGCTGAACCTGCACTTGGGAAGAACGGTCACGAACTGGCCGCCGCTACTGCCGCTTCAGGGCGAACGCATCTTAATTTCTGAGCAGAGGTAGCAGATAGTCATTGTCCCAACCGGCTTTGAGTCTTTTGCCGTGGACGCCGCGCTTGGAGGTTTTGTCTTGTTTGAGCGGATTGAGGGCGATGCGGTTGAGCACAGAGAAGTTCTGCGCGGCATGGCCGGCGCGTTTGCGATCCAAGTCCTCGCGGAAGCCGACATCGAGCACCCAATGCAGTTTGTTCTCGATGCCCCAGTGCTGGCGAATGGATGCATTCAGCCGCTCCGCATCGGGCCTCAGGCTGGTGATGTAGTAGCGGATTTCGCGCTCTGTTTTGCCGGTGGCCCGCCGCGGCGGGTGGTAACGCTCGGCCTGGATCAACCCACCAACTCCGACCAGCGCGACAGAGGAAAATCTACACTAAACTCTGACGCGTCCTGTCTCAAAGTCGTTGACACGCTCCGGACCGATCTGTTGGACTGGAAGGCAACACTATGAAACCGATTACGAGCTTATTTTTCGCTGGATGCCTTCTGTCCGGTCTAGCGATTGCACAATCACCCGTTAAGCTGGGGATTCATGCCAACGCTCCTGGGGAGCCAATCCCTGCGGATTTTAGTGGTTTAAGTTTTGAGACAGGAAGCTTGCAATATAACAGCGCGGGAGTCGATGGCTATCTTTTCGATTCTACAAATGCGCAACTGCTCACACTTTTCCAGAACCTTGGAATCAAGAATCTTCGCATAGGTGGCAGTTCGGTAGATGCGAACAAGGGCGGCTACATTCCAACACGGAAAGACATAGATGCGATGTTTCGCTTTGCGAAGGCCGCTGATGTGAGCGTTATCTACTCGTTGCGCTTACTCAATGGCAATCCCTCGCAAGATGCTTCTACGGCCAAATATGTTTGGGACAACTACAGGAGGTATTTACTCTGTTTTGCCATAGGCAATGAACCCAACCTCTATAAGGACAGGGATCCAGAAATAAAGGATGAAGCTTCTTACCTTGTCAAGTGGAGGAAGTTCGCCGCGATTGTAAGCAATTCCGTCCCTGGCGCGAAGTTCGGAGGACCCGATAATGGCACAGGTGGCACAAGCTGGGCAGCGTATTTTGCCAAACACGAAGTGAATTCAGGAAAGTTGCTCTATATTTTCTCGCACAATTATGGTGGTGGTGGTTTGCGTGGAAAATCAGCGCAACAGTTGATCGACGAAATGCTCTCGTCGGACTGGGATACCGCCAGATATCCGGCATACTACAGCAAAATCGGAAGAATGGCGTCGTCATACGGGCTTCCTTATAGGCTTACGGAATTGAACAGCTTTGTAGCTCCTTATCCAGGCGTTTGGGGTGGAAACAATTCCTTCGCCACAGCGCTATTCGCGTTGGATGCTATGTATTGGTGGGCGGCGCACGATAGTCGTGGGGTGAATTTTCATACGGTCGTGGGAAAATACAACGGAACCATATACCGCGATAAGAACGGCAACTATCAGGTCTATCCGATCGGTTATGGCATTAAAGCATTTGATGTGGGTGGACACGGCAAACTGGACGCAGTCACAATCACGAATCCGAATAACGTGAATCTTACTGCGTATGCCGTCACCGACGCGACTGATAATCTCTTAGTAACCATCGTCAACAAAGAGCATGGCGCCAACGCGCGAGGTGTAGCTGTGACTCTTGTTGCGAGAGGGCTTGCTCGAAGGAAGGCGGCGGCGATGTTTCTCACCGCTCCTAACAGCGACGTTGGTGCGACAAGTGGCATCACACTTGGCGGCGCGTCCATCACAAACGATGCTTCATGGCATGGAAAATGGAGCCCACTAAAGCCAGCACTTAAAGGTCAATACATGGTAATCGTGCCGGCTACGTCCGCTGCAATCATAAAGATTGCGCGAGATAAAACGTAGAAGATGTGTAGCTTGCTTCTTGCGCTAAAGCACTGGCCCAAAAGTTAATTGGAACACGAACAGATTGATTGAAAACTCTATACAAGTTGAAAGTTATCCAAAGGTCGCGCTTAACAATCGGCGACCAATATAAGGCGAAAAACCGAAACCTCTAATTGCTAACACCCTGCTCAGCAATAGTCTGCGATTGTCCGTAACATTTGTAGCGCCATGTGTAGAACCGCAAAACCACGATAAGGAGAGTCTGCATTGAGGCTCATGAGAGTTGTGTGTACATTAGTGTTTTTCACTGCTATTGAGCCATTGCTATTTGGCCAATACAAATATCCCTTTCAAAATCCGCATTTGACGACGGACCAGCGCATTCAGAACGTTCTATCTCTTTTGACCATTCAGGAGAAGATTGACTTACTAGGCAAGAGCATGAATATACCTCGTCTCGGAATTTATGGGTCGGGAAAGATCGATACTATTCCCGGCTCAAACGGACAGTTTGAGGGGCTGCATGGTCTAGCGGTGGGCGGGCCGAACCGCTGGGGCAGGCGCGCGCCGGGTGCTCCAGGCCCGTTTGGCGGCATATCGACGATTCCTACCACTCAATTTCCGCAACCGGTTGGGCTGGGTGAAACATGGGATCCGGCCCTGATTCAGAAGGCAGCTGCGGAAGAGGGATACGAGGCACGGTATATCTTTCAGAGTTACGACCGTGGCGGCCTGATCGTGCGCGCTCCCAATGCCGATCTCGCTCGCGATCCACGTTGGGGAAGGTCCGAGGAATCGTATGGCGAAGATCCTTACTTGGTGGGCACAATGTCGGTCGCGTTTGTCAAGGGCCTGCAGGGAGACAACCCGCGCTACTGGCAGACCGCTTCTTTGGTCAAGCACTTTATGGCCAATAGCAATGAGGACGGACGCGCAGGATCGTCCTCGAATTTCGATAGTCGACTATTGCACGAATACTACGCAGTTCCATTTCGCATGGCGATTGAGCAGGGAGGAGCGGATGCGTACATGACAGCTTACAACGCTGTCAATGGAATTCCCATGGCGGCAAGCCCATTGCTGAAAAGCCTGACCATGAAGCAGTGGGGATTCAACGGCATGATCGACACCGACCGCGGCGCTCTCACCTTTATGGTGACAAAACACAAGTATTACCCGGATATGGCCGACGCGGCAGCGGGAGCCATCCACGCCGGGATCAATGAGTTTTTGAACCCTTATCAGGAGGCGGTGAAAGAGGCCTTGCAGAAGAAACTCATTACGGAAGCCGACATCGATCAAAACCTGCAAGGGGTTCTCCGGGTCATGATTCGTCTGGGCTTTTTAGATCCTCCCGCGCTCGATCATTATACGAAGATCAGGGCTGGTGAAGTGCCGGTACCTTGGACCCAGGAAAGGAGTAAAGCGCTGGCATTGCATGTTACACAGGAGTCGATCGTTCTCTTGAAAAACTCGAAACACTTGCTGCCGCTTGATATGGCGTCGCTAAAATCGATCGCTGTCGTGGGACCGCTTGCAAACGTAGTATATCTGGACGGCTACAGTGGAACGCCACCTTTTGCTGTCACACCCTTGCAGGGCGTTCAGAAGAAAGTAGGTTCCAGGCTCGACGTACGCTATAGCGCGGACGATAATGCAGCGGTGCAGTTGGCGAAGAGCTCCGATGCAGCAATTGTGGTTGTAGGAAATCGGCCAATGTGCCACAAACGCACGGACAGTCTGCCTTGTCCTGATCCCACCGAAGGGCAGGAAGGAATTGATCGTAAAGAACTCTATCTGAAACCGGAACAGAAAAAGCTGATCCAGAATGTCTATGCGGCAAACCCTCGAACGATTGTGGTGCTTGTTTCCAGTTTCCCGTATACCATCGACTGGACGGAGCAGCATATTCCCTCCATTTTGCACATTGCAAATAACAGTGAGGAGGAAGGCAATGCACTCGCCGATGTGATTTTTGGCGACTACGATCCGGCGGGCCGTTTGGACGTCACCTGGCCAAAATCTATCAGCCAGCTTCCGCCTATGATGGATTACAACATCCGCGATGGCCACACTTATATGTACTTCCGAGGCAGACCGATGTTTCCCTTCGGATATGGACTGAGTTACACCAGGTTTGCATACTCCAAGTTGCACACGAGTTCGGAGAGCTTGTCTGCTGGGAAATCGATGATGGTCAAAGTACAAGTAAAAAACACTGGGCACAGGGATGGCGATGAAGTTGTGCAAATGTATGTGAAGCACATCGGTTCCAAGGTGGCCCGACCCGCTCTGGAATTGGAAGGATTTGAGAGAATCTCTGTTCCCGCAGGCCAGATAAGAACGGTGAACCTGCCTCTAACGGCAAAATCGTTAATGTATTGGGATCCATCCGAGAAGAAATGGTCACTCGAAAAGGACAAGGTCAAGATAATGATTGGAAGTTCTTCCAACAGCATCCAGCTATCCAAGCTGGTGAGGGTTCAATAGTAAAGATTGAGAAATCAAGGGGAGGAAAGCAGGGCAATCGCATTTTAAAATAGCTTCAGTAGCCGGTAGAGATAGCCATCATCCCAGCCGGCGCGTTTGAACTTCCCTCTGAGGGAGCCTTTCGATCCCTCTTTCTGCATGGCGTTGATGGCCATGTGGCGTAAAACGGCGAGATTATGCGGTCCGTGCCCCATTGGCGTCCGATCCTGATCCTCGTTCATGACCACATCCAGCCGCCAGTGTCCGCCGCGGCGGGACTGGGAAGACCGTTGGCCAGAGTGAGAAAGCTGCGCAGAAATGGCTCTTGGGCCTCGGCAAACACGGCCATATCTACCGCGCCCTGGCCGCCGCACAGCACGCAGCATAAAGCGATCATCGGCAATTCATGAAAGTCGTGCAGCGCGGCATTGCCGCGGCGCGGATCCTCAAGCCCTTCCCAACAGGCGCCAAACTGCTCCAGGGTTTCCTGGCGGGACATCAAATCCTCCTGCAACAAACCTCAGCCCTCTCATGGCTGCCGCAAGTACCAACCCTGGTTCTACTGAATTTCAAATGCGATTGCCCTGAGTTTGTAGAGTCAACAGATGACGCGGATGTGCTTCGCAAGCTACCATAGTGCGTTTGCCACACTGCACGCTGAGGAGTTTGCATGGCTTATCAAACATTGAATGTCGAAGAGTCGGAAGACGTCACCACTGTCACGCTGAATCGACCAGAGCGCCGCAATGCTCTCAATCCGCAAATGATCGACGAGTTGATTCAAGTGATGGATGATCTGGCGCAGGGTAGTGCTGGCGTGATGATTTTGACCGGGGCAGGAACGGCCTTTTGTGCGGGGCTGGACCTGGAACATCTCAAGTCATTCGCCCATCAGACGCCCAGGCAACAGCGAGAGGACTCCGAGCGGATTGCACAACTCTTTCGCGCGCTCTACGATCTGCCGCTGCCGACTATCGCCGCAGTCAACGGCCACGCCATCGCCGGTGGCATGGGGCTGGCGACGATCTGCGACTTCACCCTCGCAGTTCCGCAGGCAAAATTCGGGTACACCGAAGCGCGCATCGGATTTGTGCCAGCCATCGTTTCCTCATTCCTCATTCTGCAGGTAGGCGAAAAAAAGGCGCGCGACCTTTTGCTGACCGCTCGGTTGATCCAGGCCGAAGAGGCCATGCACATGGGATTGGTCAATGAAGTGGTGAGCGAAGCCGAGCTCCTGCCGCGTGCGAATCAATTAGCACAGCAGTTGCTACAAAATAGTCCGGAATCTCTGCGGGCCACGAAGAAACTGCTCTCTTCTCGCGCGAAAGAGTATCTGGATCACGAATTGCAAGCTGCCATCGAATGGAATGTTGCCGCGCGCGGGACGGAAGATTTCCACGAAGGGATTGCCTCGTTTCTGGAAAAGCGGACACCGGCATGGCCCTCACGCAAACAACGGAATCCGTGACCTTCTACTCCCCTGCACGGTATGCTTAACGAATCAATGACTGCGAACATTGCACCCCAACAACTCTCTCAGAGGGACCCTTTTGGCGAAGCGCGCATCCGCGTCCGCTATGCGGAAACCGACCAGATGGGTCTGGTCTATTACGCGAACTATCTGATCTGGTTTGAAATTGGCCGCGTGGAGTGGATGCGTCAATCAGGCTTCGATTACAAGCGCATGGAAGTCGAGGACGATTGCTTTATCCCTGTCGTCGAAGCCACTTGCCGTTACAAGGCCCCAGCTCGTTACGACGATGAGTTGATCATCCAGACCGAGGCCACTGTGCTGCGCGGATACATTGTGAAATTCAGCTATAAGTTGCTGCGTGCGAACGACCGCCAGTTGCTTGCAGAAGGGGAGACGACGCACGTCGTTACAGACCGCGCAATGCAGCGGCGAGTGCTTCCTGAGAAGTATGCGGAGGCTTTCCAGACGACGCGGCGAGTGGACAGATCGTAAGCTATAGCGATCAGGCTGCGATACCGCGAGGCTTGACGTTCGCCTGAATAAATTCCACGGTAGTTTCGAGGGGTGTGCCTGGGCCAAAGATTGCGGCCACGCCCTGTTCTTTCAGGAACGCAATGTCCTGCTCGGGAATGGTCCCGCCCAGAACCACGAGTATGTCTTCAGCGCCGCGTTCTTTCAGCAGGGCCATCAGGCGCGGCACAATGGCGTTGTGCGCGCCGGAAAGAATGCTGAGGCCGATGCACTGGACATCTTCCTGGATGGAAGCATTGACGATCATCTCCGGTGTTTGACGCAGCCCAGTGTAGATGACCTCCATCCCAGCGTCGCGTAGCGCGCGCGCGATGACTTTCGCGCCGCGGTCGTGGCCGTCCAGTCCGGGCTTGGCGACAAGAACGCGAATGGGAGGTTCTTTAGGCTGCATCATCGATTCATCCTCGGATTTCAACTTGGTGCGGATTGATGGTTAGTGTAGCCAGAAGCCAAATATTGTCATTCTTCGCTACGCTCGGAATGACACCCGTTATTTTCAATTACAGTATCTATAAATCCTATGAATCCTAATAAATCCGCTCTAGAAAAACTTTTTTAGCGTTGTTCTTTACGTCCAACTGGACTCTTCATAGGTCCCGTACACGTCGCGTAGGGCTTCACAGATTTCGCCCACGGTTGCATAGGCCCGCACACAGTCGAGAATATACGGCATGGTGTTAGCTCCGGAGATTTTGCCCGGCGTGGCCTGTGGTTCCTGTGCTGCCGCATGGCGCAGTGCGCTGAGGCAGCGTGCAACATTTTCGTTTGAGCGACGTTCGCGCAGGCGCTGTAGCTTTGCAGTCTGCGACTCGCGCACGCTTTCTCCGATGTACAAAATCTGAGGCGATGTCTCTTCGACAGCAAAATCATTCACGCCGACGATAATTTTTTCTTTGGCCTCGACCGCCCGTTGGTACTGATAGCTGGACTCGGCCAGTTCCTTTTGGGGAAAGCCTTGCTCGATGGCGCGGACCATTCCACCCATTGCGTCGAGTTTCTCAAAATAGTCGAACGCTCCTTGCTCCATTTTGAGGGTGAGGTTCTCAACAAAATACGAGCCGCCTAACGGATCGACCGTCTGCGCGACGCCCGACTCATACGCCAGAATCTGCTGCGTGCGCAGAGCGATGCGCGCTGCCTCTTCCGTAGGCAGCGCCAAGGCCTCATCGTAAGAGTCCGTATGCAGCGACTGGGTCCCGCCCAGCACGGCGGCCAACGCCTGAATCGCCACTCGCGCAATATTGTTGCGGGGCTGCTGCGCTGTCAGCGAAACTCCCGCAGTCTGCGTGTGGAAGCGCATCAATTGCGAGCGTTGCTGCTTGGCATGGAAGCGTTCCGTCATCAGACGATACCAGATTTTGCGCGACGCGCGGAACTTGGCGATCTCTTCAAAAAAATCATTGTGCGAATTGAAAAAGAAACTCAGGCGCGGTGCGAAATCATCGATATCCAGGCCGCGACGCAGCGCCCATTCCACATATTCCACCCCGTCATAAATCGTAAAAGCCAACTCCTGTAGGGCGGTCGAGCCTGCCTCGCGAATGTGATAGCCGGAGATTGAGATGGGGTTGAACCTTGGCGTGAACAGCGCGCCGAACTCAAACGTATCGATGACCAGGCGCATGGACTGGGCTGGCGGATAGATGTATTCCTTCTGCGCGATGTATTCCTTCAGAATGTCATTTTGCAGCGTGCCGGAAATCTTTTTCCAGTCCGCGCCCTGCTGCTCCGCAACCACCAAATACATTGCCCACAGCACGCTGGCCGGGGAGTTGATGGTCATCGAAACGGTCGTCTTTTCGAGATCGATGCCTGAAAAAAGGATCTCCATATCTTCCAGCGAATCGATGGCGACGCCGCACTTGCCGACCTCGCCTTCGCTGTTCGCGTGGTCGGAGTCGTAGCCCATCAGCGTAGGCAGGTCGAAGGCGACAGACAGGCCGCTGCCGCCGTTTTCCAGCAAATATTTGTAGCGTTGATTGGTCTCCTCCGGCGTGGCAAAGCCGGAGAATTGCCGCATCGTCCAAAGCTTGCCGCGATAGCCCGTGGCGTGGATGCCGCGCGTGTACGGTGGCTGTCCCGGCTGGCCGACATATCGATCAAGATTTTCCTGCCAGTCGGCGGGCAGGTCGGCAGGCGTGTACAGCCGCTCCACGGGAACGCCGGAAATAGTGGTGAACCGCGCCGTGCCATCCGGGTTGCGATTCGTGCCAGTATTGGCGCCGATGGGACGCTCCGGCGCTTTGGCCAGCGCGGGCGCAAGCGTTTTGTCAACCCAGCGCTGCTCCGCAGCCGAGGGGTGACGAGCAGAATCGTCGCCAGGCTTTACGGCTTCCGGTACATTTTCAGCGGCGTTTCGCGACATGCCTTCCTCGCTCTGCTGCAAGCAGCAGAGAAACCCTTCAGCATAGGGTATCGAGCACACGCTAGGCAACAGGGTTGGCGCGGATGATAGGGCAGACGCATCTTACGGGGTATTTGCGCGGCGGTACGTAATGGATGGAACTATCCGAGCGATCTTAGCGTATGTAGTGGAGTAGCTCAACTGCAAGGAGATACCCATCAGGGCCGACGCATATCAAATTCCAAGCAATTTCAGGAGGTAGGGGTGGTCCCAAGCGACGTTGAGTCGTTTTCCCTTGATTCCTCTGTTGGAGGATTTGTCCTGTTTGAGGATATTGAGTGCG
>JAKAYS010000105.1 GCA_021826695.1 Acidobacteriota bacterium | reverse complement strand
CAACCGCTATCGCAAACTGCTGGTCAGCTTCGAGAAGACTGAGGCCAGCTACGTCGCCTTGCTTTCCTTGGCCGCCGCTTTAACCTGCTGGAGACAGACTATCGTTATTTACGGATAAACTCTTAATTTCTGCGCTGGGCAGCGGCGCGCAAGATAGGCAGGCCGCGGGCGTTGTGCAAAGTTCACCGCCGCCGATTTCCGGAATGTCGATGTCGGGGATGCAGGCCGCGCCAGCAACAGGGAACACAGCGGATGCTGCCACTCAATCTACCCCAGCGGAAGGGAAGACTTCCGAGCTTCTCGACACAATTCTTAAGCGTAAGCCTCGAAGCTTGGAGGAATGTATTCAGTTGGCGGACGTGAACAATCCCTCTCTCAGACAGGCTGCGGCAATTGTGCGTCGCGCAGAAGCGCAGGCTCGTCAGGCAGCGCTGTATCCCAATCCCTCAGTGGGATATCAAGGGGAACAGATTCGAGGAGGCTCGTATGGCGGTGGCGAGCAAGGCGCGTTTGTCGCCCAGACAATCGTGCTGGGAGGAAAACTGGGTCTTCGTCGAAACGTCTATGAACAGCAAAAGCAGGCAGACCAAATCGTGGCAGAAGAGCAATTGGCGCGCGTGCATAACGATGTGGAGCAGGCGTTCTATCAAACGCTGAGTTCGCAGGAAATGGTGGCTGTGCGTCGACGCATGGTGCATTTGACAGCGGACGCGGTAGAAACGGCGCATCAGTTGGCCAACGTGGGGCAGGCGGATGCTCCGGACATATTGCAGTCGGAAGTGGAGGCGGAACAGGCCAAGGTTGACTATGCGCGCGCGCAGCGCATCTTCCTGCAAAACTTTCAATCTCTTGCTGCTCTGGTGGGGAAGCCTGACCTGGAGACCACTCCGCTGACTGCGGCACTGGTGACGCCTCCTGAAATAGATACCGATAGAATTGTGCAGACTCTCATCGAGTCGAGCCCAGCCGTAAAGCTTGCAAGACAAGAGGTATCCGTAGCTGTTTCGCGATGGAAATCTGCGAAGAGAGAGGCTGTGCCCGATCTAAAGGTGAGGGCAGGTGAGCAGTTTAACCATGAGCTCGTCAGTATTGCTCCGCGAAAAGAAGTTGGGCCGCAGAGCTTTGCCAGTGTTGGAATGGACCTTCCCCTATGGAACCGCAACCAGGGAAACATTCAAGCTGCGCAGGCAGAGAAAGAACGCGCGGAACAGAATGTTGAGCGCGTCCAACTTTCCGTGCGTCAACAGGCCGCGCCGCTGGTGCAGTCCTATTTGTCCTCGAAATATGAGGCGGACCGTTATCGCACAGAGATCATTCCTCGCGCCGCAACCGCATATCGGTTGTATTTGAAAAAATATCGGCGATGGCGGCGGCCTATCCGCAGGTGCTTGTCTCGCAACGAACATTGTTTCAATTGCAGGAGAACTACATCACAGCGTTGAATGATGTTTGGCGGAACGCGATATCGCTGCAAAACATGATGCTGACTGGCGGTCTACATGCGCCTGCTTCAGCGAGCTTGGGCCCAACTGCGACGAACCTGCCGAATACTGGCAGCACAGGTACAGAGTAACGGGGCTTCCCATCGGAGGCATTCGCAAATGCGGGACCATATTCGATCCAGTGTAGTAAGTCTTTGGAAGTCGCGATTCCGACCCTGTAAGTTTTGCGGACAAGAACTATGACTTGCAGCGACTACCTGGTAGCAGCGAATTTTTTGGAATGGATTCGAATTCCGAAGCTTGCCATGCGCGGTGTACCCAGCGTCAGAATCGGCGTGCGACCCACTTCGATGGAACGATTTAATATGTTGCTCGCCGCTACATACATGTCGATACGGGAATTCATCGTGTGCTCGACATATCCATCGAGCTGGAAATAGCCGTGCAATAGGAACCTATTGGCGTCATCGTCATACTGCCGACCGCTCCATGTGCCAAGCAATTCGCCAATGCCAAGCTGGCGGTTTGTGGCGCGGACCTGCGTGGTGGCCATGTTGTGCGCGACCTGCGGAATCCATTTCCCAACGAGATAGGGTTCCTGCTCGAATTGCGTCACCGTGGCGTTGGCATATTGGTAGCCTCCTGTGACGGAGAGCCAGCGGAAAGGCCCCGACTGATAGTCGAGCGACACTCCGCGGCTGCGTATCTGGCCCAGGTTTTCTCGTTGATTCAGAATTTCAGAAGGCGTCACGCTCAAGGTCACCGCGATGATCGGTCGGTTCACTTCCGTCCAGAAATAGCTGGCGCGGACTACCGTGTTGCGCGAAGGAAAGGCCAACTCTGTGCCTGCTTCCCAACCTGTCGCGCGCTCCGATTGCAGGTGGGGGTTCGCGAGCGTGATTTCCTCGCCGACCTGAAACCGGCGATAGAGTTCGTTCAGAGTTGCCGCGCGAAAGGCCCGATACGCAGAACCCGTCAGTCCGACATATTGGTTCACTCTGCGCACCACTCCAAGCTTGGGATTCAGCAGGGTTTCGCTGCGGTTCGCAATGGGCGTTGCGCTGATGGGGCCGGCCCCTGTTTGAAGAATCTGGTTCGCGTCGAGGTTGAGAAAATCATCGAAACGCAGGGAACTGCTGACCGTCCAATTTCTCCATTGCAGCAGACCCTCCGCATATTCTCCGACATCCCGCTGGCGTGCTGTCGTATCGGAAACTCCATTCGGATGGTCCTTCAGGATTGGAGTTTCATCGTCGGTTGCGCGAATATCGTTGACGTCGCTTCCCGCGATCAGCGTGATCCATGGGAGCAGCACCTTTGTCCATTGTGCGGAGCCTCCGAGCTGCTGGGTGGAAACGTGCTGCAAGCGGGTCAGGAACTCGCTGGATTGGTTGGCTGTGACGGCAGAAAAACTTTGCCGGTAGTGTTCCTGCGCTCCAAAGAGTTTTATCCCGAAGACGCCCGCGGTCTCCGTTGTCCAATCCAGACCGCTGACATATCGCCAGAGACGCGTTCCGTTGGTCTGCAAAGGAGTACCGTTCCCGCGCGCTTCGTTCAACACATTTCCGCGCAGGTAGGCGGTTCCACGTTCAGTAATCGAGCGCCGCAGGTCCGTCTCAGCATTTTCATAATGGACGTTCGCCGCCGTGTCCACAATGCCGCGCTCCGCTGGAGCAACTTCGATATACCCGTCCGTCCGCAACAAATCGCCTGCCAGCAGTCCGCTCCACGGTCCCAGGGCTGTTGTTCCCAGAGCGGACACATGCGGTGTATTTTCCTGCGCGTAACCGGCGTCGACCGCGTACGCAGTCGGCCCAGGCTGCCGCTCGATCATGTCGATGACGCCGCCGATCGCGCTGCTTCCATAAAGGTCCGATACGCCGCCGCGCACCACTTCCACATCTTCGATGGCGAGCGAGGGAACCTGGTCCCAATAGATCCACCCGCCAAATGGATCGTTGATTGGGATTCCATTGGCCAAAACCAGCGTGCGGCTGGCTGCTGTGGATCCCAGGCCGCGCAGCGAAACGCCTTGCGAGGTAGGATTTGCAACGAGAGTGCTGGAGCGCCGAAAAAAATCCAATCCGGTCACTTGTCGCAATCGATCGCCCAGTGTGAGGGTAGCGCTCTGCTGCAAGGCTTGTTGCGAAACAACTCGTACTGTGTTGGCGGATTCGTTGAGCGCGAGCGCTGTCCTGCTGGCAGTGACCACGACACGTTGAATGTTCGTCGCAGGAGCCAGTTTCAGTTGCAAAGGCCGATTCGGCAGAATGTTTTGCTGCAATGGCGCAAACCCAGGAACGCGAATACTCAGCGTGGACTGCCCGGTGTAGATGGTCGAAATATCGAACTTACCCTCTGCGCCGGTCAATGCGTCCAGGTTATGATTTCCTACCTCAATCTGGATCGTTGCGCCTACGATCGGCTGATTCGTGGGTCCAAGCAGCACTCCTGAATAATGCGCGCGCGCACTCTGTGCAACGGAGGCGAGACACAACAAATGCACAGAGAGAACCGCCAGAATCAATCGAGTCCGTTGCACATGGCCCTTCAATCAAAGGCGCTATTTCCCAGTTCAGCTACACTTCCCATTGGTCCCAGCATTCATTATTGCCCTTTCAGGGACTGAAGATATGCAACGAGATTGTCCAGATCTTTGGAGGAGGTCGATGCAGGAATTGCAGGCATCCCCTTCGATACTTTTCCTCCGTGGAGGGTATCGACAATCTGTTGCCGGGACAATCTGCTGCCAACGTCCGCAAGGGAAACTTTTTTAGGACCGCTTTTAGGACCGCTGCTGACGCCTGTGGTATGGCACATCGTACACATTGCAGAATTGAAATACTGTTTTCCCTCGAGGATGGGAGACTTTTCAGGTGATGGTGCCGCAGCGGACATAGCGGAACTGGCTTGCGGCTGGTTCTTTTGCCCGTTGTAGCTGACTCGCCACACGGAGTTAGATCCATCGTCGGTGACCATTAACGAACCGTCTTTCGCAACCGCAACGCCTACTGGTCGGCCCCACACGGTGCCGTCGGGAAGGACGAAGCCTGTAAGAAAATCTTCGTACACTCCCGAGGCATACCCATCCGTTAACGGGACCCTGACGACTTCATATCCCGCACGCTGATTTTTGTTCCACGAGCCATGCTCGGCTGCAAAAATATCTCCATAATATTTTGCGGGGAATTGCTTACCTTCGTAGAATGTCATCTCCAGGGAGGCAGAGTGTGGCTGGATCAGAACATCCGGGGTAATGACTTTATTTTTCAGCTCAGGGTGCTTGCCCTGTAGCCTCGGGTCCCAGTTGCCACCCATATAAAACCATGGCCATCCGTAAAAGCCACCCTGCTGAATGTGGGTGATGTAGTCCGGCACAAGGTTGTTCCCCAGCATGTCCCGCTCATTGACAGAGGCCCACAGTTGCCCGGTCGTTGGATTGAAAGCGATGCCTACCGCGTTACGGATTCCGTACGCATAGATGCGGAAGTCTTTTCCCTCCGGGGTGTACTCCAGAATGTCTGCCCGGTGCAACTCCGAAGGGTGCGTGTCCGGGTCATCCACATTGGAATGCGAGCCGACCGACACAAACATCTTCGTGCCATCGGGAGAAAAAGCGATATCGCGTGTCCAGTGGCCCACTCCACGCGAGTTTCCACCACCCGGAATGTCCGGGACAATGGTCTGCGCGGGACCAGTCGCCTTCATGTCGCCGCTGTGGTACGGAAATCGCACAACCGAATCCGTGTTTCCTACATAAATCCATTTGGGATTAGGACCCAGTGGATAAAAGGCAATCCCAAAAGGCAGATTCAGACCGCTTGCAAAAACCTCGGACTTCTCAGGCTTTCCGTCCTTGGTAATTCCACGATAGACGCGGATGTCTCCAGGTTGGCTCTCCGCTACAAACATATCTCCATTCGGGGCCGTGCGAATGAGACGGGGGTTGTGCAGCCCAGTCGCGTAGAGTTCGACCTTGAATCCGGGGAGCGCTTGCGGCCATGCGTTGGCTGGGCGAGGCACGATATGCGGCCCGTTGGCTACCGGCGTAGAGGCGTACGGTTTAGGGAGATCGGCCAGGGTAATCTTGCGCGAGACGCCAGGCTTCTCTTTTTGCCAGTTGGTGAAGGCCGCCTGACCGGTTTGAATTTTTCCAGAATTTGCAGCGTTGGTGTCGGCGCTGTATGCTGTGGCCGCCAAAAAACAAGCTGCAATGGTTAAGAGCAACGAACGCAGATTTTTCATTGGACTCCCATCCGTACTGTCCAGTCCATTTTAACGGATGAGAAAAACAGAACAGATTGTTTCTTTGGCTAGGCTGAGCGACATCTAAAAAATCACTCATGGCATCCAATCAAGTGGGCAATACTTCTCTCCACTTGTTGACTGCAAACCGGGTGCGGCTGCACATCCTCCTGGCTTCTCCTTGATAGAGACCGCATCCAGAAAGAGGCCGTGTAAATGGCCGAGCTGAAAAATGCTTCGTTCGACGCTACCGTCTTTTTGGCGAACGCTGGACTGGGACGAAGAATCGTCCAATTGAAACCCAAGCAGGCTTTCTTCTCGCAAGGGAATCCCGCCGACTCCATCTTCTATATTCAGAAGGGCCGCGCACAACTCACTGTCGTTTCGAAAGCTGGGAAAGAAGCCACCATCACGCTCCTCTCCGCCGGCGACTTTGTCGGCGAGGAGTCGATCGCGGCAGTGGCGGGACTGCGTCTGGCGACGGCCTCAGCCATTACCGCATGCACAGCCCTCAGGATCGAAAGGGAAGAGATGGTTCGAGTGATGCACGAGGAGCATGCCTTCTCCGACCTGTTCTTGTCGTTTCTGTTGGCCCGTAGTATGAGGACCCAGGCCGATCTTGTCGACCAGCTTTTCAACTCCAGCGAAAAGCGTCTGGCCAGGATTCTCTTGTTGATGGCGGAATTTGGCAAGCCCGGGGAACCGGAAACATTGATTCCGCGAATTACGCAGGAAACCCTGGCGGAAATGATAGGCACCACGCGGTCCCGCGTCAGCTATTTTATGAATCGCTTTCGCAAGCTCGGTTTTATTGAATACAACGGCCGCATTCGCGTCTATAAGTCATTGCTCAACGTGATTCTGCACGATGAATCGTTCAAGCAAAATGCCGTAAGCGCTCCTCTCATGGGCGTTCAGCGGAGTCGATCGAAACTGTGAGCGGAATTGACCAGACGGAAAATTTTTACGGTGGGATTCTAAGCTCAGAGACTGCTTCGTCTTTGTTCTCCAGTTGTTGTACTCAAGATGTTATGTGGCGCGCGGGCGCACGTCGGTCAAAGGCATGTGATGTTTATGAATAAAGCAAACCTCCCTATTGCAGACGATGAGCTGTCGGCCAGGCCGAAGATTCTGCTCGTTGACGATAACCAGTCCATACGCGTTTCCCTCCAACTGGTTCTCGAGCGCAATGGCTTTGACGTGGTCGTGGCTGCGAATGTAAACGATGCCCTCAAGTCTATCGGATCGCAGCACTTCGATGTGCTGCTGAGCGACCTGCACATGCCCAATGCCGGGGATGGATTGACGGTGGTAAGCGCCATGCGCCACTTCCACCCCAAAGCGGTAACGATGATTTTTAGCGGTTATCCCGAGATGAAGGAAGCCGCGGCGGCGATCCTGATGCAGGCGGATGAAATTCTGGTAAAGCCGCTGGATGTAAAGACGCTGGTTAACACCATTCGGGAACGATTGAAGCAAGGGGTGAACTCTGTGCGAACTGTAGAAGTAGTGGCGAATATCCTCGAAAAAGAGACACAATCCACCATCGACGAGTGGTTTTTGCTTGTCGAGATGGAGCCGAGCGTCATTACTGTCCACCTGGATGAAAAAAAACGCTGCGCGCATTTGCCGCAGTTGTTCCGCGACCTGGTGTTTCGCCTTCGCCACCCACTCCCATTGGGCTCGCGCGCGCTTGCGTCACCAGCGGCTGCTGAGCATGGGCTGCTGCGTCGCGAGCAAGGTTACAGCGCCTCCATGATGGTCGAGGAATCGCGCATGCTGCAAGTCAGCATCTTCCAGACCTTGCAAAATAACCTTCATAAGGTGGACTTCAGCCTGCTGTTAGTGGACGTGATGGCCATAGCCGACGAAGTAGACTCGCAATTGGCGCAGGCAATGGCAAGCTATGTTTCCAAGTCAAAGATCGACACTCTGCCCGTTGAAGCATAAATCCGCATGTGTTCTTAAGAAGTGGCCCTGGGTGGCAGCCATCACAGGCATCGATGATGGCCACTGCGGAAGCGGCCTGCTCCATTCTGCAATCCAGGATTTCCTTAGTGAGCATGGTGCCCTGTGCCTCTGGCCCTTCGAGGCTGGATCAAATTTTTCCACCAACAATCTTGGGCGCTTATCGATCTTCATATCGCGTACTTGTCTGAGGCTTAGGCAGTTTTCGGACAGCTTCTGAGGGACGCCAACAGGAATTCCAGCGGCAGGCTTCTATAATCACCAGTGTCGTGATGCAGTGCAAATTTCATAGCTGTTTTCGTGTTTTCTTTATCTTTGCCTTCCGGTGGCTCGCCCTTGCGAGCTGGATGGCGCTGAGTACGTTGCCATCTCTGGCACAATCAGCGCCAGCATCTGGACTTGGCTGGGATGGCCACCTGGTCTGGGTACAGCCGTTTGAAAATAACTCGGCCCAGCCTGGGTTGGACTGGATTGGCTCCTCCTTCCCGGACATCATGAACCAACGGCTTACGTCGGCTGGCTTTTTGACCATCCATCGGGAAGATCGCCGCTACGCTTTGAAGCATCTGGGTCTACCTTCCGACTTTCATCCAACGCAGGCAACCACGTATCGCATAGCGCAAACACTGGATGCCGACTACGTCATCTTCGGAAACTATAGCGTAGCGAGCGGCCAGATCACAGCTACTGCGAGAGTGTTGGAGATGTATGGCCCGCGCATGGAAGCGATGCTTGAAGTAAAAGGAAATCTGGACCAGTTGATTCCCCTTGAAAACGAGTTGGCGTGGAAGGTCGCCATGCAGATCGAACCCTCGTTGCATCTGGATGAGCAGACATTCCTTGCCGCCAGCCAGGGGTTGCGCCTGGATGCCTTCGAGAACTACATCCGTGGCGAGGTGGAGCCGGGCATCGAGGAGCGGATCAGTCATCTGACCAAGGCCGTGCAACTTAGCCCAAATTACACGCAGGCATGGCTAGAGCTTGGCAAGGCATATTTCGCCAACCAGCAATACGAGCAGGCAGTTGTGCCGCTCAGCAAAGTGCCGATGGGAAGCCGATACGCTCTGGAAGCACAATTCTATGCTGGCCTCAGCTATCTCTACACCGGCAACTATGCAAAGGCCCAGACGGAATTTTCATCGATCGCTTCCGTGTTGCCCATGCCGGAAGTTCTAAATAATGAAGGGATCGCCATCAACCGGCGTGGACAGAATGGCACGGCATTGTTCCAGCGCGTGGTCCAACTGAATCCTCAGAACCCAGATTACTGGTTCAATTTGGCTGTCTCCGAACGGCGCACCAAAAATTACACAGCAGCGTTGAAATCTATTTCGCAGAGCCTTGTGCTGCGTCCACAGGATGAGGAAGCGCAGGGTTTGCGGAAGAACTTGATCATGCTCAAAGATGGACCGATCGCAGTCGCTGCGGAGCCAGTGTCGGCGACCCAGAAAAATGTGTCGACAGTCAAAGCACCCGCGGCGAGCACGCCTTCCATCGACAAGTCTTCCATCGACAAGCCTGAGACGAATACCCCTGCTTCTGGAGCTTCTTCTTCTGCAACTGCTGGCGCTTCTGCGACCAGCCCGGACTACGAACCGCTGGAACGCATCGCTCGGTCCTACGATGAGAGCGCATTTCGCCAGGCCGCCTTTGCCATGGAGCAGATGAATGCGATGAAGCTGCATTCCATGGTGCCGGATGCGCGGGCCACGCTACTCTGCCAGCAGGGGAATGCTTATGTGAACGACGGCCTGCTGCTGGAGGCCCAGCGTGAGTTTCAGCTTGCGCTTGCTTCGGACCCCAAAAGCGCGGCTGCGTTTGCAGGTCTGGCGCAGGTCCATGAGTATGTGGGGAGTCCGACTATGGCGCAGCAGGAAGCGAACCAGTCTATCAATATCCAGCCCAATGTAGCAGCCTATCTGGTGCTGGCGCGTCTTGCGCTGGCGCAGCATTCTCTGCCGATCGCACAGCAAAATGTAGAACATGCTTTGCAGATCGATCCAAAGAACAGTGCGGCCAGGGGCATTCAGCAGGCGATCCAGTCTCAACTGGGAAAATAAGAACGCGTGGAGGCGCGGCGTCATGCATACAGCAAATAAAAACGGCATCTGGAGTATTTGCTTTGTAGCCGTGCCAGCCTGGTTTGCTTGCTCCTTGATGTCCGTTGGCATTATTTTTCTAATGTTTTTTTCTTCCGTGCAGGCCGCGCCGTCGCGACCAATCGTGGTAGAAGTGCCGCTGCATGACACGATCCAGCCCATCAGCGCTGCCTTTTTGCAGCGGGGACTGGACCATGCCGCCCAGATCCACGCGCAGGCCGTAGTCGTGGAACTGGGAACGCCCGGTGGACTGCTCGATTCCACCCGCGAAATTGTGACTTCCATTGAGCAGTCGGAAGTTCCTGTCATCGTTTACGTAGCGCCTTCCGGGAGTCGCGCGGCTTCCGCGGGATTTTTTATTCTGGAATCCGCAGACATCGCAGCCATGGCGCCCGGCACTAACACCGGCGCATCTCATCCGATTCTGGAGGGGCAGAAGATGGACCCGATTCTGAAGGTAAAAATCGAGAATGATGCTGCGGCGTTTTTGCGCTCCTACGTCTCGCGCAGAGGACGGAATGTGCAGGCTGCTGAAGATGCTGTGCGAAACTCAAAATCCTACACCGATCAGGAAGCGCTCAAACTGCATCTGATCGACACCATTTCACCGAATGTCGCCGCGCTCCTGGATCATTTGGATGGCATGACGATCACGCGTTTCAATGGCGGCAAGCAGATTCTGCATACGCAGAATGCGAACGTGGAAGCGATGTCGCCGAGCACGCGCGAAAAAATTCTCGGTGCGTTGACGGACCCCAACCTTGCCGTGCTGCTGCTTATCATGGGCGGTCTGTTGATTTATATGGAATTCAATGCGCCGGGCACGATTGTCCCGGGCGCGCTGGGAACGCTGCTGGTGCTGATATCGCTGTTCGCCTTGAACCTGCTGCCGTTGGAGTACACTGCGGTCGGTTTTCTCATTGCGGCGCTGGTGCTGTTCGTGCTGGATATCAAGTTTGTAACGCATGGCCTGCTGGGACTGGCTGGGATTGCCTGTCTCGTCTTTGGCCTGCTCACTCTGGTCAATGGGCCGATCCCCGAATTGCGCGTGCATCTCGGCACCGCACTGGGGGCTGGTATCGGCTTCGGCGCGATTACTATTTTTCTGGCTACGATTGCGGTACGCGCGCGACGCAACAAAGTACAGACCGGAAATGAGTCCCTGTTCGGCAGCCTGGCGATAGCGCAGACCGCGCTCAATCCTGACGGACAGGTGCTGGTACGTGGAGAGATCTGGCAGGCCCGTGCCAATACGACAGTTGCTGTAGGCGAGGCCGTCCGAGTGCGCGGCCGCAACGGGCTTTTGTTACAAGTGGAACGTGACCAGAAAGGTTCCTAAACGAGCTTTTCCGCTTTTAGTAACGCAGCTCATGCTATACATCGTATGGCAAGCATTTCCTGCCGCCGGAGAGTTCCTATGCCATCTACAACCGTTTTGGCGATTGTCGTCATTGTCGCTTTTTATATCTTCAGTTCCATCAAGATTTTGAAAGAGTATGAGCGCGGCGTTATTTTTCGACTGGGCAGGCTGCTGAGTTCTCCAAAAGGTCCGGGCGTGGTCCTGGTATTTCGCCCGTTCGATCAGATGGTGCGCATCTCTCTGCGCCAGGAGGCAATGGAAGTGCCCGCGCAGGACATCATCACCCGCGATAACGTCACGTTGAAGGTGAATGCGGTCATTACGCTGCGCGTCATCGATGCCGCGAAAGCTGTCGTTGAGGTCACAAATTACGTGTATCAGACCTCCCAATTTGCGCAGACCACGTTGCGGTCGGTCCTGGGCGAGGTCGAACTGGATGAATTGCTGGCCCATCGCGAGAAGTTGAATCTGAAGATCCAGACCATCATCGATCAGCACACATCGCCCTATGGATTGAAAGTGGTCAGCGTGGAAGTGAAGCAGGTCGATCTGCCCGAGTCTATGCTGCGCGCCATGGCCAGACAGGCGGAAGCGGAGCGGGACAAGCGGGCCAAGGTCATCAATGCCGAAGGCGAATTCAACGCCGCACAACGTCTGCTGGATGCAGCAACTCTGCTGGCCCAGCAGCCCATCACCATGCAACTGCGCTATCTGCAAACGCTGAGCGAGATCGGCACAGAGAAAAACACCACCATCATCTTTCCGCTTCCGATGGAGTTGGTGACACTGCTGCAACACGTTACCAAAGACATGCAGCCAAAATCCGGTGAGGGTGTCTAGCAATGACGGCCATCTGGGAAGAAAAGTTGGATGGTCTCGATGCATCCGAGGCGCATTGGAGTATCGGCACGATTTTGACGATCTTCTTTGCCGCATCGTTGATCACCGCTGTTTTTTTTGGCCTTGGATACTCCTTCGGTCGAGGTGGAATTACCAGGGCGACAACATACACAGCATCGTCTGCTATGCCTGCTCCCCCCAGACCGACGGAGAAACACCAATCGCAGGTATCTTCCAGCAATCCTGCCAAGCCGATGTTGAGCAGCCCATCGTTGGCACGCCCAACGTATCCGATGAGCAATAGCGATGGCCAATATGGCAGCAACCCGATCCAGCAGCCGCTCCACGAAATCGTGAAGCAGGTTGCTGTGACGCAAAATATCCAGAAGCCCGCTGCATCTATGAACGTAAGCAAGGTGAATGCACCCATAGCGCGCACGAATGCGGCTGTATCTGGCAGCACTGGAGCTTCGCGCTACATGGTGCAGGTGGGCGCAATTGGAAACCGCAAAGATGCGCAAATGCTGGTGGCACAATTACGCAAACGCGGTTTTCATGCGGGAATTTACCCGGGAAAACGAGA
>JAKAYS010000104.1 GCA_021826695.1 Acidobacteriota bacterium | reverse complement strand
CCTTCATCTGGACCGCCAAAGCCACGGACATCCTGGAAAAGGTCACACGCGCTCGGGCGGTCCTGAATAAATGACCATCTGTGTGGCGGACTACACTAGAAAGTGAGAGCTGGCGGAATCGCGCCGCCTCCAGAACATAAGCAGCGACTCGCGCTCTGAAAACTTGGGGCGATTGATTTATTCGACTGTTTTCCAATCTTCTGCCAGCAAATCCGTTTGCGATGCTAGCCATGGAACGACCGAGTTCCGGACCGTCTTCAATGCAATGTAGGCTTCATAGGGAACGGAATCTCCAAAGGTTCTTTTTGCGATCGCCGTTTGGGCAGCGTAGTTGCTCGTTGGAACGAAATACAGGAACATCCCAACCAGCATCATCAGGGAGCGCTGGCTCGCCGGAAGAGCCTGGAGATTGTCACGGGTTAGGTACTCAGAGACGAGGGCGTATAGGCGATCTTCGCTTTCCTCTGGAGTAAAGCTCTCCAAGAGGGGCTACTTGTCTCACTGATGTTGGCACAGAGGGTTTCTGCTTTATACATTGGCTCCTCGTTCCTTCAAGTTTTCAGGGGTAGAGTGGCTCGATCTTGCTACCGTAAACCCATCGGGTCAAGGGTATCTCCCTTTCGAAGCCGCATCGAACTTCAATAAATCCTCTTAATGCGAGTGGTGCGCTCCATGGCTGTGTGCGTGCTCGCTTGTCAAACCAGCATCCCCTGACGGCAGGCATCCGTCCTCGACTTCGCAGCCAGCCTCATCGCGCTTTTCAAATTGGATCGTTGTGTGATGAATCTGAAAGTGCTCTCGCAACTCGCGATTTAGGTCGGCGAGGATGCGGCGGCTTTCCGATGGTGGGATATCGGAGATCGTCACGTGGCTGGCAAGCGCGTGCAGGTGCGAACCGAGGCTCCAAACATGCAGGTCATGCACGCCGCAAACACCAGCCACAGCCTGCATCGCGCGGCGAATGTCGGTGATCGAAAGATTTTCCGGCGTCCCTTCCAGCAGAACGTTCAGCGTCTCGCGCACGATCGAAAGAGAAGACCAGAAGATGATTCCGGCGATGATCAGCGACAGCACCGGGTCCACCCACTGCATCCCGGTCAGCGCGATGGCGACGCCACCGGCAATCACTGCCGCCGTCGAAAGCGTATCGCCCAGCATGTGAATGAATGCCCCGCGAATATTCACGTCATCGCCAACACGCGACAGCATCCACGCCAGAATGCCATTCATCAGCACGCCGACGGCAGCCGTCCAGATCATCAAATGTGGCGCCACGGTAAGGGGATGTAACAACCGCTCGATTGCCTCGACGAACAGCCACCCGGCTATGCCGATAAGCGCAATTGCATTTACGAACGCCGCCAGCACGCCAGCGCGGCGATAGCCGAAAGTTTTCTTGTCGGTTGCGGGGCGCGCATGAAAGTAGACAGCCACAAACGAGAGCAGCAACGCAAGAAAATCGGAGGTGTTATGTCCCGCTTCCGACAACAAGGCGAGGCTGTGCGCGCGCAAGCCAACAAAGAACGTGAGCAGAATGTAGCAAAAGGTCAGCACGAGAGAAATGCGCAGAACGCGCTTCGTCTGGTCGGTGGCTGGCCCGTGGAAATGCATGACCACAGTTTAGTGCAAAAAGGTGCGCGGGCTCTCGAAGTGTTGCTTAAGAAGCTGCGCTTCCACCGGAGGGACCCTGATGCAGCCCGCTCCATGTTTCCGCAAGAATGATGCTGTTGGCTGGGTTTTTCGGGTCATATCGAACGGAGACAGGCATGCCCAGGCAGGAGGCATCGATATGGATCATATCTTTTAGATACGAAAGGTCCTGAGCGCATTGATACGTGGCGCCGGCAATCTCATAACGATAATGCAGCGTCCATAGATCCCCAGTATCGGGCTGCTCCGTCCAGTCGAGAATAGTGCCATCCAGAATGCGTCCATTCCGTACCAAATAGCCTCGACGTTCCCGCTCAATCTCTGTTGCGGACTTGCGATGCGCGCGCACCCACCAATATGCAGCACCGGCCAGCGCCGCCAGTGAGGCGGCAGTGCCAGCTAGGACAGGAATGGGGTGCGTTGCCCAGGGCTTCATCTTGTACCCGTCGAAATGCGAGCTACTTTGCAGCATAGCCGAATTGCGGGTCAACCGCGTACTTCTTCCCATCAATAGAAGAAAACAATTGTCTTATAATCGTATGTGACGATGTCCGACATATATTTGCACCCTGATACGCCAGTTCCTCCATCAGGTTCTTCCGTTTCCAGTCGCCGCAAGACCTCCAGTCACCCTCGCATTCGGTCTACAACGGTGCTCTGCGTCCGTCGCGAAGGACGTGTCGTTATGGCGGCGGACGGTCAGGTCACGCTCGGCGACAGCGTCATCAAGCATTCCGCCCGCAAGATTCGCCGCCTGTATCAGGAAAAAGTATTGGCGGGCTTCGCCGGTTCTACCGCCGATGCATTTTCGCTCTTCAGCCGGTTTGAGGCGAAACTGGAACAATATGCGGGCAACCTGGGCCGCTCCGCCGTGGAGCTTGCAAAGGACTGGCGGACGGACAAAATGTTGCGTAACCTGGAAGCCCTGCTCGTGGTGGCGGACCTGCAGCAGACGTATCTCATCAGCGGCGCGGGCGACGTGATCGAGCCGGATGAGGGTGTCATTGCCATCGGCAGCGGTGGGTCGTATGCACTGGCTTCGGCGCGCGCATTGATGCAGAATACGGAATTGCCCGCGCGGGCAATCGCGGAGAAGTCGCTGCGTATTGCGGGGAAAATCTGCATTTATACGAACGATCAAATCACCATAGAAGAACTGTAGGCCGTACTGGCCCGGATACTGTCAAGCCTCCGGCACAGACGTAAGGAGTGGATGTGGCAATTTATCTTCCGGGTATTGAAGAAGACCAGGCACTCTCGCTGGATGAAATGACGCCGCGCGAAATCGTCGCGGAGCTGGACAAGTACGTTGTCGGCCAACATGCCGCCAAGCGCGCAGTTGCCATCGCCTTACGGAACAGGATGCGCCGCCAGAAGCTCGCCCCGGAACTGGCGGAAGACATCATGCCCAAAAACATCATCATGATTGGGCCCACCGGCGTTGGCAAAACGGAGATCGCGCGACGGCTGGCGAAGCTGACCAACTCCCCATTCCTAAAAGTCGAAGCTTCCAAATTTACTGAGGTCGGTTATGTCGGGCGCGATGTCGAGTCGATGATTCGCGACTTGGTGGAGATTGCCGTCGATATGCTGCGCGAGGAAAAGCTGGAAGAAGTTGAGGACAAGGCAGAGTTGAACGCAGAAGACCGCCTGTTGGATCTGCTGCTGCCCGGCTCCAACCCAGCGGCTGCGCCTGCTCCTGTACACCCACCCGCTGCCATGGAAGCGAACGACAAGACCCTTACGTTTCCCAGTCCTGCGGCGAGTTCCAGCACTACCAGCGAATCGCACCAGCGCACCCGGGAGAAGCTGCGCGTCCAGTTCCGCGAAGGCAAGCTGGATGAACGCATGGTCGAAATCGATGTCCGCGAGCGCAATACTCCTTCGCTTGAAATCATCTCCAACCAGGGCATGGAGGAGATGGACATCAACCTGAAAGATATTCTGCCCAACCTCTTCGGGCAGCGCACCAAGAAGCGCAAGATGAAGGTCGCCGAGGCGTTCGAGTATCTGGTGCAGGAAGAAGAACAGCGCCTGATCGATATGGACCAGGTGACTCGCATCGCGGTCGAACGCGTGGAGAACTCCGGCATCATTTTCCTGGACGAGATCGACAAAATCGCGGGTCGCGAAGGCGCCCATGGCCCCGATGTTTCGCGCGAAGGCGTGCAGCGCGACATTCTCCCCATCGTGGAAGGGACCACGGTCAACACGCGCTACGGCATGGTCAGCACGGACCATATTCTGTTCATCGCCGCCGGAGCGTTCCATGTTTCCAAGCCCAGCGATCTGATTCCCGAGCTACAGGGCCGCTTCCCCATTCGCGTCGAACTGCAATCGCTGACCGTCGAAGATTTCATTAAAATTCTTACGGAGCCGAAGTCGTCGCTGGTCAAACAATGTACAGCGCTGCTGGAAACCGAAGGTCTGAAGCTGGAGTTTTCGCCGGAATCCCTGGCGGAGATTGCCAACTTTGCGTTTCGCGTGAACGAGTCGACAGAAAATATCGGCGCTCGCCGGCTGCACACCATTATGGAGCGCGTACTGGACGAGATCAGCTTCGATGCGCCGGACCTGGCCAAGCAGAACACGGCCAAGCACGCAAGAAATGCTGACAGCGCCTCTCCAGAAGAAATGACGGACGCGCCCGTTTCTTTAGCAGCCAGCGCAGAGATCGGCTCGACTTATAAGCCCTCCGCAACGATTCCGCTGGTGGAACGCGCGGGACTCACAGGTCCGGAAAAAGTGATCGCAATCGATGCAAACTACGTGAAGCACATGGTCGCCTCGATTGTGAAGGACCAGGACCTGTCGCGCTACATTTTGTAGCGATCGCTGCGTGCCTCAAATCCGCATCCGTTGTTACATCAGCAATTTTGGCTTGGCGGGTGGAGTGCTGTGGGGCAAAATTTTGCGACGGTCCAGTTCCTTCCTGACCTGCGTCAGCCCATGGGCGCAGGCGTCGAAGGTCTCCGCCAACCGCGCAAATAGCGGCGCTTCCTGTTCAAACTCAAAGATATTGAATTGAGAAACGATGTAGTAGCTCTCTTTGCCCGCGCGTTGCAGCGCCTGTAGGCTTTCATGCGGACTGCGACGGTCCCATTGAGCATACATGGGAAACATGCCTGCAAAGAAAAGACTGAAGTCGCCAATGTGCTTGCGCACCTCGCGTTCTCGCGGGAAGGAATAGGCCTCTCCATACACCGGGTCGGAGGCAACGAGCATTTCACTCACATCGTGTAGCGGGCGACCGCGTTGATCGCGGATGCGATAGAGATGCTCTGTTTCCGCAAAGTCGGTCAGAATGCCAGCAACATAGCTGGCAATCTCGGCATCGTTCAGTTCGGGCGTCTGGCTGTAACAGCCGAATACAATTTCCTCAAACAGCGTGCGTAGAGGGTTCTCCTGAGTCATTCCATTCTGCGACATGGCATAGCTCCTGTTCTCTGCGGTTTCTGTTCGTGCAACCAACCTGCATGGTCCATCTCTCGGTATGCATAGGATAAAGACACTGAGCTGGCGATCTCACTTTCTGCCATCTCGGCTCTCTGAACTTTGTAGGTACTGTACGAAATTTTCTTGCAGAATGCCTACAAAAATGTGCATTTGGAATGCATTTCGTTAGCACTCTATGTGCTCGACTGCGAGGGGGTTGGCAGCGGACCGCTGCGAACTGTCTGTCAACGTATCTTTCAAATGCCACGTAAACCTATCTGGGTAGGTTCAGCAGTGCGAAACTCCCGCGGACACAGGATCCGCCGGAGCGCCGCACTGCTTGCGTAGCAAAAGAGGTGGGGCAGAGGAGGCTTGACTATCGCGCAGCGCCGACCGTCTCCTGCTTGCCCGCGCCCAGTTCCGTCAGCCGTTTCGCCAGTATCTTTTCCAGATTTTCAAGCGCGGCGCTGAAGCCTTCGATGCCTTCCTTCAACTTGTCGTGCGCCATGCGGTCGGCGGCGTGCATCTTGTCGAAGGTCTGCTTGTCGACCGTCAGCTTTTCGATCTGCATAGCTTTCGCCTTGGCGGGATCGAGTTTGCGGGGAAGCTCGTCGTGCTTCGAGTCCAGTTCTTCAATCAGCTTTGGGGAAATAGTAAGCAAATCGCATCCGGCCAGTTGTTGGATCTCGCCGATATTGCGGAAGCTAGCGCCCATCACCACAGTTTTGTAGCCGAATTTCTTGAAGTAGTTATAGATTTTCGTCACCGATTGCACGCCTGGATCATCGGCGCCGACATAGTCTTTGCCGGTATCTTTCTTGTACCAGTCCAGAATGCGTCCGACAAAAGGCGAAATCAGTGTTGCCCCCGCCTCCGCGCTCGCCACCGCCTGGTGCATGCCGAACAGCAGCGTCATATTGCAGTGGATGCCTTCTTTTTCCAGAATCTCCGCCGCACGAATGCCTTCCCATGTGGAGGCGAGCTTAATGAGTACGCGTTCCCGCGACACGCCGCCTTCTTCATATTGCTGGATGATTTCCCGCGCCTGCTGGATGGACGCCTCAGTGTCATAGGACAGACGCGCATCCACTTCCGTCGATACACGCCCCGGAATGATCTTCAAAATGCGCTTTCCAAACTCCACGGCCAGATGTTTGAAGGCCAAGTTCGCGACCTCCTTGTCCTTGGCGTGGCTGCCCAGTTTCTTCCTGGCTTCCAGCAGGACCCCATCCATAATCGGCTGATATTGCGGCATTTGCGTCGCCGACGTTATTAGCGAAGGGTTCGTAGTGGAATCCTGTGGCTTGACCTTTTCGATTTCCTGAATCTCCCCAGTATCGGACACAATCACGGTCATCTCGCGAAGTTGTTCAAGCTGTGTTTTCGACATAATTCCTCCTGGCTGGTACTTGTAAATTCTCTATAGGAAAATCGGCATACGGAGCAGCCTATTTTGTATTAGACGTGCAGGCACGTCTTTGTCCACTCACCAGTTTAGCTCCGTTGCATCGCAATTTGCAGAAAACGCGAAACGGCTAGGCCGACGTATCATTCGCATCTCATGGATTCCATGAAAGAATCCTCTCTCTAGTTCGACGTGGAAGCCGGGTGCGCCATCCTTTGCGTTTTTATTTTTTTTGCGAAGGGTGGGAAATAATCGTCATTCTCCGGCGACAGAATTGGTGAGTTTCCCCAGCCCTTCGATTTCGACCTCCACCACATCTCCGGGCTGCATCGGCCCCACCCCCGCGGGCGTGCCCGTAGCAATCAAGTCGCCGGGATTCAACGTCATCGCAGCGGAGATATAACGCAGCAGGGTCGCGATATCGAAGAGCAAATCTTTGGTCGAGCCATGTTGTTTCACTTCGCCATTCAAGCGCGTCGTGACGCTTACTCCTGCATTCGTCGGGTCTATGGCGTCGGAAACAATCGGACCGACTGGACAGAACGTATCGAAGCCTTTCGCGCGAGACCACTGCCCGTCGGACTTTTGCAGGTCGCGGGCCGTCACATCGTTCACGATCACGTAGCCCCGGATGTAACGCCGCACATCTTCGTCGGGCTTCAGCTTGTAACATCTGCGCGCTATCACAACGCCGAGTTCGCCTTCAAAGTCAACACGTTTCGAGATGGCTGGAATGCGAATCGTCGCGCCCGGCGCAAGCAGCGCAGATGGAGCTTTCAGAAACAGCAGCGGCTCTTTCGGGACGTCATTGCCCAGCTCCGCCGCATGGTCGCGATAGTTGCGGCCAATGCAGACGATCTTCGACGGCGTGACCGGCGCAAGGAGTGAGAGCTGGCTGAAAGGCCGCGCGGGAAGTTTTTTGTCCAGGCGCATGACCGTCCAGTCCTCCGGCGGCGGAGCAATGACGCGCTCCATCCATAGCTCACCCTTGCGTTGTCCCAGCTCACCATACTGCGGCCCATCTTCCGTCTGAAAGCGACAATACTGCACAGCGGTTCTCCTGTCTTGTCATATTATCCATCGGCGAGGAGGTTGAGCTGTTGCCTATCCGGATCGCATGACAGGGAACATGGGATAGTTTGCTCGGTTCGAAGTTGCCCCATCCTTTGTAGATTCACCGCAAAGGGTGCGGACGAACAACAATCCCGCGCAACCTCCAGCATCCGGTCTACTCCCTTTACGAGGTCGGAACCGTCACTTCGACCGCTTTCGATTCCGCGCTTTCGTTGCCCGCGTTATCGACCGCCGTCACGGAATACGCATAGGTATGGCCGGCCTGGACATGCGTATCCTGGAAGGCTGGCGACATGACCAATTCCGTGGCGTTCTCCGGCGCGATCCGCTGTTTGCTTGCTGCGACTGAACCATTTGCAGCTACGTCTCGACGATACACACGGTATTGCGCCAGGTCCGGCTCAGTATTGGAAGACCACGAGAGATCGACTTCCGGCTCGCCGCCATTGATTGCTGCCGAGACTGGCACGGCAGCCAGACCCGTCGGCGCACTGGGAGGAAATGTGTCGCGCGTAAGGATCGTAACCGGCGCACTGGGAGGACTGGCAACCTGCAAAACCTGTTTGTCGATCTTGTACTCCGTGATGCGGCTCGCCACGTAACGGTACGTTTGGCCGAACTCCGCGCTGGTATCGAGCGCTGTACCTGGGTCAGATGTGGTTGACGACAGGTTCACCAGCAGCGTCCGCTCAGTCGGCTCGGTCGGGGCGGGAACTGGATTTACCGACTTTGTCTGCTGATTGCTCTTCGGGGTCTGTGGTGTCAGTAGTGTGCGCACCAACTGGATGTGCGTATCCGCAGGCAAGCCAGCAACAGGCAGCCAGTGCAGGACAACGCCACGCTCCAACACGGTTGCGGAAAGATCCAGAATCGGCGGCGGCGCTTCTCCCGCCAGGACTGCGGCGCCATTGGACGGCCCGGCGCTGCGGCCATGTTTGTTAATTCCAAGAATCTGATACGTGATCTTGCGGAGCGGCCCACGGACGAGCGCCAGCGGCAAAACGTCAGTGTAGTCCGCCAGCTTGCCCGGCTGTTCTGAAACTGTCGCAATCGTCTGGCAGGGAGAAGTCTTGTCCTGGCGGCAAATCCGAAATTGTACCGGCCCGCGAATCTTCAGTTTGTCAGTATTTTCTTTGGGGGTATTCCAGTGCAGACTCACCTGGTTTCCGGCGCGTGTCGCCGCAAGGTCATTGACGGGCTTCGGCAGGTTGAGAGACGGCGGCTGCGGCGCGGCTGCCATGCCACATCCAATCGGGAAAATCGCACCCGAAAAAACAATGGAAATGCAGCATATGGAGTTGAGGAAACTGGCCTTATTGAGACGTCGAAAAGGATTCAACCCTTGCTGAAGAAAGATACCCATGCGATTTTCAGCCTAGCAGAATTGTGGACGATGGCAGGCTTGCATCGCGAATGGCCCCCACCAAAGCACGCGCCTATGAGGGCAAAACCGACTGAAAGGCTTCTGGCAGCGTAGGGTGCTCGAAGACAAAGCCCGCTTGCAGCAGCCTGGCGGGAATCGCGCGCGTGCTTGCCAGCAGCGCGGCATCCGCCATCTCTCCGAAGGCCAGCCGTAATACCGTTGCAGGGACCGGAATCAACGCTGGACGATGCAGATGGCGCGCCAGCGTATGCGTAAACTCTGCATTGGTCACGGGATTTGCCACCACATTGACGGCTCCCTGTATCTCCGGCTGATTGATACAGAATTCCACTACACGCACGACATCCGGGAGAGAGATCCAGCTCATCCACTGCCGACCGTTGCCCAGAGCGCCCCCCATTCCCAGACGAAATACTGGAAGCATTTTCCGCAATGCTCCTCCGGCAGAGGCCAACACAATGCCAAAACGCAGATACACCACACGGATGCCGAGACTTGTCGCTGCTTCGGCTGCCGCTTCCCACTCCTGGCAAACCTGGGACAAAAATCCATCGCCTGGCGCGGCCGACTCCGCCAAAACTTCTTCACCACGGTTTCCGTAATAGCCCACCGCAGAGGCACAAATCAGCACCTCCGGGCGCTGCTCCAGGCAGGCGAGCAATTCCACCAGGGCCTGCGTCGTGCTTACTCGGCTTTGGCGGATGCGCATCTTTTTCTTTTGCGTCCAGCGACCCTCACTCACGTTGTCGCCAGACAAGTGGATCGCGGCGCGAATTCCGTTGAGACGCCGCATTCCCTCTCGAAATTCAAAGTGATAGGGGTCCCAGAAATAGGCTGAGGAGGCGGGTTCGGGAACACGACGCACGAGTGTGGAGCACGGCAGCCCTTGCCCTGCAAAATGATTCAGCAAGGCACTCCCGACCAGCCCGGAGGCGCCGGAGATAAGCATTTGAGGGAAAATTTCCATTGTTCCTTAAGGTTCCGCAAATGCTGAAAGTCGAGTTCAATCAGGCGATATCGTCCCGCATGAACACAGTTGGATGCCATTTGTTCCAAGGACAGCACTTAGCGTTGTGTCGACACTTCAATTTAAAGAGTTTTTATTGATACACCATAAAACTGTTTCAGTTTTATCAACACAAAATATTGGGCCTGGCATCTAATAGACTTAGGAGAAACGTCATGGAAGGCCACGCCCCATCGACCAAACAAATCGATCCAACATCCGCGGAGTCTTTTATCGGCGAAAAGAAAATTGGGGAACGCATCAAACGCCTGCGACTGAAAAAGTCCATGGGCCTGGTCGAGATGGGGAAACACACTGGCCTGTCTGCAAGTTTCCTATCGCAACTGGAAACCGGGCGTGTAGTGCCGACCTTGCGCAATCTGGCTCGGATTGCCATGGTATTCAACAAGGACCTCTCCTATTTCTTCGATCCCGAACCGCATACGCTATTTCGTGTCCACAAGAAACAGGAGCGCGTCCGACTGCCTCAGACGGGCGTGAGCGATCCGACCTATTTTTTTGAAAGCCTGGGCTACCTGGTTCCAGACCGCACACTCGACCCCTATCTTGCCGAATTTATTCCGCTCAAGAAAAACGTCGAAGTACGCTCGCACGTCCACGCAGGCTTTGAATTCCTGTATGTACTGAGCGGGCAGATGGACATTCGTCATGGGGCCGAGGCCCATATTCTGGAACCGGGAGATTCCGTCTACTTCGACGCCAGCACTCCGCACAGTTACCGCTGTGGTGGTAAGGAGCCATCTTCCGCCATCATCGTCACCCAGCATCAGACTGTGATGCCGCAACCCTCCATGTACCTTCGCCCGCTTGGCTCATCGATGGCTGGAGCAATGCGCAGCGGAGCAAGCGCTGCCGGTGAGAAGCATGGAAACGAGAAGCGGGAGAACGAGTCAGTCAGTTCGAGCAAAAATCGGCCCATGAAAAGCCCGCCGAAGCATCCATTGAAGACACATTCGGTCGCGCTTCGATAATGATTTTTTTCGGGCCAAAGATAAAAACAGGATCTGGGCCCAGTTGAAGACATCTTTACTTAAGAAATATCTTCGCAATGTCCTGCCAGGTATCGACGCGACGAAACCCCTGGATTTTCAGATTGTGGGGCGAAGTAAACAGGATGCCCTCGCCACGAAACGCTTCCAGATTGTAGGGCATATCGTCGATCAGAAACTCGGCGTTCAGTATGCTTTTGTCTCCGCAAAAAACAAAATGTCGCGGATCGAGAAATGGAAAGTGACGGCGCAGCCATCGATATTTCGCGCCGAAGGAGTTGGGAAATGCCATGGCTGCCGTGGCAATGAAAACTTCGTAACATTGGCTGAGCTGTTGCAGGACCTCCTGGCTGTCTGGGAACACCGGAAGGTCTTCAAAAAAGTCTTTGTTCTGTAAATAAGCATCGATCTGCTTTTGTCCGGATGGGGGAAGCACCTGCCAAAGCCATTTACCGGCGATGTCCGACTTCTGCAACGATGTACCGTTGTCGCGGTTGTACCGCGCCAGCAACTCGCCCAGCGCGTCCGCCATCACTTCGTCCATGTCCACTGCGATCCGTTGCATGGTAGAGGGGATCAATCCTCCCGCGGGGGATGGTCGAACCCCGCGGCTGCAGCATGGGAATGGGGGGTAGACTTTGCCAGACCGACTGGCTTTTTCGTCGTGGCTGGCAGATGCATGGCGTCCGTCAAATCCACCGCCGGATCGTAGTGGAGAAAGCGTCCGCAGGACTCGCAGAAATGCGCCGCGCCCTGTCGAATCTCATTCCAGCGCTGGGGCCGGACCATCATCTGACAGGCCGAGCAGCGTTGCCCTTCCACGCGTGCCACGGCAGTCTTGCGGGATGAGGCGATGCGGTCATATTCCGCCAGCAGCGACGCTTCGATGTCGGCCCGCATGGCGCTGCGTTCCTGTGCAAGTTCGGCCTGCTTCTTTTCATCGCGGGCCATCCCCTGCCGGGCTTCCGCTTCCTCGTTGGCCAGCGCCAGCTTCAGGTTCGCCAGCGTCTCGTGCAGCTTTCTCTGCTGTTCTTCCAGTGTTTCGGTTTGCACCAGACTGGCAAACTCTACCTCTTCCAGACGATCGATCTCCTGCCGACAGAACGCAATTTGATGCTCCAGCGCTTTCATCTGGCCATCGCTCTGCACGCCTTCCAACTGCGCGCGATAGCGCTGCGCCTTCTGTCGCAGGTCATCGATGTCGGACTCCAGTCGTCGTCGCGTTACCACTTCATGTGCGATCGCTTTGACATTTTCCTCTAGCTGCCGACCTGTCTCTCGCAACGCAGCCTCACGTGCTGCGACGCGGCGCGGGTAGGTGGCCCTCTGCGCGGTGAGCGCGACAATCTCCTGTTCCACTTCCTGCAGGTGCGCGAGTTTGGCAATCTCAGATTGCATAGAGTAGGAGCAAAATCGCAGTCTAGCATGGACTGCTCGAAGTTGCTGCTCTGGTCTGCCGAGCAACCCAGGGCCGACGCATATCAAATTCCAAGCAATTTCAGGAGGTAGGGGTGGTCCCAAGCGACGTTGAGTCGTTTTCCCTTGATTCCTCTGTTGGAGGATTTGTCCTGTTTGAGGATATTGAGTGC